>CAYJPU010000209.1:0-5731 GCA_964372105.1 uncultured Undibacter sp.
GCCACGGGCTCGGCCGGTAGCGGTCGTCGCCGGTGATGCGCTGGATGGTCGAGACGATGCGGAACACCCTATCGACGCCCCAGCTGTCGGCCATCGCCAGCGGCCCGAGCGGATAGTTCAGGCCGAGCTTGAGCGCCTGGTCGATCGACTGCGGATCGGCCAGACCCATCTGCGCCATCTCGCAGCCGAGGTTCATCACCATGGCGCAGACGCGCTGGGCGATGAAGCCGGGCGAATCCGCGATCACCGACACCTGCCGGCCGGCCTTGCGGCCGAGCGCGGCCACCGTGGCGCGGACCGCCTTATCGCAACCGGGCGCGGTCATCACCGTGACGCGCACATCGGTTTTGCCGCTCGGGTCGATCGCCACCAGCCGCTTGTGATCGACGCCGAGACGGCGCGCCGCTTCGGTGCAATCCTCGCCCCAGGGCGCGACCAGGATCGGCGCGCGGCCGTCGTCTTTGGCGAGCACGGCAACGCCGGCCGCGTCACACAGGCCGCGCAGGAAGGCGTCGTCCTCGGCCAGCACGACGGCGGCCGGCGGCGCACCGGCGCTGGCGTCCTCAGGCACGGGCAGCACCGGCTTGCCGTCGACATAATCGTAATAGCCGCCGGAGGTCTTGCGGCCGAGCCGGCCGCTGCGGAACAAATTGGCGTGGAACGGCGTCGAGCGCAGGCGCGGATCGTTGAAATAGCCGCTCCAGACGATCTCGGTGACCGGGAAGTTCACGTCCATGCCGGTGAGATCCATCAACTCGAACGGCCCCATGCGGAAACCGCAGCAGTCGCGCAGGATCGCGTCGATCTCGGCGCAACCGGCGACGTTCTCCTGCAGCGCCGCGAGCGCCTCGGTGTTCAGCGCGCGGCCGCCGAGATTGACCAGGAAGCCGGGCGTGTCCTTGACCTCGATCGGCGTGCGGCCGAGCCGCTTTGCCAGATCGGTGATGAAAGCGATCGTTTGATCGCTGCTCTCGTTGCCGCGCACGATCTCGACCAGCCGCATCAACGGCACCGGATTGAAGAAGTGCATGCCGGCGACGCGGCCGCGCAGCCGGCACGACCGGGCGATGGCGCCGATCGACAGCGACGAGGTGTTGGACGCCAGGACGGCGTCCGGGCCGACGACCTTCTCGAGCTCGCCGAACACCGCCTGCTTGACGTCCAGCCGCTCGACCACCGCCTCGACCACGACATCGCAGCCGGCGAAGTCGGCATACCCGGTGGCCACCTGGAACAGCGCCGTCGCGGCGGCGAGATCGGCCTGGCCCTTGGCCGCGAGCCGTTCGACGCGCTGGAGCACGCTGGCGCGGCCGGCATCGGCGGCGCCGGCCGCCGCATCCAGCATCACCACCGGTATGCCGTTCTGCACCGCGACCTGGGCAATGCCCTGCCCCATCGCGCCCGCGCCGATAATGCCGAGTTTTGGTGTCTTTTGTGTCACGCTCAACGCCCCGCGAAGCCAGGTTTACGCTTTTCCAGGAACGCCGACATGCCTTCGTTCTTGTCGGCGGTCGAGAACAGGAACTGGCACGCGCGCCGCTCGAACTCAAGCGCCGCGTCGAGCGGGGCGTTGTCGGCGAGCGCGGTCGCTTCCTTGATGAACTTCAGCGACAGCGGCGGCAACGCGGCGATCTCGCCGGCGAGCTTGAGCGCCGCGCTTTCGACCTCGGCGTCGGCAACCACCTCGCTGACCAGGCCCATCGTCAGCGCGGTCGGCGCGTCGAAGGTGCGGCCGCTCATGAGGTAAAGGTTCGCGCGGAACTTGCCGACCGCGCGCGTCAGGCGCTGGGTGCCGCCGGCGCCCGGCATGATGCCGACCTTCACCTCCGGCTGGCCGAAGCGCGCCGACTGGCCGGCGATGATGATGTCGCAGTGCATCGCCAGTTCGCAGCCGCCGCCGAGCGCGAAGCCCGACACCGCGGCGATCAACGGCTTGGGGAAGGCGCCGATCTCCTTCCAGGACTTGGCGGTGTTCCAGCCGTGCATCTCGACCGCATCGGCTTTCGACATTTCGGCGAGGTCGGCGCCAGCGGCGAAGGCCTTCTCGGTGCCGGCGAGCACGACGACGCGGACGCTGTCGTCTTCGGCCAGCGCGTTGAGGTGCTCGGCCATCTCGCGGCGGACCGTGACGTTGAGCGCGTTCAGCGCTTGCGGGCGGCTGTAGCGGAGCACGGCAACGCCGGGCGCGGGGCGCTCGACGCTCAGGTCGGATGTCGGCATGTCGGTCATTCCGTCAGATCAGGCCACGCACCAGGCCGCCGTCGACCGCGATGTTCTGCGCGGTGATGTAGCTGGCGTGCCGCGAGCACAGGAAAGCGCAGAGCGGGCCGAAGTCTTCCGCCGTGCCGAGGCGGCCGGTCGGGATCGACGCCGCCATGTCCTGGCGGACCGCGCTCTCGGTGCTGTTCTGCTTGCGCACGCGCGCATCGATCACGCGCTGCAGCGCGCCGGTGTCCATCAGGCCCGGCAGGATGTTGTTGACGGTGATGCCATCGGCGGCGACTTCGCGCGCCAAGGTCGACATCGCGCCGGTCAGTCCGACGCGGATGCTGTTGGCGAGCGCCATGTTCGGATACGGCTCCTTCACCACGAAGGAGGTGATGTTGACGATGCGGCCGAACCGCGCCTTCTTCATCTCCGGCAGCACCAACTGCACGGCTTCGACCGCCGACAGCATGTTGGTGTTGATGGCGCGCCGCCAGACCTCGATGGCGTGCTCGTGAAACTGGCCGGGCGGCGGGCCGCCGGCGTTCGTCACCAAAATGTGGATCGGCCCGAGCTGGCGCGTCACGGCGTCGATGACGGCCTTCGGGCCGCCTTCGTCGGCGACGTCGCCTTGCACGAAGACGGCGTCCTTGCCGAGCTTGGCGAGCGCGGCCGCGCCGCTGTCCGCATTGCGGCCGTTGATGGCGACGCGCGCGCCGGCGCGGCTCAGCTCATAGGCGCAGGCGAAGCCGAGGCCCTTGCTGCCGCCGAGGACGAGCGCGGTTTCACCGGCAATGCCCAAATCCATTGGCTGAACGTCCCGCATTCCTGGAGAGATCCAAGACAAACGCCGCTGGCGCTTTTCGGGCGCGGGCGGCATTTTCATAGACGCCGAAACGGGCAAAGCGTCAATGCGGGCGGTGCAGCCTTCCGCATGGCGGAAAGGCGGTCAGATCAGGGCCGGATACGAACCGCCGTCGAGGTGGAGGTTCTGGCCCGACATGAAGCCGACAAAGGCGCTGCACAGGAACGCGCAGGTGGCGCCGAATTCCTTCGGGTCGCCGAGCCGCCTGGCGGCGATCGACCGCACCTGCCGGGCACGCTGCGGCGAACCGGCAACTGGCAGATTGGGCAGTCTCACGCTAAAGTCCCACCCAGTGCCGGATAACGGGCAAACGAGCACGTCGGGGGGCATGACTACCGGCTGCTTTGTCGCCGAGGCACAATGCAAGGACACTGCCGTGTTGGTTGAAGCGCAGCTATCGTCCAGATCGACCCCAAGGAAGATCGTGGATTGGGCTTTCGCCCCGGTGACGTGCGCCTGGCGCAGCCGCGAACTGCTGTCGAGCCTTGTTGTGCGCGACATTCAATCCCGCTTTCGCGGCACCGTGCTCGGAGTTTTCTGGGTCGCCGCCGGCCCGCTCGTCCGGCTGAGCACCTACGCGTTCATATTCGGTATTCTGATCCAGCCGCGGTGGCAGGGCCAGGTCAACGATCCGCTGCTGATCGCCTTCACATATTTCTCGGGGCTGATCCTGTTCGATTTCCTGATGGAATGCGCCTATTCCGCTGCGAACCTGATCCGCGACAACCGCGTCTTCATCAAGAAGATCGTCTTTCCGGTCGAAATTCTCCCCTGGGTCGCGATCGGGCACGCGACGTTCCGCTATGCCGTGGCGATGGCGCTGTTGTTGATTGCCTACACCGGCTTCAAGGGCCTGCCGCCGATCGAGACCATCCTGATCCCGCTGTTCTTCGCGCCCTTCGCCATGATCGTCTTAGGCCTGATCTGGATTCTCTCTTCGTTGGCGACCTTCGTGCGCGACGTCGGACACGCTTTGAACACGTTCCTGCCGATCCTGATGTTCGCCAGCCCGGTGTTCTTCCCGCTCTCGGCTCTGCCCGAGACGGTGCAGACCGTCCTGATGTTCAACCCGTTGACCTTTCCGCTCGAGCAGACCCGCGCCGTGCTGTTTGGCCACGGCTTCCACGCCTGGGTCGGTCTGGCGGTTTACGGTGCCGTCGCACTGTTGATCTCGGCGACAGGCTACCGGTTCTTCATGCGTCTTCGTCCTGGATTTGCCGATGTCCTCTAACGCCGTGGTCCGGGCGTCCCGGCTGGGAAAATCCTATCGGATCTACGAGCGTCCGTCCGACCGGCTGTCCGAGCTTCTGTTGCGCGGCCCGCGCCGCGGGACGGACTTCTGGGCCCTGCAAGATGTCGACCTGACCGTGAGTGCCGGCGAGGCCGTCGGCATTGTCGGCCGCAACGGCTCCGGCAAATCGACGCTGCTGCAACTGGTCTGCGGCCTGTCGCGGCCGAGCACCGGCGACGTCGCCGTGCGCGGGCGGGTGGCGGGCCTGCTCGAACTCGGCGCCGGCTTCAATCCCGATTTCACCGGCCGTGAGAATGCGCAACTGACGGCGGCGATCCTCGGTCTGCGGGCCGACGACATCGCGGCCCGCCTGCCCGCGATCGAAGCCTTCGCCGGCATCGGCGCTTACATGGACCGGCCGTTGCGCGAGTATTCCAGCGGCATGTACGCGCGCCTGGCGTTTTCGGTTTGCGTGCATGTCGACGCCGACATCCTGGTGATCGACGAGATCCTGTCGGTCGGCGACGCCGCGTTCCAGCAGAAGTGCATGCGGCACCTTCGCCAGTTTCAGGCCGACGGCGGCACGCTGCTGTTCGTGTCCCACAGCGAGGCATCAGTGCTGGCGCTGTGCGAGCGGGCGATCTGGCTGGAGCGCGGCGAGCTGCAGTTTGACGGGCCGAGCGGCGAAGCGTGCCGCCGCTATGCCACGGCGATGCAGGACTCAGGCGACACGTTCCAGACCGGCGGCCGCCCAAAATCGCCGCCGGCGCCAACGCCGCACGCCAGTCCCGCATACCGGTCCATGCCGGCGCCGGACGCACTTTTCGACTTCGATCCCGACGCCGCGGACGAGACGGGTGGCGCCGTCATCAACAACGTCGGCTTTTATTCGGAGAACGGCGCGCGGGTGACCGCCGCCGAGGTCGGCGAAAAACTCGACCTGCGGATCGACTGTTCGGCGAACGCCGATCTGAAGGACGTCGTCGTCGCCTTCGTGGTGCGCAATCGTCTCGGGCGGCCGGTGTTCAGCGACGACACCAGCCGGGTCGACCGGTATTCCGACCAGCAGACCGCGGCCGGCCAATCGTTTTCCGCCCGGTTCCGGTTTCACCTGCCGTTCCTGCAATCCGACGACCACTCGATCGAGGCGTTTGTCTTCGCAGGCGCGGCGTCAGCCAGGCGGCTACAGGCCCGCTCCGTCGATTCGCATTTTCTGTCGGTTTATTCGCAACACGTCGGCGGCGGCCTTGCGAACATTCCCGTGATCGAGGCCACGCTGGAAACGACCGCGAAAGCACGGGACAACGCCGATGTTTTCTGATGCGGTGATCCGAATTTCAGGTTTGGCGAAGTCGTACCGGATCTATGAGCGTCCGGCCGACCGGCTGCTGGAGCTTGTCAATCCGTTTCACCCGCGCGGCACGGACTTC
>CAYJPU010000210.1:0-5731 GCA_964372105.1 uncultured Undibacter sp.
TCCAATACCTGTTCAAAGTGTCCCGCCGTCATCGTCCGCGAAAGCGGACGATCCAGTAATCACGAACGGTCGAGAAAAAGCCGAGGCGTTGGTGATTACTGGATGCCCGCTTTCGCGGGCATGACAGCAACGGTTACGCCGCCTTCGGCAACGCGGCCTTGGCTTCGGTGAAGGCCCAGTCGAGCCAGGGCGTCAACGCTTCGACGTCGCCCTTCTCCACCGTGGCGCCGCACCAGATGCGCAGGCCGGCCGGCGCGTCGCGATAGTGGCCGATGTCGTAACCGGCGCCTTCCTTCTCGACGAGGCCGGCGAGCGTCTTGGCGAACGCCGCCTGATCGTCGTCGGACAGCCGCGTCACGGCGGGATCGACCACCTTCAGGCACACCGAGGTGTTGGAGCGGATGTTCGCCGCGGTGGCGAGGAAATCGACCCACGGCGTCTTCGCCACCCAGTCCGCCAGCACCTTGGTGTTGGCGTCGGCGCGCGCGATCAGCGCGGCAAGGCCGCCGATCGACTTCGCCCAGGTAAGCGTGTCGAGATAGTCCTCGACGCACAGCATCGACGGCGTGTTGATGGTCTCGCCGACGAAGATGCCTTCGTTGAGCTTGCCGCCTTTGGTCATGCGGAAGATCTTGGGCAGCGGCCAGGCCGGCTTATAGGTTTCCAGCCGCTCGACCGCGCGTGGGCTGAGAATGAGCATGCCGTGCGCGGCTTCGCCGCCGAGCGCCTTCTGCCAGGAGAAGGTGACGACATCGAGCTTGGCCCAGTCGAGCTTCTGCGCGAAGGCGGCCGAGGTCGCGTCGCAGATGGTGAGGCCCTGGCGGTCGGAAGCGATCCAGTCGCCGTTCGGCACGCGCACGCCGGAAGTGGTGCCGTTCCAGGTGAACACCACGTCGGTCTTGAAATCGATTTTGGACAGGTCGGGCAGTTCGCCGTACGGCGCCTTCAGCACCGTCACGTCCTTCAGCTTGAGCTGCTTCTCGACGTCGGTGACCCAGCCCTCGCCGAACGATTCCCAGGCCAGCATGGTGACCGGACGGGCGCCCAACATCGACCACAGCGCCATCTCGACGGCGCCGGTATCGGAGGCCGGCACGATGCCGATCTTGTAGCCGGCGGGGACTTCGAGCACCTCGCGCGTGAGATCGATGGCGCGCTTGAGCTTCGCCTTGCCGATCTTGGCGCGGTGCGACCGTCCGAGGACGGCGTCTGTGAGGGCTTGGAGGTTCCAGCCGGGGCGCTTGGCGCAGGGGCCGGAGGAAAAATGCGGAATTGCCGGTCGCATGCCGGGCTTCGTCGCTGTCATAACCTATCCTTCCAGATAGAAGCCCCTCGTTGGGGAGGGGTGTCCCACTGGCGGAGATAGGCGACTTCACCGGCGCGGTCAACCGGCTTCGACATGGTCAAATAGGCTTAGGCGGGATTTTTTTGGACCGCTAGAAGCGGAGGCCCAGGCCGACCCGGGCGGTGTTCAGGCTCGAGCGGATGCTGCCGACCTGCGAAAAGACGACATACTCGTATTCGCCGCGCACGAAGACATTCGGCAGGATCGAGACATCGACGCCGATACCGGCGACGCCGCCGGCGGCGTAGGCGCCGTCGCGGCTCTGCGTGACCGTCCCCGCCACGGTGGTCGAATAGTTCATGCGGCCGGCCGCACCGCCCAGGAATGCATAAGGAAGAAACTGCCCGAAGGCGTAACCAGCGCGGGCGCGGAACGTCGCATAATCAATGAGCTTCAGCGACGAGGTCGCAGTGCCGGACGTGCTCGAGGTGTTGAGCGACGACGGACGATTGTAAGCGCCGTCGAAGCCGATGACGAGGTTGTCCCATTGGATGTTGTAGCCGAGGAAGCCGCCGAACTCGGCGCTGTTCGTCGTCGATTCCGACAAAGTCGCCGCGGTGGTGGAGTCGGTGAAGTCCGCGTTCAAGTTGGAGTAGCCGACCTGCGCGCCGAAGACGATGCCGTCCCAGCGCACGGAGCCAGGCGGACCGACGTCGAAGTACGAGCCGCGCAGAAAGCTGTCGTCCGGCATGTCGGCTGCCTGCACGCGCGTAGACGCTAGCGCCGAGACAAGCACGACGACCGCGGCGGCCAGACGCCACCCTGCCCGCTGGCGTGGGTTAACGGACAAGGGGCAGGTCATCGAAATTCCACCGGAAGCCGACACGCGCTTCATGCGCCGCAAGGTTCTTCAGCGTCATCGCGCCGAAGGCATCGCTCTGGGTCGTGACATCGCCGAAGTTCAGATAGCGATAGCCGACGTCGACCAGGAGATTGGGACCGACGGCGTAAGCGACGCCGGCCATGCCCGCCCAGGCGAACTTCCATTGCGTGTTGGAGAGCCCGCCGGTGAAAGGCGGCGACGCCGTGCTGGTGTAGTCGGAGGTGTAGAGCTGCGACACGCCGGCGCCCGCGCCGATGTAAGGCGTCGCGCGATACCAGGTGCCGAGATCGAGATAGCCGTTGAACAGCGCGGTAACGGCAGTGACCTTGGCGGTGGTGTCGTTGGCGGTGGCGACCGTGCCCTGGTATTTCATGGGCGCGGTGTAGTCGAGCGTGACGTCGGTGCGCAGCCACTGGCTCTTGTAGCCGGCGCCGACGCCACCGGTGAAGCCGTTGCCGAGGCTGTTGTCGGTCGGGTTGGCGTAGCCGGGCGCCGATTGCGCGCCGCCGGTCTGGCCCCAGTAGTAGCCGACGTCGCCACGCACGTACCAGCCGCCGTTGGCCGCGAGCAGCGCCGGGCGCTTGATCGGCGGCGGAAAGTTTTGCGGCATGTCCGCTGCCAGCGCGTCCGGCACGAACCCGATCATGGCGGCGGTCGTCTGCGCCAGCGCGCCCGTGATTGCCAACCGCCTCAACCAACTCATGACCGTGTCCTTTGACTGATTCAGCCGGCGTCGCGACGCCGGTTGTCCGCCCGCTCTCAAACTTGCCCGATAGAGGTAAAGGGCCCCTTAACTATAAATCTTCACCAAACCGCGCCGGCGTTAACCTGCTTTTCGTGCAGCGCCCCGTTGGGCGACGCACCTCAACCCTTCGAGCGCAGCGGCGGCGGCGGCGTGTAGACCGGTGGCGGCGTATAGACGTAGCGCGGCGGCGGCGGCGGCACGTCGCAGCAGAACGTCCAGCGGAAGCCGAGCATGACGTCGTGCGAACGCAGCTTGTCGAACTTGAACTGGTCCTGCGTGCAGGTGACGTTGCAATCGACGATGTCGGTGATCGAGCCGTAGTCGAGATAGCGGTACGCCAACTCGACCTTGAAATTCTTGGTCACGGCGTAGGAGATGCCGGCGTGCAGCGCCCAGGCGAAATGCCATTCGCTCGGGTTGCGGCCGAAGCCGTAGCCGCCGTTCGGATTGACGTCGCTGAAGTCCGACAGCGTGTTGTAGGCGGCGCCGACGCCGAAGCCGACGAACGGCGTGAAGCATTCCCAGGTGCCGAGGTCGACGAAGGCGTTGCCGAGGAATACCCAGGATTTCAGGTTACCCTGGTATTCGTCGATGCCGCTCGGCGGATAGGTCACCAGCGCATAGAGGCGGGACTTGGCGCGATAATCGACGGTGGCCTCGAAGCGCAGCCAGTTGTTCCACTCGTAACCGATGCCGCCGCCGATGAAGAAGGCGTCGGAGTTCGAATAGTGCTGCAAGGTGGCGTTGGTCGTCGTGGTGTATTCGAGCGACGGCTTGACGTTCACGCCGACGCCGACCTGGCCGCGCAGATACCAGCCGCCGCCGAACTCCTCGACCGGCGGTGGCGGCTGAATGTAAATCGGCTGCGGCGGCAGCGGCTGCGAATAATCGGCCGCTTGCGCCACGCCAAACCCGAGCGGAGCAAGCACCGCCACCATCGAGAGCGTCAGACGCGCTACCATGCCATCGTCCCTTGCGAATCCGCCGCTTGCCTCAAGCAGCGGATGAATGGCCCGACGATGGCAGCAAATCCTTAAGTGGCCCTTAACCCTGTTTTTTAACCACGACGATTAACGAACTTTACGGACGCGCGCAGCTCCAGCGTTAGCAAAGCGTTTACGACTGTGGCCGCGCCCCGGGCTTAAACGACAACGGCCGGGCGCAAGGCCCGGCCATCTCGAATAACGACGCGTCGCTCGAAAGACGATCAGTCCTTGCCGCCCTCGCCCATCTCGCCGATGTGATGCTGCGCGTAGAGCTGCACGCCGAGCTTGTCGACCAGATCGAGCTGGGTCTCGAGGAAGTCGATGTGGTGCTCTTCGTCGGCCATCAGCTTCTCGAACAGATCGCGCGAGACGTAGTCCTTCGCGGAGTGGCAATAGGTCGCCGCCTCCTGATAGAGCGCGCGGGCGCCCATCTCGGCGGCCAGATCGCAGTCCAGCACTTCCTTCACGTTCTGCCCGATGCGCAGCGGATCGAGCACCTGCATGTTCGGGAAGCCGTCGAGGAAGATGATGCGGTCGGTCAGCTTGTCGGCGTGCTCCATCTCCTCGATCGATTCCTTGCGCCACTGCTTGGCGAGATCCTTGTAGCCCCAGTTGTCGAGCAGTCGGTAATGCAGCCAATATTGGTTGACCGCGGTGAGCTCGCTGCGCAGCGCCTTGTTGAGATACTCGATGACCTTGGCGTCGCCCTTCATGGCGGAGACACTCCTCAAATGCGGTAACCGGCGGAATGCGCGATCCGTCGCTGTTTAGCATAACTCCAAGGCGAGAAAAACGTTCGGGCGGGCGCGGCGATTTCGCGCGGCGCGATCAGCCCTTGTGGGGGTGGCCGGCGCAGCCGCACCCGGAGGGGCAGCCGGCGGCGCCGAGCGCCTCGTCCATGATCTTGCGGATCGTGCGGGCGCAGCGGCCGCACTGCGCGGAGCAGCCGAGGCAGCCATAGATCTGGCCGGTCGTGCGCGGCGCGCTTGACGTCACGGCGTGGCGCACTTCGTGGTCGCTCAAGACGTTGCAGGAACAGACGATCATCGCGAACAGGCCCCGGCGGTTCGGTAACCGCAGAATGACCTTTTCGGTACTGGCTTCCTTGCGCCAAGTCAAAGCAAAACGCAGTTTAAAAACGTTCTAAAGTATTGAACTATCAGTATTTTTTGGCCTGAGCTCCGACGGGAATCACACTTTTGTTGCGGACAGGACGACTTTTCGGGCGCTGAATGGCTCAGCTTGTAGCTTGTAGCCCGGGTAAGCGCAGCGAAACCCGGGGCGGCGCCCCTACACCACGGGGCACTCTCGGTCGCGACAAGTTCGCAGTTCGCGACTATATTATAGATATGACCATAGAAGACTTGGAAAAAGCCGTCGCCAAGCTGCCGCCCGATCAACTCGCGAAATTCCGCGACTGGTTCGAGACGTTCGATGCCGCGCGTTTCGATCAGAAGATCGAACGCGACGCCAAGGCCGGCAAGCTCGACCGCCTCGCCGAACAAGCCCTCGCCGATCACGCCCAAGGCCGCGCCCGCGAGCTATGAGGCATTTCGCCAGCCCGGCGTTCTGGCAGGCTTATGCCAAGCTGCCCGAGAACGTCCGCGCGCTGGCCGACAAGAACTACGCGCTGCTCAAAGAGAATCCGCAGCATCCATCGCTGAAGCTCAAGAAGGTCGGCCGCTACTGGTCAGTGCGCGTCGGCTTGCGCTATCGCGCGTTGGCCGTCGAAACCGGCGGGGACCCGGTCTGGTTCTGGATCGGCTCGCACGCCGACTACGACGCGCTGATCAAGGAGTGACGTTGAACGGGGCGCTCTTTGTAGCCCGTAG
>CAYJPU010000211.1:0-5629 GCA_964372105.1 uncultured Undibacter sp.
GCGTCGCACATCGCCGCCTTAAGGTCGCGCACCTGTTGGGTGCCCCCCGAGCACCGTCCTTTTGATAACTGTTATTCTCCCTACCCGTCTTCCAACGCCGGGCTATACCGCCATGATCGCCATGATCACTACAAGGTTCAAACGAAAAGCTAAGCTGGGGAGGCGCACATGTCCGATGCCGTCATCAATAAAGAATTATCACCAATCGTAGACCGAGGAACGGGCCTGACGCGAGAGCAAAAGCGCAATCTTGCGCTGGCTTCGGTCGGCTCGATGCTGGAATTCTACGAGTTCATGGTCTTCGGCTTCTTCACCGTCGTCATCGGTAAGCTGTTCTTTCCGCCCGATCTGCCGGATGCCGTGAAGACCTTTCAGGCCTTTGCGCTCTATTCATTGGGCTTTCTGCTGCGGCCGGTATCCGGCGCCATCATCGGCCACCTCGGCGACCGTTTCGGCCGCAAGAAGCTGTTCATGGTCACGGTGCTGTTGATGGCGCTGCCGACACTGCTGATCGGCGCCCTGCCGACCTATGCACAAATCGGAATCATGGCGCCGATCCTGCTGCTGCTCCTGCGCATCCTGCAAGGCATCGCGCTCGCCGGCGAGTTCGCCGGCGCGTCCATCTTCGTGGTCGAGCATGCCCCTGCGAGCCGGGTAGGCACCGCGAGCGGCCTCGTTCTCGGCGCGAGCTATATCGGCTTCTTCCTCGGCGCCGCGTCCGCCGCCCTGTTGAGCAATGTCATATCTCCGGCCGGGCTCGAAGCGTGGGGATGGCGCATTCCGTTCCTCATCGGCGGCGTGTTCGGTTTCGTATCGCTTTATCTGCGCCGCAAGCTCGATGAAACGCCGCTGTTCCTCGAGATCAGGCAGATGAAGGATCTCGCCAAGCGTTTTCCACTCGGCACCGTGCTCAAGCGCCATATCGAACCGGTGCTGTTCAACATCACGCTGGGCGGTTTTCTCGGCAGCATGATCATCATTCTCTATTTCTACATGCCGTCGTTACTGCAGACGCAATATGGCATCGACCGCGTCACCTCCTTCAATGCGAACGCCGCGGCGCTCTTGCTGCTCGCATTCCTGTGCCCCTTCTGGGGCCGGTTGTCGGACAAGATCGGCTATGGATGGGTCCTCGGAATCGGGTGCCTTGGGCTCACGATAGACCTGCACCTGTTCTTCCAGAACCTGGATTACATTTCGCAGAATTCGCACCTGCTGATCTGGTGGATGTTGAGCTTCTCGGTGTTCATGTCGACCGCCGCCGTCATTCCGGCGCTCTGCGCCCTGGTGTTTCCGCCTGACGTCCGATTCACCGGGTTCGGCTTCAGCTACAATATCGGCTCGGTGTTCTCGGCGCTCGCGCCCACGATCGTCTCATGGATCGTGCTCACCTATGGCAAGGCCAACGTCGTCTATTACGGCATGGGCATCGCTCT
This sequence comes from uncultured Undibacter sp., assembly GCA_964372105.1. Taxonomy (GTDB): domain Bacteria; phylum Pseudomonadota; class Alphaproteobacteria; order Rhizobiales; family Xanthobacteraceae; genus Pseudolabrys. Next base: position 1,437 of record CAYJPU010000211.1, read on the forward strand.
GCTCGGGATCATCCTCGCGGTCTGGACGGCCCGCCTTACGTTCCATACGCGGCACCCTTAGGCCGTACATCCAAGCGGCAGCGTCCTCCTCGTCAAGAGACGAGGAGGACCTTGCCCGTTCGGCCCGGCTTGGCATCTGCGGCAAGCGCGGCCTGGAAGTCCGCAAGCGGGTGCCTGGATGCGACCGGAAGCGGCAATACCCGCCTACCGATCAGCGACCAGAGTTCCTCAACGAGCCGATTCCTGACATCGGCCGGCGTCAGCGATAGCCATCGGTCTATGCCGAAGCCCTTCCAAGTCAGGTTCGAGTAGATCAGCATCGCATTGGTGACGGCGGCCGGCTCGCGATCCTGCACGCCATAAGCGACGATCCGCGCACCGGGCGCGAGCGCGGCGAACAGTTTCGGCAGTATCGGCCCGCCGACGCTGTCGAACAAAGCCTCGATCCGCCGGCCGCCGGTCAATGCATCGATAGTCGCCGTCAGGTCGGGGTCCGCGACCGACAGAATGTGATCGGCGCGCGCGCGTGCTTTCGCATCCACCGCCGCGCCGCGCACAAGGCCGATCACTTTGATGCCGCGGGCCTGCGCAATGCCGGCAACGAGATTGGAAACCGTCGAGGCGGCGGCCGTGAGCAGGATCCAGTCGCCGGACTTGACCGCCGCCTCGTCGAGCAAACCAAAGGCGGTGAGCGGGTTCAGCGACACTTGGCAGGCCGCATCGTCCGCGACGCCGTCCGGCACCGCGATCAGACGCTCGGCCGGGACAGCGGCGAGTTCCGCCCAAGCGCCGGGATAACGGAAAGCCACCCGCATGCCCGGCGTGAAACGGGACCCCTTCGGCGCATCCACAACGGTGCCGGCGCCTTCGAGGCCGGCGATCTGCGGGAACGCCGGCCGGACGCGATACTGGCCTCGAATAAAGGCAAGATCGGCCGGGTGAATCGGTCGCGCCGCGACCTTGACCAGCACGTTATGGTCGTCAGCCTTGGGCGCTTCTCTCTGCGTGTATTTGAGCACTTGCGCGGGTTCGCCCGCTTGTTCGAATTCGACAGCGCGCATGGTCAGACGACCTCCCGGTTCATCACTTTGCGTTCGACCGCGTCGCGGTCGAAGTCCTTGGGCCACTGCGAAGCCACGGCCGTAAGGCCTTGCCGAGACTCATCCGAGCCAATCAGCGCCCGCGCGGTGTCGGTCACGCCGGCATCGCCGATCAGAGGCGGCGTGTGCGTCTCCAAGAGCACGCAAGGCGTCGTTCCCTGCACCCAGGACCAGTGAATGACATTGCGCGGAATACGGAAGACATCGCCTTTCTTGGCCAGAAACCCGCCCTCGCCAACGAACACGTAGAGCTCGCCTTCCAGCACGTAGTTTAACTGCTCCGCGTCGTGCAAATGCGGTTTCGAGTGATATTGCGGCTGCCGCGTCGCCACCATGATGCTGGACTCGCGGCCATAGGCGATCTGCGCGCCGATTGCCCCTCCCGAAAGGTACTGCGCCGGCACCAGATTGGTTTCCGGAATATCCGCGAGCGATGCGAGAAGTGCGGTGGTAGTTGCTGCTTTGATCATGAGCGTAGCTCCCTGTGCATGTGCGGCGAAAGTGAGCATCGCCCACAGCGGCGGCAATTCGTTTGGCGCACTAACAGTTATGCCCGTTCGCCACCTTTCCTTCCCTCTCCTGCTTGCGGATGATCGCGGCACGCAAGAAAGAACGCTTCGATCGGCGCATTCGCCATGCGGCGCGGGGCCAGGAGGAAACTAAGCGATGATGTTTTCACGCCCGCTCGGAGGCGGCACTGAGCTCGTCGAGATCGTGGAGTTTCACGGTCCGACCCATGACGTGCAGTGGATGCTACCGGACGCACCGCCGCAGCTTCTGCACGCCAATGCTTCCTGGCTGACGGACCGCTTTTGGACACCGCGGACAAACAGACTCGTTTTCACGTATCAGCTTTGGCTGCTGAAAATGAGCGACGCGATCGTTCTGATCGACACCGGGTGCGGCAATCACAAACAGCGCGTTTCCCCCTACCAGAACAAGATCAACACGCCCGTGATCGATTGGCTGGAAGCCGTCGGTGCGCCGCCGGAAAAAGTGACGCATGTGCTGCATACACACCTGCATTCCGATCATGTCGGCTGGAATACCCGTCTGATCGATGGCCGCTGGTTACCCACGTTTTCGAACGCGACCTATTACATGCCGAAAGTGGACTATCAACTCTTCAGTGAGCATCGTGCGCTCAGCATGAAGCCGGAAATGTATGACCCTGTGATCGCCGACAGCGTCAATCCCGTCATGCAGGCGGGCATGGTGCGTTTCATCAAAGCAGGCGACGAAGTAGCCGGACTGCGCGCCACCGCGACGCCGGGCCACACGCCGGGCCATCTGACCTATACATACAGGCAAGGCGGCGACGAGGTCATTTTCGCCGGCGACGTGCTGCACTCGCCGGTCCAAGTGCTGTGCCCGCATGCCAACAGCCGGTGGTGCGAAGACCCCACTCTGGCGCGCGAGAGCAGACATGCGTTGCTGCGCCAAGCGGCGGCGAGCGACGCCGCCGTCATTCCGGCACACGCCAAAGGCGTTCATGGCTGGCGTATTGGCCGGACGAAAGAAGGCTTTTCAATTGGCTTTGACGACAGACCGCTGGCGCCGCGCGCGGATGCATTGATGGGCCTGTAACGTCAAGCCGGCATGAGAGGACTCCGATGATCTACGAAATGAGGACCTATCAATTGAAAGTTGGGTCGGTCCAGAAATACGTGAAACAGTTCGAGGAAAAAGGCCTGCCGATCGTGAGCCGCTACTGCAATCTCGTCGGCTACTGGGTCGTTGAATCGGGTCTGCTCAACCGCGTCGTCCATCTCTGGTGCTTTAAGGATATGGAGGATCGGCGTATTGCCCGCGAACGCTGGTGGCAGGACAAGGAATGGACCGAGGGATATGTACCGCTGGCGCTGCCTTTGGTTGAATCACAGGAAAGCGTCATTCTGACGGCGGTGCCGTTCTCGCCGATCCGCTAAGCAAGCGGAGGATCGGCCTCCTCCCATACCTTGGGCGACATATTCCACGGGTCAGGCGCGCGTGTTATCCTTTCTAAAGTCAACGCGCGGATTGGCAGTGCCTGTTCCCAAGCTCAACGCATCGACCCTTGACCTGCGGCCGCTTTATTATTTCGTGCGGGTCGTCGAGAGCGGAAGCTTCTCACGTGCCTCGGCTTCGCTGTCGATCGGCCAGCCGGTTCTCAGCCGCTTCATCAAACGCCTTGAAGACGACCTTCAAGTGCAGCTTCTGCATCGCCACGGCCGTGGCGTCAGCCTGACCGAGGCCGGCGAACGGCTGTTCGAGCATGCCGGCCCGATCCTGCGCAATTTGTCTCAGGCGCAGACCGAAGTGATTGCCTTGCGGGGAGCGCCCTTGGGCAGCGTCACGGTCGCCCTGCCGCCGCTCTTGGGCGGCGTCGTGACTGCGGAACTCGTCAGGCGCCTGCGGGCCGAGCATCCGCTCGTTTCAATAGGGTTGCGTGAGGGCTTCGCCGCGGAAAGCCTGGAATGGCTTGGCTCCGGTAGCGTCGATCTGGCCATCTTGTTCAATCCTCCGCACATCGCGACCCTTATTTCCGAGCATGTGCTCGACGACCAGATTCACCTGGTCGGCACGCCGGGGAGCCTGGATCTGGTGCCCGGCGGCCGCTTCCAGGCAAAGCGCCTGGGCGAGCTTCCGATGATCCTGCCGCCGGCTCCGCACCGGCTGCGCAGTCTCATTCAGGATGCGGCGCACCAGGCCGGCGCCGAGTTGAAGGTCGAGGTGGAGGTGACCGGCACCAACACCGTGCTCGAACTGGTCAGAAAGAAGATCGGCTACACTATTCTGCCGTCCTGCCTGCTGCATGATGAAGTCAAGGAGGGCCGTTTGCAGAGCTGGCCGATTACGGCACCGACAATCGTTACGAAGCTTTTCGTGGCCACCTCGATGCAACGGCCGCAGACGATGGCGACGAAGGTGGTCATTAAGCTCGTCACCGACCTCATCGCACAATATCGCAAGATCTCACGATAGGCGGGTATCGGCTGCTCTTCTGGGGCTTGGGCGCAAGGCGATCGAGCTTGGCTTGCCGACTTTTCACCTTCCGTGCGGCGGCGCTGGCGTGACCGGCTCGGCCGGCTGCGGCCGCGGCTTCATGTCGAA
>CAYJPU010000212.1:0-5629 GCA_964372105.1 uncultured Undibacter sp.
TGGTGATCCATACCATCCTGATGGACATGACTTTCGCCCAGCCCGCTTTCGCCCAGCCCGCTTTCGCCCATGCTTCGATGGTCGTCGGTCAGGCTCAGGTAAAGGGCCGTCGCGGAACTTTCGTTGAAGGCAAAGGCAGCCGCCGGCGCCACCAAGCACAGCGCATAGAGGGCGACCAAAATGGCCGCCGCCCGCTTACGCCATTGGCTGGTTAACAGCACCAACATACGATCAAAACGCCTCGCCTGAGTCGAATTTCTCAGCTCGCTAGCGGTACAAAATGGCATTGTTGTGCTGTAACCGGCAAGCCCCGCTTGAATAAGCCGGTTAATATCGTCAATTGTCAGGTGGTTCCGAGGAGTTAGCGGTGGCGTCCCACGACATCCCGATCGGCACGAGCCAGGTGAGCCTCGCGGCGCTCAACGAGCGCTCGCGTGAGATCTTCCGTTCCATCGTCGAGAGCTATTTGACCACCGGCGAACCGGTCGGCTCGCGCAATCTGTCGCGCATTCTGCCCATTTCCCTGTCGCCGGCCTCGGTCCGCAACGTCATGTCGGACCTCGAACAGCTCGGCCTGATCTTCGCCCCGCACACCTCGGCCGGCCGGTTGCCGACGGAACTCGGCCTGCGCTTTTTCGTCGACGCGCTGATGCAGGTCGGCGACCTGTCGGAAAAGGATCGTCATTCGATCGAGGCCCAGGTGGCCGGCACCGGCAGCGGCAAGTCGGTCGAAGCCGTGCTCACCGAAGCCTCGCAGATGCTGTCGGGGCTGACCCGCTCGGCCGGCGTCGTGCTCACCGCCAAGCACAACGTGCGCCTCAAGCACATCGAGTTCGTGCGGCTGGAGCCGGAGCGGGCGCTGGCCGTGCTGGTCGCCGAAGACGGCCAGGTCGAGAACCGCGTGCTCAACGTGCCGTCGGGCCTGCCGACGTCGTCGCTGGTCGAAGCGGGCAATTTCCTGAACGCGCGCCTGCGCGGCAAGTCGTTGGCCGAATTGCGCGACGAGATCGAGAAGGCGGTGGCCGAAGGCCAGGCCGAGCTCGATCAACTCACGCAGAAGGTCATCTCGACCGGGCTGGCGAGCTGGTCGGGCGGCGAGAGCGACGACCGCCAGCTGATCGTGCGCGGCCACGCCAATCTGCTCGAGGACCTGCACGCGCTTGACGACCTGGAGCGGGTGCGCTCGCTGTTCGACGCGCTCGAGACCAAGCGCGGGGTGATCGACCTGTTGGGCCGCGCCGAGCGCGCCGACGGCGTCCGCATCTTCATCGGCTCGGAGAACAAGCTGTTCTCGCTGTCCGGCTCGTCGACCATCGTCTCGCCCTACCGCGACAGCCAGGGCCGCATCGTCGGCGTCATCGGCGTCATCGGGCCGACCCGGCTCAATTATGCCCGGGTCATCCCGATGGTCGACTATACCGCCCGGGTGGTCAGCCGGCTTCTGTCGGGATGAGTGCTTGATTTTTGCGGTCTGAGGCCTGATATGCCGGACATCCGAACAAATTTGAGGATGGATTGAGCCCGATGACGGACCAGACCGCGCGTCAGCCCGAGAATGCGCCCGCCGAAGGCGAGGCCGCCCCCGTGCAGCCGCAGGCCCAGCCCGCCGCCGATCCGCTGGCCGAGGCCAGGCGCGAGGCCGCCGAATACAAGGACCGGGTGCTGCGCACCCTGGCCGAGATGGAAAACCTGCGCCGGCGCACCGAGCGCGAGGTCGCCGACGCCCGCACCTACGGCATCGCCGGCTTCGCCCGCGACGTCCTGGCTGTCGCCGACAACATGCACCGCGCGCTCGAAACCATCGATCCGGCGCTGCGCGATCAGGCCGACCCCAAGCTCAAGGCCCTGATCGAGGGCGTCGAGCTCACCGAGCGCGAACTGCTCAAGAGCCTCGAGAAGAACGGCGTGAAGAAGTTCTCGCCGCAGGGCGAGAAGTTCGATCCCAACCTGCATCAGGCGATGTACGAGGTGCAGGACGCAGTCGAGCCGCCGGGCCATGTCGCGCAGGTGATCCAGGCCGGCTACATGCTCGGCGAGCGCATGCTGCGTCCGGCGCTGGTCGGCGTCGTCAAGGCTGCGCCGAAGCAGCCGCAGCCGGCCGCGAACAGCAATCCCCAGGACAACAGCGCGGCGAACTGACGTGTCGTCAGCCGGGTCGCGTGCGGCGCATGCGTCCCGGACGGATGTCTCGCCGTTTCACTTCAAATCGATGCCGTCGCGCACCGCGCGAAAGCGCGTGAACAGGTCGTTCCAGACGGCGGTGCGCGCGACGCCGACGATGCGCATGAAACCGCCGGTGCCGAAGCGCACCCATTGCACCATCGACAGCGGTTCGCCGCTGAGGCTTTTGGCCGTGGCCCTGATCTCGTAGCCCGGCGAGCCGGAGATGCGCATCGGCTCCGACGACTGCACGCTCAAGTCCTTGACCGGCGACGACGTCAGCATGTCGCGGGCGAAGCGGCCACGGTCCGAGGCCGCGCTCGGACCGCCGCGGCCGACGCCGATGATGATGTAAGGCTGATCGTTGATGTTGTTGCCCGGCCCGTCGGTGAGAATGACCCCGCCGCCCGGCATCACCTGCATCACCCGGAAACCCGCCATGTCCTCGAGCTTGAACGGCAGCTGCGCCAGCTGCTCGTCGAGCGGCGGCGGCCGGAAGGTGACGGTCTTGAGCGCCTTGCGCACGACGGCGTCGGTGTAGATCGCGGCCGCGCCGTCCGGCACTTCGACGGTCACCAGGGCGGTGAGGTTGCCGACGTTGCTGCCGAAGGTGGCCGTCGTCAGGAGAAACCATTTGTTGAGGCGGACGCCGTTCTGCTCGGTGCGGCCGGTGATCAGGAACCCCATGCCGGTTTCAAACGGGAAGGTCTCGCGCTTGATGTCGATGAGGCCGGACTGGTTCTTGCCGAAGGCCGCGGCCTCCAGGTCGGGATAGGCGCCGCCGGGCAGGTCGAGGATGGTGATCGAAACCTTGCGGTCGCTGTCCTCGAAACCCGGAAAGCGCCTGCTGACGACGGCATCGACCGGCGGTTCCAGGCCGACGCGCAGGCCGGGCGGAAAAACCGGCTCGGCCTGCGCCGCGGCCGGCGTCAGCACCATAAGCGCCCAGAGAAGAAACAGCCTGATCATGCGGAATGCCTGTCGATTGCCTGTGAGCCCTTTAGCACCGGGGTTCTCGCGGGGAAACCAGCCGAACGACGCAAGGGAAAGAGAAAGCGAAAGGGAAAGCGAAAGGGGCTGTTAAGGCCGACCCGTTAGTTTTTTGCCGATCCCCAGGGTAAGGAACGGCCGATGAGTGTGACGGAGATAGGGCGCGGCGTCCGCCTGGCCGTCCTGCCTCGTTGGCTGCCTCTCGCGGTGGTCTTTGTCGCGGCGCTGATTGTGCGCGCAATCGTCCCGGCCAATACCGATGTGAGCTGGGGCCTGACGATGGCCGAGAAGTGGCTCGACGGCGCCCGGCTCTATATCGACATCATCGAAGTCAATCCGCCGGCGACCGTTTATCTCTACGTGCTGCCGGCCTGGCTTGCGCGGCTAACCGGCCTGCGCGCCGAAATTCTTGTCGATGCGCTGGTGTTTCTGGCGGCGGGTTTAAGCCTGTCGTTCTCGGCGCGCGCGCTGCGGCTGGCGCGCCTGTTCGACACCGTGCCGGGCGAGGCACTGCTCGCGCTGATGGCGGCGGCGGTCATGGTCCTGCCGGCGCACGTCTTCGGTGAACGCGAGCATGTGGCGCTCATCGCCTTCCTGCCGTTGCTCGCCGTCATGGCGCGGCGAGCGGAAGGCGCGTCACCAGATTGGCTGAGCATCGTCGTTGCCGGTATCGGTGGCGGCTTTGTCGCGATCATCAAGCCGTACCTTGCGGCGGCGCTGGTGACGACGGCGCTGGCGGCAGCGGTCTATGCGCGCAACTGGCGTATCGTCTTTGCGGCGGAGAACTTCATCGCGGCTGGATTGCTCGCGGTCTATGTCGGGTTCGTGCTGCTGGTCTATCCCGAGTTCAACGCCAACATGGTGCCGCTACTGATGCTGGCCTATGTGCCGGTGAAGGAGAACCTGTTTTCCTTCTATACGCATGTAGCGATTCCGTTATGGGTGACGGTACTTTTGCTGACGGCGCGCCTGATAAAACGGCAAGCCCTCGCTTTGCCGTTCGGCCTGCTCATGGCCGCGTCGGTCGGATTTTCGATTTCTTACTTCGTTCAACGAAAGGGCTGGCCCTATCATTCCTATCCGATGATCGCATTGGCGCTGGTCATGCTGGCGCTTGCGGTCATCCGTCTGTGGCGGCAGAGGGCCGAGACCTCCTCCGGGCCGCTCCGCAGCGAATGGATCCCGGCCGGATGCGCCGCCGTTGGAATGGCTGTGGTGGCGTTCATCTGGTTCAACCTGGCCGAAGACCGTCAGGCCCTCGCCGCCGCCATCCGCACCATCAAGCCGCATCCAAAGATCGTGCAGTTTTCGGTCGACCTGTCGGTCGGCCATCCGCTTACGCGCCAGGTCGGCGGCGTCTGGGTTGGCCGGGCCGGGCAGCTCTGGATGACGCTCGGCGCCGAATTCCGCCGCGACAGCGAAAAGCTGGATGCTGAAACGGCTGCACGTCTTGAGGCCATCACGGCCTATGATCGGCAACTCCTGGCCGAAGACATCGCGCGCGAACGTCCCGATGTCATTCTGGTCCAGCGCTCCCGTGGCTTCGATTGGATGGCCTGGGCCAATGCCGATCCCGCCATGGCCGCACAGATCAAGGCTTACCGCGCCGACCGGACGGTCGACGATATGGTCATCCTGCGCCGTGCCGACGACGGTTAGCCGCCTCCCTTGCACTGCAACCATTTTGCGAACGTTGGTGGCGGAACGGCGGTGCGTCTTGTGGGGCCCGGGGCCTGCCAGCCCGACCAGCCCGTCGGCGGCGTCCTCGTCCTGCGCCGCGGCCCGCTCGCGAATTCGTGACAAGCTGACTTGCGGCCCCCCGGGGCCCTCCTATATGAGCCAGTGAGCCGCAAAACCGCGGTGAAACGCATATCCAGGGGGCTGGATCAGGGGGCCGGCGGATGAGCCGCTGGCATTCCATTCGGGCGCCAAGAGGCCCGGCCGGCTCGCCGCAATTTGAGAGGAAGAACCATGGGCAAGGTCATCGGGATAGACCTCGGCACCACCAATTCGTGCGTCGCCGTCATGGAGGGCAAGACGCCTAAGGTGATCGAGAACGCCGAAGGCATGCGGACCACGCCGTCGATCGTCGCGTTCTCCGACGATGGCGAACGTCTCGTCGGCCAGCCGGCCAAGCGCCAGGCGGTCACCAATCCGGAAAAGACCATCTTCGCGGTCAAGCGCCTCATCGGCCGCCGCTACGACGACCCGATGGTCGAGAAGGACAAGAAGCTCGTCCCCTACAAGATCTCGAAAGCCGGCAACGGCGACGCCTGGGTCGAGGCGGACGGCAAGCCCTATTCGCCGTCGCAGATCTCCGCCTTCACCTTGCAGAAGATGAAGGAAACCGCCGAGGCCTATCTCGGCGCCAAGGTCGATCAGGCGGTCATCACCGTTCCGGCCTACTTCAACGACGCCCAGCGCCAGGCCACCAAGGACGCCGGCAAGATCGCCGGCCTCGAAGTGCTGCGCATCATCA
>CAYJPU010000213.1:0-5595 GCA_964372105.1 uncultured Undibacter sp.
TTCCTCGGCCTGCTGCCTTACGTCATTCGCTGATTGTTGATGGTCATTCCGGGGCGCCGCGCAGCGGCGAACCCGGAATCCAGCAACAACGGATGAATACGCGACTGGATTCCGGGTCCGGGCCTTCGGCCCGTCCCGGAATGACGAAGTGAAGATCAACGAAGCTTCCGGGGACACCCGGAAGCCGATGGTTGGGGCGGACATCACGTCCGCCTCTAACCGCTCGATCAGGGGCGGGACAGCTCGGACATGATGCAGATCGGTTTAATTGGAATCAGTGCCGGCGCCGCGGCGGCTCTGCTGTTCGCCTCGGTCACGTCGGGCTCGTGGCTGTCCGTCGTTCTGTTCTATCTGGCGCCGCTGCCGATCATGATCGCCGGGCTGGGCTGGAGCCATTGGGCGGCGCTGGTTGCCGCCGTCGCCGCCGCCGCCGCCATCGGCACCATTTTCGGCACCGCGTTCTTCTTCGCCTTCCTGGCGGGCGCCGGCATCCCGGCCTGGTGGCTCGGCTACCTGACGCTGCTGGCGCGCCCTAGCGCCTCGCCCGAGGCCCCGCTCGAATGGTATCCGCCCGGCCGCCTGGTGGTCTGGGCCGCCGTCGCGGCCGCCCTGATCGTCATGTTCGCGATCCCGAACTTCGGCCTCGACGCCGAGAGCTTCCGCGCCGGCCTCGCCAAGGCGATGTCGCGCCTCTTGGAGATCGAAACCGGCGCCGACGCCGCCGTCACGCCGCTGCCGGCCGGCAAGAACGCCGTTAAGCTGATCGACTTCCTGGTGATGGTCATCCCGCCGGCCGCGGCGGTGCTCGCCACCGTCACGAGCCTGGTCAACCTGTGGCTCGCCGCAAAGATCGTCGGCTTCTCCGGACGGCTGAAGCGGCCGTGGCCGCAGCTTTCCGCCATGACTTTTCCGCCGATGGTGTCGGCCGCGCTCGCAGCGGCCGCCGCGCTGTCCTTCGTCGACAGCCTGGTCGGCATCATGGCCGGCGTGATCACGGCCAGCCTGACGATGGCCTACGGCGTGCTCGGCTTCGCCGTCCTGCACGACGTCACCCGCGGCATCGGCAGCCGCCCTTTCCTGCTCGGCGGCGTCTACGCGGCCGTCATCATGTTCGGCTGGCCGGTCTTGGTGCTGTGCCTCATCGGGCTCATCGAAAGCGCTACCGGACTGCGCGCGCGCCTGGCGCGGCGGCGCGGTCCACCGACGACGACTTAACCAACAACAACGCAACGACATCCATCAACCCAACTGAAGTTCATCTGAAGGAGTAATGACAATGGAAGTGATCCTGCTCGAACGCGTCGGCAAGCTCGGCCAAATGGGCGACGTCGTGCGCGTGAAAGACGGCTTTGCCCGCAATTTCCTGCTGCCGCGCGGCAAGGCGCTGCGCGCCAGCGCCGACAACAAGGCCCGCTTCGAGGGCATGAAGGCCGAACTCGAGAAGCGCAACCTTGAATCCAAGGGCGAGGCCGGCAAGCTTGCCAGCAAGATCGACGGCAAGAGCTTCGTGGTGCTGCGCCAGGCGAGCGAATCCGGACAGCTGTTCGGTTCGGTGACGAGCCGCGACATCGCCCGCCTGATCGCCGAGGAAGGCACTGAGATCGCGAAGGGCCAGATCGCGATCAACGCGCCGATCAAGTCGATCGGCCAGTACAAGGTGCCGCTGGCGCTGCATCCGGAAATCGAAGTGTCGGTCACCGTCATCGTGGCGCGCAGCAGCGACGAAGCCGAGCGCATCAAGCGCGGCGAGAACGTCACCGTCCGCCGCACCGACGAAGAAGAGGAACGCGCCGCGGCTGCCGCCAACGCCGAAGCTTTGTTCGAGCCGGGTGCGGGCGAGGCAGCCGCAGAAGGCGAAGAAGCCGCCGCCGTCGAAGAGCCGAAGAGCGAGGCCGAGCCCGCGCCGAAGAAGACCAAGGGCAAGAAGAAGACCGCCGACGAGGAGTAGTCGCAGCGCGAGGGCTGATCTCTCAGCACTATCGAAAGGCCCGGTTCACGCCGGGCCTTTCATTTTGTGGCGACGGGTTGGATACCGAGGGCGCGTGCTCGTAAGTCACGCCGACGCATTGGCGCGCACAGATCCGCTTTCCCTGCGACAGCGCCCGGAGAGCGGACTTACGGAAATCGACGCCAGGTGCCACGAGCCGACGTCGGTTCGCTCAACTTCGGACGTCCGCTTCGGGTGATTTTCCGCTCTTAAATTTTTTCGATAACGCTTTCGGTCTGCCCGCAACTGCGACATTCGAAAGTCCGCAAGTCATAGCCCGGCTGTTCGGGCTCGATGCGCGCGAGCATCATGGCGGCACTGCACTTCGGGCACGCCCGTTGCGCCATCATGTTTGTCGTCGCGGTTTGCGGATGAAACCGTGCCATGCCTGCCCCCGAAAGTTACCCCGGCAATGCGCAGGCTCCCGCGGAACTCGGGCTTTTTTTGGGGCGGTGAACGGCTTGTTCAGTTGTAAATTTACCACCGATACAAATAGCCCTCGACGAAAGAAGACGTTTTTCTTGGGAATACATTTGTTCCATCGGGGATCAGTTCTTGAACGCAAGAGAGGAATACCGCAGCATGTCAGCGGGGGGGGTAGTTGGCTGGAGGGAAACCATGGCTAACCACCCAAGCGAATTGAAAAATCATAACGCTGACGAGTATCGCTCGCGACAGGAAATATCCGAGGACGGAGGGTATCGAAAGTCGCTGGTCGTAAAGCGTTCGATTCTAGTGGGTCGCCACAAGACCAGCATCAGCCTTGAAGAACCTTTTTGGAACGCACTCCGCACAATCGCGCGTGAGCGAAACCTCGCCTTGTCACAGCTCGTCGGCAGCATCGACAGCGAGCGCCTGCACAACAATTTGTCATCGGCGATTCGACTGTTCGTATTCGAGCGTTACCGCAGCCATTAAGTGGTTCTCTCATGGAGCGGGCGCAGACCCGCTCCCCATAAAATATCTTGCGCGCGGATAACTACGGACTGGTCGCACAAGCGAAGCCGTCACCACAAGCAACGATGGAACAACCACCAAAGCCCACGCCACCAAAGCGATGTCTTGTTTGCGACGTGCCGATGCAAATAACGGTCGCCGACGGCGGCACGGTTCATCGTTGTGAACGATGTGGCTTGACCATTACGATAGCGGGGAGGCTACCAAGCGACGACAATTAGAAACCGCCCAAGATGGTCATTCCACCCGGCTGCCTCAGCAGCGCGTGGCAGACGTCCGACCCGATGCTCGCAGGCTCAGAACCGAATGTCCGCCCTGCGCCATTAGCGGACATCGGCCCCACTTCTCCGGGCGCGCTTTCCGGTTCGCCGGAATCCGCAGCGCCTCACCCGGCGGTGCGGCCCTGATGGAGCCGGGACGCGATCGACTCGCGGGGGCCGAAACATTCGCGACCTGGGCCGATCGAAAAGCGCAGGCTGTCTTGCATCGATCCGACGATGGCGCCGCGTGAGTTGAGTTCGCAGCTTATTCCGACTTTTCCGGCTTTGCTGCTTCCGCCGGCCTGGTCTCGGCAGGCTTGGTCTCCGCAGGCTTGCACGGGGTGTTGAATAACATCAAAGCTGGTGTTTTACAGCGCAGATGTTGAAGCCATGAAAAGCGCGCTGAAATCCGCGCCGGAAAAGCGCGCCTGGGTGCGATGCCGTTTTGACCCGAATCCGCCCAGACTTCCAACAACCGCTGTCGTCGATATCGCGGTCTCGGGAGGGGCACTGCGATCAAGACGTATTCTTTCCTGGTAGAACCGGCAGTGGTATGTATTTGATACTTTGCAACGAGGGGCCAGGGACATGCGGGTACGGACGGTAGTTGTTTTCTTGACCGCGGTTATGCTGTGCGCAGGCACGGTCGCCGAGGCGCAGACGCCGAGCCTCGTGCTTTACAACGGCAAGGTCGTCACGCTCGATGCGACGTCGCGCATTGTCACCGCCGTGGCCGTCGCAGGTGAAAACATCGTCGCCGTCGGCGACGACAAGTCGGTGCGGGCGCTGGCCGGCCCCGGCACCAGAAGCGTCGACCTCGCCGGCCGCACCGTCATTCCGGGTCTCATTGATTCCCATTTGCACGCCATCCGGGCCGGCGTCACGCACCGCAGTGAAGTCGACTGGTCGGACGTCAAGACGATCGAGGAGGGCCTCGCCAAGATAGCGGCCGCCGCCAAGGCCCGGCCCGGCGAGTGGGTGCTCGTCCCCGGCGGCTGGCACATGACGCAGATGAAAGAGCAGCGCGCGCCGACGGCGGCCGAGCTTGCGCGCGCCGGCGGCGACAACCCGGTCTATGTGCAGCACATGTACGACTTCGCCGTGCTCAATGCGAAAGCCATGGAACGGCTCGGCATCGCGAAGGACTCGAAGGTTCCGCCTGCGGGCAAGGTGCTGCTCGACGACAAGGGTGAGCCGACCGGGCAGATCGACGGCGATCTGGCGACCTTGTCCGCGCTGTTCGGCCGCACCGTGAAGCCGGATTTCGCCGAGCAGGTGGCCGGCACGCGCGCGTTCTTCAAGCACCTGGCCTCGGTCGGCCTCACCGGCGTCATCGACCCGGCCGGCGGCGGCATGTCGCCGGACGCCTATCAGCCGCTGTTCCAGCTCTGGCAGCGGGGCGAGTTGCCGATCCGGGTTTCGTTCTTCGTCAACGGCCGGCCCGGACAGGAGGCCGCCGACCTCAAGCAGTACGTCATGATGCTGCCCCGCAACTTCGGGGACAACTGGCTCAAGGCTCTTGGCCTGGGCGAGGTCATGGTCTGGGGCTTCCATGACGGGGCGCTCGGCCGGTCGCCCAATTTCAAGCCGCGACCGGGTGCGCCGGAAACCTTGCGGGAGATCGCACAGTGGGCCGCTGGACGCGGCCTCCGCATCCAGATCCACGCCACCATGGACACAACCGCCAGCCAGATCCTCGACATCTACGAGGAGGTGGATGCGAAGAATTCGATCAAGGACCTGCGCTGGGCCATTGCGCATTTGGAGGACGCTTCGCCGCGCTCGCTCGACCGCATGAAAAAGCTTGGCATGGGCTATCTCATCCAGAACCGCACTTTGTTCGAAGGTGAGCGGTGGCCGAAGTTCGTGGCGCCGGAGATCGTCAAACGCGCCCCGCCGACGCTTGAGGCGCTGGCGCGCGACATCGCCGTGGGAGCCGGCACCGACGGCACGCGCGTTTCCACCCACGCTCCGTTCCAGACCTTGCAGTGGATGCTCGACGGCAAGACCGCGAAGGGCATTCCGCTGCGGGCGAAGGAGCATACGCCGAGCCGCGAGCAGGCGCTGCGAATGCACACCGTCGGTTCGGCCTGGTTCTCAGCCGATGAAGACAAGCGCGGCACTCTCGAGGCCGGAAAGTGGGCCGATCTCGTCGTGCTCGACGCGGACTATTTTACGGTGCCGGAAGATCGTGTCGGAGCGATCAAGCCGCTCCTGACGCTGGTCGGTGGCAAGGCAAGCTACGCTGCCGGCCCGTTCGCCGCCCTCGGCGAGAAATGAGCCGGGACGGCGGCGAAAACGTCGAGGCGGTGCCGGGCGGTCGCTTTCGGAGTGAAGCGGCCATTCAGGGTGCCGCGCTTACACAATCGGATTAACGAGTACGCGCACTAG
>CAYJPU010000214.1:0-2343 GCA_964372105.1 uncultured Undibacter sp.
GCCGGATGGCGGATCCCTAAAAACAATAGCGCGGGCAAAACGGCCCGCGCCATCTCAACGCAAGGAGCTTAAACCCGAACGGCTTGCCGCGGCCCGAAAGCCGCGTCGAGCGTCAGCCGAAACGCGGCGCCGCGCCGCGACCGCCGCGACCGCCTGCACCACCGGGACCACCCGCGCCAGGAACCACGCGCGGCTTCATCGGCAACAGACCCTCGCGCTGCATTTTCTTGCGCGCAAGCTTGCGGGCCCGGCGAATTGCTTCAGCCTTTTCCCGCGCCTTCTTTTCCGACGGCTTTTCATAGTGACCGCGAAGCTTCATCTCGCGGAAAATGCCCTCGCGCTGCATCTTCTTCTTCAGCGCCTTCAGGGCTTGATCGACGTTGTTGTCGCGAACGAGTACTTGCACGCTTGCTCCTTCGTTGGTGGCCGGACGGGTTTAAGGCCAAAAGCCCCGAAATCGGGGCTTTTGAGTCGGGCGGCTGTAGCAGAATTGAACGGTCGAGTCCATGCGAGGGGCCGAAAAGGGGCTCTCCGCAGGCCTTTTTCAATATAGGGCCGCTCGGACAGGAGCGCCAGCCGGGAGGTCGGGGTCGCCCGCCCGGGCGGCGCGTTCCAACAGGGCCTCCACCCAGCCGTTGGCGACGGCGTCGATCACCAGGTGGACCCGGTCGGCCGCCCCCAGGTTGGCGACGCTGTGGGGGTCCGACAGCCGCAGGTACCAGGCGGAACCGGCCGCCATCTGGCAGCGCCGGCCGTTCAGGCGGAAATCAACCCCGTCGTTGGTCACGACCGGAATGTGGAGGCGCACCACGCCGTCCTCGAACGACAGGTCGTGGTCGCGGTGTTCCTTGATGACCGAGCCGGGGGCGAGCCGCATCAGTCGGACGGCCTGCAACTCGCAGGCAAAACCGGCCAGAACCTCCCGGAAATAGGGCGTGGCGGCCAATAGCGGGGAGTCGGCGAAGTCCGTGCAGCCCGGGTCGGAATAGATCATCTGGATGGGGTGGCGTGCCCCGGCCGGACCCCGCAGCGGGATGACGCTCCAGTCGCCGTCATAGTTCTGTTTGACGAAATGCGCCGTCCAGCTGGCGATGGCGGCCCGCGCCAGGTCGGCCGCCAGCCGGTCAGGGTCGAAAGCGAGCGGCAGCCGCAGGCGGTCGGGAAAGCGGGCGTCGGGCATGGCGTGTCTCCTAGCAGATACACAACCATAGAGAGATTATGAGGTCGGGCACAGCAGAACGATCGCGGGGTGGCCGCGGCCCGATTATTTCGCCGGCCACACCCGCGTGACGTGGCCCATCTTGCGGCGCGGGCTGGGTTTGCCCTTGCCGTAGATGTGCAGCGACGTGCCGGGCTGGGTCAGCCAGCGCTCGACATCCGAGACCTCGTCGCCGATCAGATTGACCATCTCGACCTTGCGGCCGAGCCGCTCAGGCTTGGCGAGCGGCCAGCCCGCCACCGCGCGCATGTGCTGCTCGAATTGCGACACCGTCGCGCCGTCGATGGTCCAGTGCCCGGAATTGTGCACGCGCGGCGCGATCTCGTTCACCAGCACATGCTGTTTGCCTTTGGCGCGCACCACGAACAACTCGACGCCCATGACGCCGACGTAATCGAGCGCCTTGGCGATCTTGGTCGCGACCCGTTTGGCTTCGGTCGCGAGCGGCGCCGACACTTTCGCCGGCACATGCGAGATGTGGAGAATGTGGTCGCGGTGCTCGTTCTCGGTCACCTCGAAGCATTCGACCTTGCCGTCGTGGCCGCGCGCGGCGATCACCGACACCTCGCGCTCGAACGCGACGAAGCCTTCCAGGATGCACGGCACGCCGCGCAACGACCGCCACGCCGCGTTGGCGTCGGCAGCACTCACGATCTTGGCCTGGCCCTTGCCGTCGTAGCCGAGCGTGCGCGTCTTCAGCACCGCCGGCAGGCCGATTTTGGCGAGGCCGTCGGCGAGTTGGGTGGCACTGTGCACCGGCGCGTAGGGCGCGGTGGCGATGCCGAGCTCGCTGACGAGATTCTTCTCGATCAGCCGGTCCTGGGTCAGTTCCAGCACCTTCGGGTCCGGCGCGACCTGCTTGCGCTTGCTGAGGAACGCCGCGGTCTTGGCCGGGATGTTCTCGAATTCATAGGTGATGACGTCGACCGAATCGGCGAAGCCGGCGAGCGCGTCTTCGTCCTCGTAGTCGGCGCAAGTAAAGGCGTGCACCACCTCGAAGGCGCAGGAGTTCTTCTCCGGCGAATAGACATGGCAGCGCAGGCCGAGCGGCGCGGCGGCGAGCGCCAGCATGCGGGCGAGCTGTCCGCCGCCGAGAATCCCAATGGTCGCGCCGGGTTTCAGCA
>CAYJPU010000214.1:2443-5570 GCA_964372105.1 uncultured Undibacter sp.
AATCTTTCGGCCGCTTGGCGACGGACTTGGTCTGCCGCGCGCGCCACTGGTCGAGGCGCTTGGCGATTCCAGCGTCCGACAGCCCCAGGATGCTGGCGGCGAGCAACGCGGCGTTGATCGCGCCCGGCTTGCCGATCGCCAGCGTGCCGACCGGGATACCGCCCGGCATCTGCAGGATCGACAGCAGCGAATCCTTGCCTTCCAGCGCATGGGTGTTCATCGGCACGCCCAGCACCGGCAGCGGTGTCATCGAGGCCGCCATGCCCGGCAGATGCGCCGCGCCGCCGGCGCCGGCGATGATCACCTTGAAGCCGTTGTCGCGGGCGCCGTGCGCGAAGTCGTACAGGCGCTTGGGCGTGCGGTGGGCGGAGACGATGCGGGCGTCATAGCTGATCTTGAGCGCATCGAGCGTCTTGGCGGCATGCTTCATCGTGGCCCAGTCGGACTGGCTGCCCATGATGATTGCGACCGGCTTTGACGGCATTTTGCCCCCTTAAATCCACCCCTACACCCCCGGCGGAAGGAAGCGCCGGATTATAGGTAGCGACCCCCCGCTGGCAAGGCGAAAGCGTTATTATCAGGCCGCAAAAGGGCAGATTCGCTTAAAGGAATCGGCGTGAGCGACGGCGGCGACGACCCAGGCGCGGCTGCGGCCATGCAGGCCGAGATCGATCGTTTGCGGCAGCAGCTGGCTCAGGCGGAACGCCGCATCGGCGAGCTCGAGATGCACGCCGACGTCGATCCGATGCTCGAAATCCTCAACCGCCGCGGCTTTGAGCGCGCGCTTGTGCGGTCGCTCGCTTACGTCGAGCGTTATGGCGCGGCAGCGGCGTTGATGTTCGTCGACCTCGACGGCTTCAAGGTCGTCAACGACCGGTACGGCCATGCCGCCGGCGATAGTCTGCTGAAGGTGGTGGCGGCGGAGCTCACCGGCAATGTGCGCGCCTCCGACGTGGTTGGGCGGCTCGGCGGCGACGAGTTCGGCGTGCTGCTGTGGAACGTCGGCGGGCCGCACGCCACGGCCAAGGCGCGCGAGCTGGAACGGACGATCGAGCAGGCCTGCGTCCTGTTCGGCGCGGAGCGGCTCAGCGTCGGCGCCAGCGCGGGCATCGTGGCGCTGTCGGCGGATGTCGGCGTGGCGCAACTGATCGATGCCGCTGACCGCGCGATGTATGCGCGCAAGCGGGAGAGGCGAGGGTAGTAATCCTCTACGCGATGATATCCGGCGTGAGTTGATCTTCGATTTGGCGGATGCTGTCGCGCAACACGAGCTTGCGCTTCTTCAGCCTCTGGACCTGGAGTAGGTCGGAGCCCGGCGACGCCGCCAGGGCGGCGATTGCCGCGTCGAGATCGCGATGTTCCTGCTGCAGACGCGCCAGCGCCTCCCGCAACGCGCCTTCTTCTTCGTCCGTCATCGCCACCGTGCTTGCTTCTGAGGCCGTTGCCGCTCGCCCGAAGCGGGAACAATTATCACGTTTTCCACAAGCGCGTTCAAGGCTTCCGAAACCATCAATATTCCAAGGGCTTCCGGTCCCGATTGCGGGAGGAATGACTCGGGTGTAGCCTCACCTTTGCAACGAGTCTGCGCTACACTTACCTCGTCCGGAGAGCCCACTGATTGAGGAGACATCGTGAATGTCGATGCAATCGCACCTTGCGGAACTCGAAAAACGGCACCAGGCGCTTGATAGCGAAATTTCCGATTGCCTGGCCCATCGCGCGGTCGACAACCTGCGCATTGTCGAACTCAAACGTAAGAAACTGCTGGTGAAGGACGAGATCGAACGCTTGCGCCAAAGCGAGCAAGCCAGCGTGCATTGAACGACTCGATCGTCTAACCCATTCCGGGATAAACCGCCGGCTCGCGGGCCGCGAGGCGGCGGTTTTTGCATTTTTGGGTTTGCGCCTCTGATCGGCTGTCTTTTGAATTGCGCATTGTCGTTTTCGATTGCACGATGTGATGACACGCAGAGCGAGCGGCCGGTCAACGGCCCGCGTTTTTTGACTGGGGAGTAGATGCATGCGTCGTTACGCAGCCTTGGCCGGCCTGGTACTGGCCGCCGTTCTCGCGCCGTCGTCCGGCACGGCGATCGCCGCCGGTTATCCGACCCGCCCGATCACGCTGGTGGTGCCTTATCCGCCGGGTGGCGGCGTCGACGCCATGGCGCGCGTGGTGGCGCAGAAGCTGTCCGAGTCGCTGAAGCAGCAGGTCGTGGTCGAGAACCGCGGCGGCGCCGGTGGCACCATCGGCACTAAGCTGGTCGCGCGCGCCGCGCCCGACGGCTACACGCTGCTGCTCGGCCACTCCGGCACGATCTCGATCAATCCCAGCCTCTACGTCCATCTCGACATCAATCCGGAGAGGGACTTCGCCCCGGTCGGGCTGGTGGCGACGATGCCGGTGGCACTGCTCGCGCACCCGTCGTTCCCGGCCAAGACCGTCGCCGACTTCATCAAGCTCGCCAAGGAAAAGCCCGGCTCGCTCAATCTCGGCACCTCGGCGATGGGCACCGGCGGCTACATGTGCGCCGAGCTGTTCAAGTCGGCGGCGGGCGTCAACGTCTCGATCATTCCCTACAAGGGCACCGCGCCGGTGATGAACGACCTGCTCGGCGGCCACGTGCCGATCGCCTTCGGCGTGCTGCCGCCGGCGCTCGGCAATGTCGCCGCCGGCAAGCTGCGCGTGATCGCGGTCACCAGCAAGAAGCGCTTCTCGGGCTTGCCGGACGTGCCGACCTTCGACGAATCCGGCCTGCCCGGCTTCGACGCGGAGCTGCATTACGGCGTGCTCGCGCCGGCCGGCACGCCGAAGGAGATAATCGACCTCCTCAGCGCCGAACTGCGCAAGCTGGCCGCAACCGACGACGTCAAGAAGCGCATTCACATGGAGGGCGGCGATCCGCTCTCCTCGACGCCGGCCGAATACGCCGCCGACATCGCCAGCGAAGGCAAGAAGTGGGGGGCCCTGGTGAAGAAGCTGGGCCTGAAGGTCGAATAATCAAAGCTGAACAATAAAAGCTGAACAATAAAAACCACGCCGGAGGAAAAACATGCCGTCATTGTCGCGCACGTTCGCGCTCGCCTGCGCAGCGCTTGCCGCCGTGCTGTCGCCGGCCGCAGCGCAGGA
>CAYJPU010000215.1:0-5536 GCA_964372105.1 uncultured Undibacter sp.
ACGCCCGCCAGCAGGCCGCTGATCAGCACTTCGAGAAACTGGCCGAATACAACCATGTCAGCTGTCCCTCACCCGCGACACCAGTTCCGCCCTCATCCTGAGGAGCGCACGCAGTGCGCGTCTCGAAGGATGAGACCGGGAGTGTCCGTGCCGCGTACCGATCAATGCGCCACTCCCAGATAGGCGTCGATCACGGCTTGATTACTCTTCACTTCCGCCGGCGTGCCGTCGGCGATCTTGACGCCGTGGTCGAGCACCACCACGCGGTCGGACAGATCCATCACCACGCCCATGTCGTGCTCGATCAGCGCGATGGTCGTGCCGAAATAGTCGTTCACGTCGAGGATGAAGCGCGACATGTCCTCCTTCTCCTCGATGTTCATGCCGGCCATCGGCTCGTCGAGCAGCAGCAGTTCCGGTTCCATGGCGAGCGCACGGCCGAGTTCGACGCGCTTCTGCAAGCCGTAAGGCAACCGGCCGACCGGGGTGCGGCGAATTCCCTGGATCTTGAGGAAGTCGATGATTTCCTCGACGAAATGGCGGTGCTCGACCTCCTCGCGCAGCGCCGGGCCGAGGCGCAGCAACTGCCACAGGAAACCGGCCTTCATCTTCAGCGTGCGGCCGGCCATGATGTTGTCGAGCGCCGTCATACCCTTGAACAGCGCGACGTTCTGGAACGTGCGGCCGATGCCGCCGTGCGCGGCTTCGTAGGGCCGCATCTTGGAACGGGTCTCACCCTTGAAGGTGATGCGGCCGACTTGCGGCTGGTAGAAGCCGTTGATGACATTGAGCATCGACGTCTTGCCGGCGCCGTTCGGGCCGATGATGGCGCGGATCTCGCCCTTGCGGATGTCGAACGACACGTCGCTCACCGCCTTCACGCCGCCGAACGACAGCGACACGCCGTCCACCGCCAGGAGCACGTCGCCGGCCGCGATCTCGGATCCGCTCGGGGCTCTCATGGGGCGACCCCACGGCGCACCTTCACCCTCCCCTGGAGGGGGGAGGTGAAGAAAGGGTACCTCGCGATCGGCGCTCTCATGCCGCCTTCTCCATGGCGGCGGGCACGGGCTGCATGTCGCGGATCTTCACCCGCGCGCTGATGACGCCTTTGCGTCCGTCCTCGAACGTGACTTCGGTCGAGATGTCGGCTTCCTTCGATCCGTCGTAGAGCGCGGTGATGAGCGGCGCGTAGCGCTCGGCGACGAAGCCGCGGCGCACCTTCTGGGTGCGGGTGAGCTCGCCGTCGTCGGCGTCGAGTTCCTTGTGCAGGATAAGAAAGCGCTTGATCTGCGACCCCGCCATCACTTTGTCCTCGGCCAGCGAGCGGTTCACCTCGGCGACGTGCTTCTCGATCATGTCGTAGACCAAGGGATGACCGGCGAGTTCCTGATAGGAGGCGTAGACGACGTTGTTGCGCTCGGCCCAGCTTCCGACCGCCGTGAGATCGATGTTGATCATCACGCTGACGAAATCGCGCTTGTCGCCCAAGGCCACCACTTCGCGGATGTTCGGATAGAATTTGAGCTTGTTCTCGATGTATTTCGGCGGGAACAGCGAGCCGTCGTTGAGCTTGCCGACGTCCTTGGCGCGGTCGATGATCTTGAGGTGTCCGGTCTTCTCGTCGAAGTAACCGGCGTCGCCGGTCTTCACGAAGCCGTCCGGCGTCATCACCTCGGCGGTCTTCTCCGGATCCTTGAAGTAGCCGGTGAACATGCCGGGCGACTTGAACAGCACCTCGCCGTTGTCGGCGATGCGGATGTCGACGTTCGGACAGGCCGGCCCGACGGTGTCGGAATAGATCTCGCCGTCCGGCTGCGCCGTCACATAAAGGAAAGCCTCGGTCTGCCCGTAGAGCTGTTTCAGGTTCAGTCCGATGGAGCGGTAGAAGGCGAACAAATCGGGCCCGATCGCTTCGCCGGCGGTGTAAGCCGTGCGCACGCGCGTGAAGCCGAGCACGTTCTTGAGCGGGGCATAGACCAGGATGTTGCCGATCCAGTAGAGCAACCGGCCTTTGAGCGGCACGCTCTCGCCGTTGAGGATGCGCTCGCCGTAGCGCCGCGCCACGCCGATGAAATAGTGGAACATCTTGCGCTTGAGGAGGTCCGCATCCTCCATGCGGATCATCATGCGCGTGAGCAGCAGCTCGAGCGTGCGCGGCGGCGCGAAATAGAAGCTCGGGCCGATTTCGCGTAAGTCCGCCATCGCCGTGTCGGCGCTTTCCGGGCACGCGGTGCAGAAGGCGGCCACCATGCCTTGCGCGTAGTTGAGATAATGGTCGCCGACCCAGGCGAGCGGCAGATAGGCGAGCGCGACGTCGTTCTCGGTCAGACGGTCGAAGGCGACGGTGTCGGAGGCGGCCTTGATCGAGCGCTCATGCGACAGCACCACGCCCTTGGAGGCGCCGGTGGTGCCCGACGTGTAGAGGATGATCGAAGGGTCGCTGCCTTTGCCGGCGGCGATCTCGGCGTCGAGCCAGGCCGCGAGCGCCTTGTCCTCGGCGAGCGCCTTGCGGCCGTCCGCGATCACGCTCTCCATGCTGTGCAGGCGGCTGTGGTCGTAGTCGCGCAGGCCGCGCGTCTCGTCGTAAAGCATCAGCTCGAGCTTCGGCAGACGCTCCATCACCGACTGGATCTTGTCGACCTGCTCCTGGTCCTCGACCGCGGCAAAGCGCATTTCGGCGTGGTTGAGCACGTAGGAGAGTTCTTCGGCGACCGCGTCGGCATAGACCGGCACCGGGATCGCCCCCATCATCTGCGCCGCCATCACCGACCAGTAGAGCTTGGGCCGGTTGGCACCGACGATGGCGATGGTGTCGCCGCGCTTGAGGCCGAGGCGGTGCAGGCCGGCGGCGTAGGAACGCACGATCTCCAGCACCTCGGCCCAGGTCCAGCTTTGCCAGATACCTAAGTCCTTGTGCCGCATAGCCGGTCGCGCCCCGTACAAATGGGCGTTACGGATCAACAGCTTAGGAAACGTATCGGCTTTACCCGCGGCGTCCTGCGCCAAGGCTCAAATCTCCTCCCGTTTCGTCCGCACGTGGTCCGCGCGTTGTATTTTACCGGCAGCCGCTACGCCGCCCCGCCCCTCGTAGTCTTATTCGTAGCAGATTGCAGCGAAACATTATTTTCACAATAGTACACTTGACAGACAAGCGGGCGGTCTATTCGCTAGGAACGCGGCCATATAGCTTTTCGCAGGGTGCGGTGACTTGCCGCGCGGCCGGCCAGATCGTTAGTCGCCGTAGTGGGCAAGACGATCCAATTCAAGCACCGTAATTCCACCGCGCTCGACGCGCAGCAAACCCTCTTTTTCGAGGATTTGCAGGCTTTTGTTCGCCATTTGGCGCGATATCCCGGACAACAGGCCGATTTCCTCCTGCGATATTTCAAGATGCCTGCTGACGTCGCGATATAAAATTGGATTGAACAGCCAGGCGACATTGCGGGCGAGACGTGCCGGCGCATCGAGCATCCGGTCGTATTCGACCAGTGCAATAAACTGTCCGACGCGTTCGTTAAATTGCCGGACCAGGAAGCGGTTGAACGCGACGCTGTTCTCGAACAGCCAAAAAAACGTCGCGCGGTCCATCAGCGCCATGCGGGTGTCGCGCAACGCCACGAGATCGTATTGGCGCGGCTCGTTCTTCAGGACGGTTCCTTCGCCGAACCATCCGCCGGCCCGGATGCCGGCAAGGCTGATCGCCTTGCCGCTGCGCGACACGGTGCTGAGCTTGACCAGCCCCGAGACGATGCCGGTCCAGGAATCCAACCGGTCGCCGCGGTGGCAGATATAGGCGTGCGCGGGATAAGTCTTTTCGACAATGCCACGGCAGGCCTGCTCGAATTCCCGCTCGGTCAGGTCTCGTGACCAGAACGCAATCTTTCGTAAATGCTCGGGTGCGATCACGTGCCGGCTCCGCCCGGGTTGACCGGCGATACTATCGCCCGTTTAGACTTGGCGGCTCAAGAGATACCGGGACTTGCAGCCCGGAAAGCCGCGAGCGCCCAAACCCTTGGCGGCCTATTCCGCCGCTTTCAGAAACGGCGTGGCGCCGGCGCTGAATTGGTCGCGCAAGGCCGATTCCTCGGCCTTGGCGGCGGCCAGATGCCGCTGCTTGACCGGACCGAAGCCGCGGATTTTTTCCGGGATGGACGCGAGCGCCACCGCGGTCTGGTGATTGAACGGCGTCAACTCGGCCATCAGCTTGGTCAGCAGCACCTCGTAGTCCGCAATCAGCCGGCGTTCGGTGCGGCGCTCGTCGCTGTAGCCAAAGACGTCGAGCGGCGTGCCGCGCAGGAATTTGAATTTCGCCAGCACGCCGAACGCCTTGAGCATCCACATACCGAACGTCATCTTTTTCGGCTCGCCGGTCGCCGGATCGACCTTGGCCAGGAGCGGCGGCGCCAGATGGAATTCCAGCCGCAGGTCGCCGTCGAACGACGACCGCACGCGCTCGACGAACGACGTATCGGTGTACAGCCGCGCGACCTCGTATTCGTCCTTGTAGGCCATCAGTTTGAACAGATAGCGCGCCACCGCTTCGCTGAGCCCGCTCTGCCCGGGCACCTTCTCGGCCTCGGCGGCGCGGACCTTGTCGACCAAGGCGCGATAGCGGCGGGCGTAGCGCCTGCTCTGGTAGGCGGTGAGGAAGGCCTCGCGGCGCTCGACCGTCTCGGCGAACGACTGCGACAGCTTGAGCGAGTCGTTCTCGACCTGCTTCGGCGCCACCAGCGACTGCACCGCGGCCAGATCCACCGCCGCACGGCGGCCGTAGCGGAAAGCGGCGAGATTCATCGCCACCGCCTCGCCGTTCATCTCGATCGCCTTCTCGATCGCTTCGCCGGTCAGCGGCAACGCGCCGAGCTGATAGGCGTAGCCGAGCATGAACATGTTGGCGCCGATCGAATTGCCGAGCAGCGCCGTGGCGAGCTTGCTGGCATCGACGAAATGGCTGCGCCCCGGTCCCGCGGCGCCGGTGATGGCGCGCTTGAGCCGCTCGGTCGGCAGCGAGAAGTCGGCGTTGCGGGTGAAGTCGCCTGGCAGGAACTCCGCCGTGTTGGCGATGACGCGGGTGTTGCCCGGCTTGATCGCGCCCAGCACTTTTTTGTTGCCGGCGACGACGATGTCGCCGCCTAGAATGAGATCGGCGCCGGCGGCGGCGATGCGGATGGCGTGGATCTCGCCCGGCGTATTGGCGATGCGGATGTGGCTGTAGACCGCACCGCCCTTCTGCGCGAGGCCGGCCATGTCGATGACGCCGACGCCCTTGCCTTCGAGATGCGCGGCCATGCCGACGATAGCGCCGATGGTGACGATGCCGGTGCCGCCGATGCCGGTGACGATGATGCCGTACGGATGGTTGATCAGCGGCACCATTGGTGCCGGCAGCGCCGGCCAGTCGGCCGGCTCGGACACGCCCTCGCCCTTCTTGAGCTTGGCGCCGTGCACGGTGACGAAGGACGGGCAGAAGCCCTTCACGCAGGAATAGTCCTTGTTGCAGCTCGACTGGTCGATGGTGCGCTTGCGGCCCCAT
>CAYJPU010000216.1:0-5503 GCA_964372105.1 uncultured Undibacter sp.
GTTCACGCTGGTGCTGAGCGTCGCGCTGGTGGTGCTGGTGGTGTTGATTTTCCTGCGCACCATCCGCGCCACCATCATCGCCGGCGTGGCGCTGCCTTTGTCGCTGATCGCGACCTTCGGCGTGATGTGGTTCTGCGGCTTCTCGCTCGACAACTTGTCGCTGATGGCGCTGACCATCGGCACCGGCTTCGTGGTCGACGACGCCATCGTGATGATCGAGAACATCGTCCGCCACATGGAGAAGGGCGAAAGCCCGCTGCAGGCGGCGCTGCGCGGCGCCAAGGAAATCGGCTTCACCGTGATCTCGCTGACGCTGTCGCTGATCGCGGTGTTCATTCCGGTGCTGTTCATGACCGGGCTGGTCGGCCGCATGTTCCGCGAGTTCGCGCTGACGCTGACCATCGCCGTGGTGGCCTCGGCCATCGTGTCGCTGACGCTGACGCCGATGATGTGCGCGCGCCTGCTGCGCCAAGGTGATGGCGATGCCGATGGCGCCGACGGCCATACGCCCAAAGGCCACCGCTTCACGCGCACCTTCTCCGACCTGACGGACCGCACCGTCGCGGCCTATCACCGCAGCCTGCTGTGGGTGCTGCGCCACCAGCCCGCGACGCTCGGCGTGACGCTGATCACGCTCGCCGCCACCATTGCGCTCTACGCCGTGATGCCGAAAGGCTTCCTGCCGTTGCAGGACACCGGCATGATCACCGCGGTGACCGAGGCCGGCACCGACGTCTCGTTCGCGGAAATGCAGCGCCAGCAGGCCAAGGCCGAAGCCGCCATCCGCAGCGACCCCGACGTCGCCGGCGTCGTATCGATCATCGGCGTCAGCACGATGAACGCCACGCCCAATGCCGGCCGCCTGCAGATCCTCCTGCGCCCGCGTGACGAGCGCGACGCCCGCGTCGAGGAGATCGTGGCGCGGCTCAAGCAGGCGGTCGCGCCGATCCCCGGCATGACGGTCTATTTCCAGGCGACGCAGGACATCCAGATCTCAACGCGCGCCAGCCGCGCGCAATACCAGTACACGCTGGTCTGCACCGACCGCGCCGACGTGGTCGACTGGTCGGACCGGCTGGTGCGGGCGCTGCGCGGCCGTCCGGCGCTGCGCGCGGTCGCCTCCGAAGCGCAGGAAGGCGGCCCGCGCGTGCAGGTGCAGATCGACCGCGAGCAGGCCGGCCGCCTCGGCGTCTCGATGCAGAGCGTCACCG
This sequence comes from uncultured Undibacter sp., assembly GCA_964372105.1. Lineage (GTDB taxonomy): Bacteria > Pseudomonadota > Alphaproteobacteria > Rhizobiales > Xanthobacteraceae > Pseudolabrys. Next base: position 1,212 of record CAYJPU010000216.1, read on the forward strand.
ACACGCTCTACGACGCCTTCGGCCAGCGGCAGATTTCCACCATCTACGGCCAGGCCAACCAGTATCGCGTCATCCTCGAAGCGCAGCCGCGCTACAGCCAAGACCCCGGCGCGCTGTCGCAGATCTACGTCACCGGGTCGCGCACCTCGACCGGCACCACCGCCACCGTCTCGACCACCGCGACCGGCACCACCAACACCAACACCAGCGCGACGCCCAACACCACGACCGGCAGCGCACAGGTGCCGCTGTCGTCCTTCGCGCGCTTCGTGCCGACCTCGGCGCCGCTCGCCATCGCGCACCAGGAGCAGTTCCCGTCCGTGACCATCAGCTTCGACCTGGCGCCTGGTTATGCGCTGTCCGACGCGGTGGCGGCGATCAACGACGCGAGCCAAGACATCGGCATGCCGCGTTCGGTGACCGGCACCTATTCGGGCGACACCGCCGAATTCACACGTTCGCTCGCCGGCGAGCCGTGGCTGCTGCTGGCCGCCGCCATCACCATCTACATCGTGCTCGGCGTGCTGTACGAGAGCTTCATTCATCCGCTCACGATTTTGTCGACGCTGCCGTCGGCCGGCGTCGGCGCGCTGCTGGCGCTGATGCTCTTTGGTTATGATCTGTCGGTGATCGCGCTGATCGGCGTCGTACTGCTGATGGGCATCGTGAAGAAGAACGCGATCCTGATGATCGACTTCGCCATCGAAGCCGAGCGTAAACAGGGCCTGTCGCCGGTGGAGTCGATCGTGCAGGCGGCGCTGCTGCGCTTCCGGCCGATCATGATGACGACGCTGGCGGCGCTGTTCGGCGCGCTGCCGCTGGCGCTCGAAGGCGGCACCGGCTCCGAGCTGCGCAACCCGCTCGGCGTCACCATCATCGGCGGCCTGCTGCTGTCGCAGCTGCTGACGCTCTACACCACGCCGGTGATCTACCTCTATATGGAGCGGCTGCGCTTGCGGCTGTTCCCGTCGCCGCGGCCGCAGTTCGCAGATCCGCCATGAACTTCTCCGGCCCCTTCATCAGGCGGCCGATCGGCACGACGCTGATGGCGATCGGCCTGTTCCTGGTCGGTGCGGTCGCCTACGTCTTCCTGCCGGTCGCCAGCCTGCCGAGCGTCGAGCTGCCGACCATCCACGTCAGCGCCAGTCGGCCCGGCGCCGATCCCAACGTGATGGCCGCCACCGTCGCCGCGCCGCTCGAGCGCCGCCTCGGCGAGATCGCCGGCGTCACCGAGCTGACTTCCAGGTCGTCGCTCGGCACCAGCAGCGTCACGGTGCAGTTCGACCTGTCGCGCAGCATCGAAGGCGCCGCCCGCGACGTGCAGGCGGCGCTGAACGCCGCGCTCAGCGACCTGCCGGGCGACATGCCGACGCTGCCGAACTTCCGCAAGTTCAATCCGTCGGCGGCGCCGATCCTGATTTTGGCGCTGACCTCCAAGACGATGCAACCGAGCGAGATCTACGACGCCGCCGACAGCGTGATCGCGCAACGGCTCAGCCAGGTGGAGGGCGTCGCCGACGTCACCGTCGCCGGCTCCGAGCAGCCGGCGCTGCGCGTGCGCGTCGATCCGACGAGGCTTTCCGCCATGGGCCTGTCGATGGAGGACGTGCGCACCGCCATCGCCAACGCCAACGCCGCCGGCCCGCTCGGCTCGTTCGACGGCGGCAGCCGCGCGACCACCATCGGCATCAACGACCAGCTTTCGAAGGCCGCCGACTACGATCCGCTGGTGGTGAAGACGGTGGACGGCACCGTGATCCGGCTGTCCACGGTGGCGACGATCCGGCCGAGCGTGCGCAACAGCCGCTCCGCCGGCTGGTTCAACCGCGACCCGTCGGTGCTGCTGATCGTCACCAAGCAGGGCAACGCCAACGTCATCGACACGGTCGACCGCATCTACGAACTGCTGCCCGATCTCCGGCAATGGGTGCCGGCCGCGCTCGACATCTCGGTGCTGAGCGACCGCACCCAGACCATCCGCGCCAGCGTTAAGGACATGCAGCTGACGTTAGGGGCCACCATCGTGCTGGTGATGTTGGTGGTGTTCCTGTTTCTGCGCCGCTCGGCGCCGACCATCGCGGCCGGCGTCACCGTGCCGCTGTCGCTCGCCGGCACCTGCGCGGCGATGTGGGCGGCGGGCTTTTCCGTCAACAACCTGACGCTGATGGCGCTGGCGGTGTCGGTCGGCTTCGTGGTCGACGACGCCATCGTGATGATCGAGAACGCCTTCCGCTATCTCGAACGCGGCGTGTCGCCGTTGCGCGCCGCCATGACCGGCGCCAAGCAGATCGGCTTCACCGTGGTGTCGATCAGCGTGTCGCTGGTCGCGGCCTTCATCCCGCTGCTGCTCATGGGCGGCATCGTCGGACGGCTGTTCCGCGAGTTCTCGGTGACGCTCGTGTTCGCCATCGGCGTCTCGACCTTCGTGTCGCTGTCGGTGACGCCGATGATCTGCGCCTATTTCGTGCGCCAGCCGCCGAGCAAGACCGCGACCTGGCTCGACCGCCTCGTCGAAGGCGTGCTCGCGCGCATGGTGCGTTTCTACGACCGCACCCTCGCTTTGGTCATCGACCAGCGCTTCCTGACGCTGATGGTGTTCTTCGCCACCATCGCGCTCACCGTCGGGCTCTACATCAAGGTGCCGAAGGGTTATTTCCCGCAGGACGACACCGGACTCATTTTTGGCGGTACGCAGGCCTCGACCGACATCTCCTACGACGCGATGCTGAAGCTGCAGCAGCAGGCGATGGACATCGTGCTGGCCGATCCGGCTGTGGCGGGCCTCGGCTCCTCGGTCGGCACCGGCGGCGGCCCCGGCGGCGCCTCGGTCAACCGCGGCCGGCTGTTCATCAGCCTGAAGCCGCTCGGCGAGCGCAACAACGTCACCACGCAGCAGGTGGTCAACCGCCTGCGCGGCAGGCTGAGCAACATCCCCGGCATCCGCGTGTTCATGTTCCCGGCGCAGGACCTGCGCGCCGGCGGCCGGCAGAGCGACTCGCAATACCAGTTCACGCTGTGGAGCGCGGACATCGACGCGCTGCAAGCGTGGGTGCCGCGCGTGCTCGACCGGGTGAAACAGGTGCCCGGCATCGTCGACGTCACCACCGACCGCGAGCAAGGCGGCCTGCAGGCGACGGTGAGCATCGACCGGCAGGCGGCGGCGCGGCTCGGGGTGCGCATCCAGGACATCGACAACGCGCTCAACGACGCCTTCTCGCAGCGACAAGTCTCGACCATCTACGGCCCGCGCAACCAGTATCGTGTGATCCTGGAGGTCGACCGGCCGTTCTCGCGCGACCCCAACGACCTCAGTCAGGTCTATGTGCCGGGCAACGGCAATGCGCAGGTGCCGCTCTCGGCGGTGGCCAAGGTCGAGCGCGGCATCGCGCCGCTGGTGGTCAACCACCAGGGTCAGTTCCCCTCGACCACCATCACCTACAATCTTGGCGCCGGCACCACGCTGGAAGAGGCGACCGCGGCGATCGCGCAGGCGGTCGCCGAGATGTATCTCCCCGACACCGTCCGCACCGACTTCGCCGGCGACATCAAGCAGTTCCAGCAATCGACCGGCGCGCAGCCGCTGCTGCTGCTGGCGGCGCTGGTGGCGGTCTACATCGTGCTCGGCGTCTTGTACGAGAGCCTGGCGCATCCGCTCACCATCATCTCGACCCTGCCGTCGGCAGGCCTCGGCGCGCTGCTGGCGCTGCAGGTGTCCGGCACCGAGCTGACCGTGATCGCCTTCATCGGCATCATTCTGTTGATCGGCATCGTCAAGAAGAACGGCATCATGATGGTCGACTTCGCGCTCGAGGGGGAGCGCAAACGCGGCCTCACGCCCGAACGCGCCATCCACGAAGCCTGTCTCGAACGTTTCAGGCCGATCCTGATGACGACGCTCGCCGCCATGCTCGGCGCTGTGCCTTTGGTGATCGCGGCCGGCCCCGGCTCCGAACTGCGCCGCCCGCTCGGCATCACCATCATCGGCGGCTTGCTGGTGTCGCAGATCCTGACGCTCTACACGACGCCGGTGATCTACCTGCTGCTCGACAAACTGCACCGCAGGCTCGGCGGCAGGAACCACAGTTTCGTGCGGCGGCGAGCGGCGGCGGCAACCACGCAGCCGGCGGAGTGAGTCTTCACGCCAACATCATTTCGGCCTCATGGTGAGGAGCGCTGCGAAGCAGCGTGTCTCGAACCATGAGGCCGCCCCCGCCCTTCGAGACGGCCGCTTCGCGGCCTCCTCAGGACGAGGGAGGAGATGGTCGAGATTCGTGACCCAGCCACTTCAATGC
>CAYJPU010000217.1:0-5478 GCA_964372105.1 uncultured Undibacter sp.
CACCCGGCTCGCCATAGCGCGTCGAAGACGCGCGTAAACGCGCTTATGGCTCGCCGACCTCCCCCCTCCAGGGGGAGGTGAAGAGAGAGTGCGTGTGGCAGACACCCGCAAACAAAAACGGCGCCCGAAGGCGCCGTTTTCATTAAGTCTCTGTGTGCCGCCTAGCGGAGGAACAGCTGCCCGCTCGAAGCCACCCGCGGATTGAACGGCGAGTCGCCCTGGTGCGGCGCCATCACGACGACGACGGTGCCTTCCTTGGTGCGGTTGTAGAGGTCGATGACGTCCTCGTTGGTCAGGCGGATGCAGCCCGAGGAGATCGCCTGGCCGATGTATTCCGGCTGGTTGGTACCGTGGATGCGGTACATGGTGTCCTTGTTGCCCTCGAACAGATACAGCGCGCGCGCACCCATCGGGTTCTGCGGCCCGCCGCTGACGAAGTTCGGCACGTCCATGCGCTTCTTGATGTCCGCGGTCGGGGTCCAGGTCGGCCATTCGGCCTTGCGGCCGACTTTCGCCACGCCCGAAAAGGCCAGCGCTTCCTCGCCGACGGTCACGCCGTAGCGGATCGCCTTGCCTTCGGGCAGCACGTAATAGAGGTAGCGCGCGTCGGAATCGATCACGATCGTTCCGGGCGCTTCCTTGCGGTGATAGGAAACGATGCTGCGCTTATAGGGCTCCGGAATCTGCACCTTTTCATAGGGCGCCGACGCCAGCAGCTTCTTGTCACGCGCCGTCAGATTCGCTTCCGAAGCCGGCTCAACCGTCGACTGCATGCAGCCGCCGAGCGCCACGCCCGCCGCGAACAGGACGACCAACAACCCCCGTGCCGCCATTTTCTTCTTCCTTTTCTCCCGGTCGCCCCGACAGCGCCCAGAAATAGAAACCCTCACGTCGGAATTAACCGATTTGGCCTTGGCAACGCCACGGTTTCCGCCATTTCCACAGAAGCTTCCTGCGATCTGTTGCAGGAAAGCCGCACTCGACTTTCGGCCTGGACCGGTCTCCGGGCGGTCCCCAGCGGGGGCCGCGAAAAACGACCTTGCGCGCAACATCTTAAGAGGAGGTTTACCATGACTGCCGGTATATTACGGGTGTTGTCGTGAATACTCGAAAGTAGACGAAATCGTCACGATACCTCACGAATTGCCGCGCAATTCCGCCTCAGTCGACGCCCATGTTCTGGACCGAGGACGCTTGAAAAAGTTCATGGGAGGATCAATTGGACAAAGACAGCGACAACCAGCGCCAGCCCAACGAAACCGACCGGCGCAGCGAGCTCGACGAACGTTACGGCAAGATCGGCATCTCGGCGGTCGCCGCCGCGGTTCGCCACCAGGACGCGCAGCGCCCCGTGACCGCGCCCCGCTTCACGCCTTACGACTGCGACTAGCCGCGCCGGCTTGTCGCCGCCGGCCGCCGCGGCGGGTCGGCCGATCGAACCCTGCAGCCTGCTTGCGACGCACATGTGACGATGACGGGCGCCTGCCGATTGCGGTGGCGCCCTTTGTCATTTTGCTTGCGCGCGGCCGCGCGATCGGTCCAAGAGAGAACGTCGCAATGCAGCCGCGATCGCTCCGCACGATGGTGACCTGATGCTTTCGGTTTACGTCCCGCGCGGCCCGACGCTCGAGCGCATCCAGGTCGAAACCGGCGAGTCGCCGCCCGAGGCGGCGGTGTGGATCGACCTGGTCACCCCGACGGTGCAGGAAGACAAGCTGGTCGAGCAGTTGCTCGGCATCGCGGTTCCGACCCGCGAAGAGATGCAGGAGATCGAGGTCTCCAGCCGGCTCTATGTCGAGAACGGCGCGCGCTACATGACCGCGACGCTGATGTGCCAGTCGGACACCGCCACGCCCAAGACGACGGCCGTCACCTTCATCCTGTCCAGCCATCGGCTCGCCACCGTGCGCTACGACGAGCCGCGCCCCTTCGCGATCGTCGAGCACAAGCTGGCGCGCTCGTGCCCGCCCAAGGTGTCGGGCGAGACCGTGCTGAGCGATCTGCTGGACGCAGTGGTCGACCGCTCCGCCGACATCCTCGAGCGCATCGGCGCCGAAGTCGACCAGATCTCGCATTCGATCTTCGAGCCGGATGAGGATGCCGGGTCGCCGGCCTATAAGGAGGTGCTCAAGTCGCTCGGCCGCAAGGGCGACCTCACCTCGAAGGTGCGCGAGAGCCTGGTGTCGATCGGCCGCCTGCTGTCGTTCCTCGCCAACGAAGCCGACACCATGAAGTGGCCGAAGGACGCGCGCACGCAGTTGCAGTCGATGCAGCGCGACGTGGTCTCGCTGTCCGACCACGCGACCTATCTCAGCAACAAGGTCACGTTCCTGCTCGACGCCATGCTCGGCGTCGTCAACATCGAGCAGAACTCCATCATCAAGATCTTCTCGATCGCGGCGGTTATTTTCATGCCGCCGACCTTGGTCGCCTCGGTCTACGGCATGAACTTCCACAGAGGCATGATCGAGCTCGACTGGGATTACGGCTATCCCTTCGCGCTCACGCTGATGGTGCTCGCGGCTGTGGTGCCGCTCTTGATCTTCAAGTGGAAGAAGTGGCTGTGAGGCGAGGGGGCTGAGGGCTTCGTCACACCGAACCGAAAAACCCGCGTAGCTGTCGCGCGACGGTGCGCGCCGCGGCCTTTTCAAGTCGGCCTGCGCGCCGCTCAATCCTTGAAGGCTCGATACACGCGATTTTCGCCGACCGCACGACCGATGGCGCGGGCAGGCCGGCGCGCTCGAGGTTGGTAATGGCCACATCGCACGGCCAAGCTTCGTTACCGGCGCTGGTGATCATCGCGACCCAGACAAGACCGTAAGGCGCGAGCTTGGCGCTGGAGATGACCAGGGCGGGCCGGCGTTTCTCGGCGAGCCGGTCAGCATAGGGAAACGGAACGACGACGATATCAAAGGCGGCAAGGCGTCTGATGTCAGAGCTTGCCATAGGCCTTTTCGTCCGCTTCGCTCGACCATTCCGAGAATGCCGCGAAGGGATCGTCGACCTCGGCAGGCGCCTTGTCGACGAGGACGCCCTCGTCCGTCAGCCGGTAGCGCAAGGTGTCGCCGGGCTTGATGCCGAGTTTCTCGCGGACGTCGCGCGGCAGCACGGTCTGGCTTTTGACCGAAACCTTGGAAAAGGACGCCGGTGCGCGCTGCGGTCGATTCATGCCGGGTAAGTTAACTTACCGACTTACGTCTTTCAAGGCCTGGCCGGCACGGCCCATGAGGCCTTCATTTCAAACGTGCTGGCCGCCGTTGATGTGGATCTCGGCGCCGTTCACGTAAGAGCTCGTCTCGGTGCACAGCACGTAGATGATCTTGGCCACTTCGTCGGGCGTGCCGAGGCGCTGCAACGGGATCTGCTCGACGATCTTGTCGGTACCCGGCGACAGGATCGCGGTATCGATCTCGCCCGGCGCGATGGCGTTGACGCGGATGCCGAGGCGGCCGAAGTCGGACGCCATCTCGCGCGTCAGCGACGCCAGCGCCGCCTTCGAGGTCGCGTAGGCGGCGCCCGCGAACGGATGCACGCGCGAGCCGGCGATCGAGGTCACGTTCACCACCGAGCCCTTCACGGCCTTGAGCTCATCGACCAGGCCGCGCGCCAGCATGATCGGTGCGAAGAAGTTCACCCGGAACACCTGCCGCCACACTTCGGTTGCGGTATCGAGCGAACCGAGCCGCTTGCCGCCTTCGGCCTTGGGCGAGATCGCGGCGTTGTTCACCAGCGCGTGCAGTTCGCGGTTGTCGAGCCGCCGCTTGATCTCGGCGATCGCTTCCTCGGTGTTGCCTTCGTCGGCAAGGTCGACCTGGATGTGGTCTTCCGGCCCCGCATCCCACGGGCAGTTTTCCGGAAACGGATGACGCGAGCAGGTGATGACGCGCCAGCCCGCGGCCGAAAAGCGCTTTACGGTCGCATGGCCGATGCCACGGCTCGCGCCGGTGAGCAGCAGCGTGCGGCGCGGTTGGTTGGACGGCGGGTTCGGCATGTCGGTCCTGAAATCACTTCCTTGGAAACGTTCTACGCCTCGGGGCGTCGTGTTCGTTGCAACTTTAGCTCACGGATAAAGCCGCGTCTTGCTCCACGGCGCGTCCGTGCGCTCGCGCTTGAACGCGATCCGGTCGTGCAGGCGGAACGGCCGGTCCTGCCAGAACTCGATCTCCAGCGGCACGATGCGGAAGCCGGACCAGAAGTCCGGCCGCGGCACCGCGCCGAGCGCGTGTTTGGCGGCGGTGATCGCCACCGCCTTCTCGAAGGCGAGGCGGCTTTCGAGCGGCGCCGATTGCTTGCTCGCCCAGGCGCCGATCTGCGCCTGCTTCGGCCGGCTGGCGAAATAGGCGTCGGCCTCTTCTGCGGAGACGCGCTCGACCAGCCCGCGCACGCGCACCTGCTTGTTCAGCGACTTCCAATGGAACACCAGCGCCGCTTTGGCCGTGGCGTCCAACTCCTGCCCCTTTTGGCTGAGCAGGTTGGTGTAGAAAACGAATCCCCGCTCATCAGCGCCCTTCAAGAGCACCATCCGGGCATTCGGCAGGCCGTCTTTATCGACGGTCGCCAGCGTCATGGCGGTAGGGTCGCGCGGTTCCGAGGCGGTCGCCTGCTCGAACCATGCGGCAAAAAGGCGAAATGGCTCCTCGGCGGCGGTGAAATCACCACTCGTTAACCAACTCGGGTGTTGAATCGGGATCGTATCGGACATCGGGTCGGAGTGTCTTGTGGTTGAGGCCAAGCGCCCAGCAGTTCGTCTGCGCGGTTATAGTGGAAGCGCCGCCTCGCGCCTATGGCGTGGGCTGCCGGTAGCTACGACGCTGGCGCTGGCGCTGGGTTGCGGCGGCTGCAGCCTGTCCGGCACCTTCGATTCGTATTTCGGCTCGGACAAGGACACCACCGGCTCGATCACGCCGCCGCCCGGCGCCAAGGCCGACGCGGCGCTGCCGCCGGACGCCGATCTCGCTTTCGCCCGCGCCGCCGCCAGCGAAATGCTCCGCCGCGGCGAGAAGGACGCCAGCCTGACCTGGGAAAATCCGCGCAGCGGCGCCCGCGGCACCGTCACGCCGATCGCCGCCGCCTATACCCAGGACGGCCAGACCTGCCGCAATTTCCTGGCGAGCTATGTCAGCGGCAGCGCGCAGTCCTGGCTTCAGGGCGAAGCCTGCAAGCAGCAGCGCGGCGCCTGGGAAGTGCGCAGCCTGAAGCCCTGGAAGAGCTCCTGAGCCGGACGCGCGCTCGCGCGCCGAAGCGCCATCCGGCGTGTAGGCGCGTTGCATCCGGGCCACGCGAACCCCACATTACGGAACGAGTCGCCGGTTTTGCCGGCGGGCAGGGGCTTTTACGGGTTTCACGAGGAGTTCTGAACGGATGCGCGACCCCTACGACATTCTGGGGGTGTCGAAGAGTGCGAGCGAAGCCGAGGTCAAGAGCGCCTACCGCAAGCTCGCCAAGAAGCTGCACCCCGACGCCAACAAGCACGATCCG
>CAYJPU010000218.1:0-5474 GCA_964372105.1 uncultured Undibacter sp.
CCCCCTCACCCGACCCACCTTCGCTAACGCTTCGGCGGGTCGACCTCTCCCCGCAAGCGGGGAGAGGTGAAACGCCCTCACGCCCGCGCGTACTTGCCGCGGCCGAAGTAGCGGTCCTTGGCGTCGTCGGTGGCGTTGTCGCGCACCGACTTGATGGTGGCGACCTTGGCCAGCGTGCGCTTGACGGCGTCGCGCGCCTCGATCTTGTCGATCCAGGCCTTCAAATGCGGCCGGCTCGTCAGGTCGACCGCGAGCAGGCCGACGTTGCGCAGCCACGGGAAGGCGGCCATGTCGGCGATGCCATACTCGTCGCCGACGACGTAAGGCTGCGACTTGAGCCGCTCCTCGTAGAGGTCGAACAGCTTGTTGACCATCGTGCGGTAGCGGCTGTGGCCGTAGTCCTGGCCGGGGCCGGCGAACTTGCTGAAGTGCACGAGCTGGCCGCACATCGGGCCGAGGTTGGCCATCTGCACCATCAGCCACTGGATGGTGTCGTAGCGCTTGACCGGATCCTTCGGCATGAACTTGCCGGTCTTCTCGGCGAGGTAGATCAGGATCGCGCCGGACTCGATCACCGTATAGGGCTTGCCGCCCGGGCCTTCGCTGTCGACGATGGCCGGGACCTTCTGCAGCGGATTGACCTTGGTGAACTCGGGCGTGAACTGCTCGCCGTTCCAGACGTCGACGGTCTTGAGATTGTACGGCAGCTCGCATTCCTCGAGCATGATGAAAATCTTCTGCACGTTCGGGCTGGTCAGCGCATAAAAATCGATCATGGGATGTCTCGTGTAAAAGCGCCGCGGCATGCGGGCCCGTGTCTATAGACGAAGAGGAGGCGGTCTGTCGCGGATGGTTACCGCTGCAACTGTTGTTACTGCTGTTGCTGTTGTTGCTCTTGCGCCATCCGGCGCAGGCAGGTCGGGCACAGGCAGTCGGCGGCGGCCGCCGTCGGCATGGGCAGGCGGAAGGTCTCGTCGTTGCACCAGCAGCCGCCGGCGAGATTGCAGTCGAACGTGGCGCCGCAGCGCGCGCAGGCGAGCGTGCGCGGTGGGATCGGCGAGGCGGTGGTCATGATGTCTCGTCCGGTTTGCGGCGGCTATTGCCTGTCACATTTCATTCTCGAATCGTCCGTAAGGCAAGGCCATGCTGTCTGCCACTCAGATCGAACTCATCGGCACGGCCGGCGCCACGCTCACCACGTTGTGCTGGCTGCCGCAGGCCGCGAAGGTGATCCGCGACAAAGAAACGCGCGCGCTGTCGCTGTCGGCCACCACGGCGTTCACGCTCGGCGTCGGGCTGTGGCTGATCTACGGGCTGGCGATCGAGAACTGGCCGCTGATCGGCTCCAACGCCGTCACACTGGCGCTGATGCTGCCGATCCTGGCGATGAAGCTGCGGTATGGGTAGGCGCGTTCCGCGCTGAGCTTTTGCTCGTCATGGCCGGGCTTGTCCCGGCCATCCACGTCTTAATTCTCTTGCCTTTAAGGAAGACGTGGATGCCCGGCACAAGGCCGGGCATGACGGTGGAAAGGTCGTGCCACGATCAGTACACCGAGCACGCTGTTTTTTACGGGCCGTCGCCGCCGCCGATGTAGCCGCCGATCTTCCAGGCGCCGCCTGCCTTGACGTAGCAGATCTGGTCGTTGCCGATCGGCGCGATGCCGTCGACCGGTGCGTAGCCGGTCTTGCCGTCGGGCGTGACGACGCGGACGTAAGCCGTGGAGGCGGGCTTTTCTTCCGGCATCACGCGCACGAAGGCGAGGGCGAGCTTGGCCGTCACCGGCGCGGTGGCCGCGGGCGTGGCGCGCACCTCGATGTTGGGCGACAGCGGGTAGCCCCAATCGCTGACGTCGGTCTGCGTGGCTTTCAGCAGCGCCTCGAAGGCGGCGCCGTCGAAGGTGGGATCGGCCGGCGCGCAGACCGCGCCCTTGTGCTGGCCGGACGGCGCGGCGGTCGGCTCATCGGCGTAGCCGGACAGCATGTCCCAGCCGGCGCCATCTTTGTTGCCGAGGCCGAGCGCGGCCGCGAGATTGTCGATGCCGGACTTCTTCTTGTCGGCGGCGTCGCCGGCTTCGCGCTCCCAGAAGAAACCCTTGGCGACCACCAGAGCGGCGAGCGCGGCGCGGTCCTTCTTCTGCGCGGCGGCGCCGAGCGCCTTGCGCAGCGCCTCGAAGGCCGGGTCGGTCATTTCCTGCGGCGGCGTGGCGGCGACCGGCTTGTAGGGCTTGGCCGGCGCGGCCGGCGGTGGGGCTTGCTGGGGTCCGCGCGGTGCGTTCTGCGCCGAAGCGCCGGCGATGCCGAGCATCAGCACGGCGGACAACACGGAAATCGAACGTGGCGAGATCGAACGAAAAGCGTGCATCGCGTCGCTCCCTTGTCGATGCCGCGGGGCCTTGGAGGGCGCAGGCTAGCACAGGCCGCCGCGCGCCGGCCGCCGCCGATCACATAGTTTTGCACGGGCCGGGAACCGGGTCACGCGGCCTGCCGGCTGGAAATAGGGGGCAAAAAAATTGCGGCCCGGAGGCGGGGGCGCCGCCCAGGGACCGCAAGGAAGGGGCTTACGCAACTACGCTTGTTCAACGACATTGCGCGGCCTTGCTAGCGCGCGGCCGTGACGGCACGGTGACAGCATCGCGACCTGTGGACGGCGCGCCGGCAAAGCCGGTACACCGGCCCGTCCGCAAGAACGCCTGCTCAGAGAAGCCCATGCCCGCATTGTCGCCCTATTTGCTGCCGATCGCGCTGCTGTTCGGCTCCAACGTGTTCATGACCACCGCCTGGTACTGGCACCTGCGCTACAAGGAAGTGTCGCTGGTCAGCGTGATCCTGATCAGCTGGGCGCTGGCCTTGATCGAATACTGCCTGGCGGTGCCGGCCAACCGTTACGGCCACGCGGTTTACAACGCCGCCCAGCTCAAGACCATGCAGGAGGTGATCACGTTCATCGTGTTCGCCGTCTTCTCCTATGTCTATCTGAAGGAGCCGATCACCTTGAGCCAAGGCTTCGGCTTCGCACTGATCGCGCTCGGCGCGTTCTTCGTTTTTCACATGTGGTGACTCTCACCGTCATCCTTAGGTGCCCGGCGACGCGGGGCCTCGAAGGATGACGGCCGCACCCTTCGAGGCTCGCTTCGCTCGCACCTCAGGGCGACGGCCGCGCCGGCACGACGCGCAGGATGCGGCCGGCGTTGTTGTCGGTCAGCAAATAGAGCGCGCCGTCCGGGCCCTGGCGCACGTCGCGGATGCGCTCGTTCAGGCCCTCGAGCAAGCGCTCTTCGTTCAGCACTCTGTCGCCCTGCACGGTGAGCCGCGACAGCAGTTGGAATTTCAGCGCGCCGTTGAACAGGCTGCCTTTCCAGCCGGGGAAAAGATCGCCCGTATAGAATGTCATGCCGGACGGCGCGATCGACGGCGTCCAGTGCCACACCGGATCGGTGACGCCCGCCATCCGCGCCCTTCCGGTGCCGACCGGCGAGCCGTCGTAGTTGACCCCAAAGCTGACGCGCGGCCAGCCGTAATTGGCGCCGGGCCGGATGATGTTGATCTCGTCGCCGCCCTTCGCGCCGTGCTCCTGTTCCCATACCTTGCCGTCGGCGGGATTGATCGCGAGCCCCTGCGGATTGCGGTGGCCGTACGACCAGATCTCGGGCCGCGCGTTCGGCAATCCTTCCCTCGATTTGCCGATGAACGGATTGTCCTTGGGCGCGTCGCCGTCCGGCGTGATACGCACGATCTTGCCGAGATCGTTGTCGAGCGTCTGCGCCATGTCGCGGCCGCTGAAGTGCTCGCCGTTGGTGACCAGCAGGTTGCCGTCGGCGGTCTGCACGATGCGGCCGCCGAAATGATTGCCGCGCGAGACCGCGCCGTGCTGGCGGTAGATCACCTTGACGCCGGTCAGCGTGTCGTCGGCCGCAAGCGTGGCGCGCGCCAGCGCGGTGCGGCCGCCGCCGTCGATTGGCTCGGCATAGGAGAAATAAAGGACGCGGTTCTGCGCGAAGTTGCGGTCGAGGATGACGTCGAGCAGGCCGCCCTGGCCGCTGGCGAAAACCGGCGGCACGCCGGCGAGCGGCTTCGACAGCGCGCCGTCGCGCGCGACGATGCGCAGGCGGCCGGGCCGTTCGGTCACCAGCATGCGGCCGTCGGGCAGAAAGGCGAGCGCCCAAGGGTGCACCAGCCCGCGCGCCACGGTTTCCACCCGCACGGCGCCGGCCGAGGTTTGAAACGTCGGGTCGGCCGCACTGGCCGCCGTGGCGGCGACGAGCGGGACGGTGACGGCGAGGACGAGGCGCAGCATGGCGTTCTCCACCGGCGTCAACGATAGCAGGCGGGGAGCGTTCCGGCAGCGGGGCGCGGCGTCAGGTCTTCTGGCGCGGCTTGTGACCCGGCAGGGTCAGGACGGAGAGCCCGCCCATGGCGATGAACAACAGGCCGAGCACCAGCGCGACGGCGAACAGGCTGCCTTCGTATTCGAGCAGGTTGCTGGCGGCGTCGGCGCGGGCGATGCCGACCGAGACGACGGTGACGGCGACGATGGTGCAGACGGCGAGGACGACGCTGGCGACCAGCTCGGCGAAAGCCACGGTGTGGCGCTCGCGCCCGAGGGCGCGGTCGGAGGGCGGCGTGAAGCCGGTGTTATCAAGGTGCTTGCGCATTGGGCGGACCCGCAAATGAGACGGTACGCGACACCTGCATAATGACGGGGAAATCCGGGCGCCGGTTCGGCCCGATTGGGGCGGGCGCGGTGATTAAGCGCGGCGTTTTCGTGACAAGGGTTAACGAACGGTGAACGGCGCTGCTCCCCTCCCCACACGCGTTCTTACGGTGGCGGGGAGGGTGAAGCCTATTGCGCCGCGACGAGGTGCTCGGGCTGCCAGTCCATCGGCACGTAGCCGGGCTCGGCTTCGACCCGGTCGAGCCAGGCGTGGATGGCCGGAAAGCGCGACAGCTCGAAGTCGCACTGCTCGGCGACGTGGGTGTAGGCGTACATCGCGATGTCGGCGATGGTGAAATGGTCGGCGACGAAATAGCGGTAGTCGGTGAGGTGCTTTTCCATCACCGTCAGGGCGCGATAGCCGTTTTCGATCCAGGCTTCGAGCCCGTGACTCTGCAGCTCGCGGCCGCCCTTGATCAGGCACAGCCAGAAATAGGCGGCGCCGATGTTCGGCTCCAGGCTGTGCTGCTCGAAGAACATCCATTGCAGCGCTTCGGCGCGCTCGATGCGGTCTTCCGGCGCCAGCCGCGAGCCGCCGGCGACGTACCAGAGGATGGCGTTCGACTCCGCCAGATGCCGGTTGGGCGCGACTTCCAGCAGCGGCACCTGGCCGCTCGGATTCTTGGCGAGGAATTCCGGCGTGCGGCTTTGGCCCTGCAGGATGTCGACTTCGACCAGTCTGTAAGGAATGCCGAGCCGGGCCAGCGCGAGGCGGACCTTGTAGCTATTGCCGGACCGCTGCATCGAATAGAGCGTGTACATC
>CAYJPU010000219.1:0-5463 GCA_964372105.1 uncultured Undibacter sp.
GGACCCTTGCATGGCTCGTGACCAGATCGACATGACCCCGATCGAGACGCGCGACGAACTCGTCGCCTGGCTCGAACAAGGCTGCAAGCCGAAGGCGCAATTCCGCGTCGGCACCGAGCACGAGAAGTTCGCCTTCTTGATCGAGGACCACCGGCCCGTGCCCTATGCCGGCCGCCGCTCGATCCGCTCTCTCTTGGAAGGCATGCACGACCTGCTCGGCTGGGAGCCGATCATGGAGGGCGAGAACATCATCGGGATGTTCGACGTCACCGGCGGCGGCGCGATTTCGCTCGAGCCCGGCGGCCAGTTCGAATTGTCCGGCGCGCCGGTCGAAAACGTGCACCAGACCGCCTCCGAGCTGTTCGCCCATCTCGCGCAGGTGCGCGAAGTGGCGAAGCCCCTAGGGATCGGCTTCCTCGGTTTGGGGATGACGCCGAACTGGTCGCGCGCCGACATGCCGGTGATGCCGAAGGGCCGCTACCGCATCATGACCAATTACATGCCGAAGGTCGGCCGTTACGGCCTCGACATGATGTACCGCACCTGCACGGTGCAGGCGAACCTCGACTTTTCGTCCGAAGCCGACATGGTGAAAAAATTGCGCGTCTGCCTGGCGCTGCAGCCGGTCGCGACCGCGCTGTTCGCCAACTCGCCCTTCACCGAAGGCAAGCCGAACGGCTTCCTGTCGATGCGCTCGCAGATCTGGACCGACACCGACAACAACCGCGCCGGCATGCTGCCCTGGGCCTTCGAAGACGGCATGGGCTTCGAGCGTTGGGTCGATTACGCGCTCGACGTGCCGATGTATTTCGTCAAGCGCGGCGACGACTACATCGACGTCTCCGGCAAGTCGTTCCGCGACTTCTTCGCCGGCAAGCTCGACGCCATGCCGGGCGAGCGCCCGACCATTTCCGACTGGGCCAATCACCTCTCGACGATCTTCCCCGAGGTCCGGCTCAAGCGTTACCTCGAAATGCGCGGCTCCGACGGCGGGCCGTGGCGGCGGCTGCCGTCGCTCTCGGCCTATTGGGTCGGGCTGCTGTATGACGACGACGTGCTCGACGCCTGCTGGGACATGGTGAAGAACTGGACGGCGCAGGAGCGCCAGAAGTTGCGCGACGACGTGCCGACGCTCGGCTTCAAGGCCGAGATCCGCGGCCGCAGCGTCCTGACGCTGGCGCAGGAGACGCTGCGGCTCGCCGCGCGCGGCCTGACGCGCCGCAAGCGGCTCGACCGCAACGGCCGCGACGAGACGCGTTATCTGCGCCCGCTCGAAGAGAGCGTCGCGCGCGGCATCACACCGGCCGAGGAATTGCTGGAGAAATTCCACGGCGAGTGGAACGGCACCGTCGATCCGATCTTCACCGAGTATGCATACTAACTGTCATTCCGGGGCGGCCCGAAGGGCCGAACCCGGAATCCATACTCCGCACGTTGATGATTATGGATTCCGGGTCCGCTCGCACCGATCTCGGGTTTACCCGAGATCGGCAAATATACCGCCGCAAGTCCCGGAATGACGAGAGTAACTGAAATGGCTAAGAGTACGCCCGCCACACTTGCTTTGCAGAAAGCCGGTGTCGCGTTCCAATTGCACGAATACGAGTACGACCCGAGCGCGACGCGCATCGGCATGCAGGCCGCCGAAGCGCTCGGCATCGAGCCGGCGCGTCTGCTGAAGACGCTGATGGCGCGCGCCGGCGACGAGACGATTTGCGTGCTGGCGCCGTCCGACCGCGAAGTGAACCTGAAGAAGCTCGCCGCCGCCGCCGGCGCCAAGCAGGCGGCCATGCTGGGCGCGGCCGAGGCCGAACGCGTCACCGGCTATCACGTCGGCGGCATTTCGCCCTTCGGCCAGAAGAAGCGCGTGCGCGTGTTCGTCGAACAATCGGCGATGGGCTTTGCCAAGATCGTCTGCAATGGCGGGAGGCGGGGGCTGCAGGTGGAGCTCGCGCCCGCCGATCTGACGCGGGTGCTGAACGTCACGGCGACGGACCTCGTCGCATGACACAAGTGCCGCCGCCCGCGCGCGCTCCCTTCACGCTGTTCGACTTTGCGCTCTACAGCGTGTCGGTGCTGGCCTGGAGCTTGTCCTGGATCGCGATGCATTATCAGGTCGGCCAGGTGGCGCCGGAAGTGTCGGTGGTCTGGCGCTTCGTGATCGCCGCGCCGGTGATGTTTTGCGTCGCGGCGCTGCGCGGCGAGCGGCTGTGGTTTCCTTTGCCCGAGCACCGCTATCTGCTGGCGCTCGGCTTCGCGATCTTCTCCACGAATTTCGCGTTGTTCTATTACGGCGCGCAGTATGTCGCTTCGGGCCTGCTGTCGATCGTGTTTTCGCTCGCGTCCATCGGCAATGTCGTGCTCGGCGCGCTGATCTTCGGCACCCGCATCGAGCTGCGCGTGGTGGCGGGCGCGCTGCTTGGCGTCGCCGGCGTGGCGGCGATGTTCTACCCCGAGCTTGGTGGCATGCGCGCCGACGCCTCGGCGTTGATCGGCCTTGCGCTGTCGCTTGGTGGCACGCTGTCGTTCTGCATCGGCAACATGCTGTCGGTCGGTGCGCAGCGGCGCGGTCTGCCGATCTTCGCTTCCACCGCCTGGGGCATGAGCTATGGCGCCGTCATCATGACGGTGTTCTCGCTCGCGCGCGGCCAGAGCTTCTCGTTCGAGTGGAGCGCCACCTATTTCGGCGGGCTGTTGTATCTCTCGCTGCTCGGCTCGGTGATCGCCTTCAGCGTCTATTTCACGCTGCTCGGCCGCATCGGCGCGGCGCGCACCGGCTATTCGACGGTGATGTACCCGGTGATCGCGCTCCTGGTGTCGACCGCCTTCGAAGGCTACCGCTGGACCGTGCCGGCCGTGCTCGGTCTCGTTGCCGTCATCGCCGGCAACGTGCTGGTGCTGCGTACGCCGAAACGACCGTGACGACGTCTCACTCCGCCGCCTGTGCGTCCGACAGGTTGTCGAGCGAGGAGACAATGTGCTCGGCCAGCGCATCGGCCAGCGCCGACGTCTCGTGCGCGTTGCGCACCAGCCCGACATGGCAGGCCGGCAGTTCGGGGAAGCCTTCGGCCGCGGTCAGCACGCGCATGCCGGGCCGCAGGCCGGATTCGGCCAGTACCGACACCGCCAGCCCCGACAGCACGGCGGCGGCGACCGCGCCGGCGTTCGAGCTGGAATACAGCACGCGATAGGGCCGCCCGACCGCGTCCAGCCGCTCGATCGCGGTGCGCCGCCATGAGCAGGTCGGGCGGCCGAGCGCCAATGGCAACGGTTGCTCGGTGTGCGTCGGATGACGGTTCGAGGTCACCCACAGCAGCCGTTCGCGCCGGAACGTTTCGAGCGCTCGTTTGGATTCACAATTGGTGACGATGGCGAGATCAATCTCGTTGGCGTCGATGCGCTCCAGCAAGTCGACCGACGGCTCGCAGATCACGGTCAGCTCGACGCCGGGATAGACGCGGGAAAAGCGCGCCATGATCTCCGGCAGATAGCGGTCGGCGTAGTCGTCCGGCACGCCGAGCCGCACGCGGCCCGACAGTTCGGCATCGGAGAACGCGGCCAGCGTTTCGACGTTGAGCTTCACGATGCGGCGCGCGTAGTCGAGCAGCCGCTGCCCGTCCTCGGTCAGCTTCGAGGCGCGACCGTCACGCGCAAAGATCGCGCGCTCCAGCCGTTCCTCCAACCGCTTCATCTGCATCGAGACGGCGGACTGCGTCTTGTTCACCACCTCCGCCGCGCGGGTGAAGCTGCCGGTCTCGGCGATGGCGATGAAGGTGCGTAACTGGTCGACGTCGAGCAGCGCGGTCATGGTTTCGGTCCTTGGGTTCAGCCCTTGGATTCCGCCCTTGGGCAATGTCCTGATCGGCCGTCCTTATTTCGGGCGGCGGGGGTGTATCAACGTCTCTGATCGATCAAATTAAAAACATTCGTTTCACTAATCAATACCGGCGGCGCAATATCTACTTCCGGGCCCAGCCGACACGAATCGGGTGGGGCTTTCGGGTGGTTCAGCTGCCGGGTTTGGGGCCGTGTGGTGCCCTGAAACCGGGGAATGCAGGAGACTGACATGAGCGCCAATTACCCCGTTCTGCCCATCGCCGCCGGCGCCTCGCTGCGCGCCTTCTTCGGTCTGCTGGCCGTGGCGATCCATTGGCTCAAGCAGATTTCCCGCGCCCGCCGTAACCGCCGCGACGCCGCCATCCTGGCCGGTCTCGACCGCCGCATGCTGGCCGATATCGGCATCACCCGCAGCGATGTGCAGGACGCCTTCTCGGAGCCGTTCTGGGAGGATCCGTCCGCGCTGCTGCGCGAGCGCGCGCTCGAACGCCGCTGGAACCGCGCGCTGATGCGCAGCGAGATCGCCACGCGCACCGAGCCCGGGTTCCGCCGGCCGGCGACCGACCGTCCGTCGCGCCAAGCCCTGTGACCAGATTTGCGGTGTGACGACGACTTAAAGCCAAACGGCCGATCCCTCTCATCGGCCGCCGATCCGACCCCCGCGAAAATCCCCTCTCGCGGCCGGATCTGAGCGCCCGCTGGCCCCTCCGGCGGGCGCTCACTTTTCCGTAAGGCCCGCAGCTACATTTTGTTGCCGCACTGCCAAAACTGACGCCGCCGCGTTACACTGCGCGCCGGGGCCTCACGGCAGACGGCAGGACCGGGCGCGGGCGAATGCGGTTTTTGATGACGTCATGGCGCGCGCGGGGGCTGTTGGCCCTGGTCTGCGTGTGGTTGAGCGTGGGCCCCGCCCAGGCGCAGACCGGTTTTGACCGCTTCGGCGGCGACTACAGCCGCTTCGAGGTGCGCAACGGCGATCCGGCGGTGTGCGCCGCCCGCTGCGAGCGCGACGCGCGCTGCCGGGCCTGGAGCTTTTCTTATCCGCGCACGGCGACGGGCGCCGCCACCTGTTGGCTGAAGAACGTGGTGCCGCCGCGGGTCGAGAACAAATGCTGCGTGTCGGGCGTGCGCGGCGCCGGCGTCATCGAGCCACGCCAGGGTGCGGTCGAATTCTCGATCGACCGGCTGGGCGGCGACTATCGTTACATCGAGTTGCCCGCCAACAGCACCGACGCCACCTGCGAAGCGGCCTGCAAGGGCGAGAACCGCTGCCGGGCCTGGACCTTCGTGCGGCCGGGCTACATTTCATCCGCGCCGCGCTGCTATCTCAAGGACAGGATCACGCGGCCGCGGCACAAGCCGTGCTGCATCTCGGGCGTGGTGCGGTAGATTTTTGTCATTCCGGGGCGTTCGCCACCGGGTTCGCGCCAACGCGCGCCCCGGAATGACACAACGTTCAGCGCACCGCGGTGAAACGTTACGCCGTGCCGCCGACGGTGATCTTGTCCATGCGCAACGACGGCTGGCCGACGCCGACCGGCACGCCCTGGCCGTTCTTGCCGCAGGTGCCAATGCCGGGATCGAGCGCGAAGTCGTTGCCGATCATCGAGATGCGGTGCAGGTCGG
>CAYJPU010000220.1:0-5404 GCA_964372105.1 uncultured Undibacter sp.
AGCGAAAACCACGATCACCCTCCATGCAATTGCAAATCATTCGCAAATAACTTGACGACAGCAGTTCAATTTGCCAAAAGATTTTTTGCAACTAATTAGCAACAGCAGAAAGACCGGTAGCATACCGGCGGAGTCGCATGCCATGACCTCCACGACTGAAACGGCAAAAGAATCAATCGTCCCCATGATCGGCGACCCGCGCTCCGGCTGGCATTTCCTTTCCGGCGGCGATACCCGGCCCAGCCTGTCCGAGGTCCATTCCACGATTGCAGTGCCGAGTGAGGGGACCTGGTTCCGTCGTTTGGTGGCGTTCTCCGGGCCCGGCTACATGGTCTCGGTCGGCTACATGGACCCCGGCAACTGGGCCACCGACCTCGCCGGCGGTTCCAAGTTCGGTTACACGCTGCTCGCCGTCATCATGGTCTCGAACCTGATGGCGATTCTGCTGCAAGCGCTGGCCGCGCGGCTCGGCATCGCCACCGGCCGCGACCTGGCGCAGGCCTGCCGCGACGCCTATCCTCGGCCGGTCGGCTTCCTGCTGTGGGGCGCCTGCGAACTGGCGATCATCGCCTGCGATCTGGCCGAGGTCATCGGCACCGCCATCGCCCTGAAGCTGCTGTTCGGCATTCCGCTGATCGGCGGCGCGCTGATCACGGCGCTCGACGCCTTCCTGCTCCTGCTGCTGATGAACAAGGGCTTCCGCTTCCTGGAGGCCTTCATCGTCGCGCTCTTGATCGTGATCGCGGTGTGCTTTGCCGTGCAGATCGTGCTGGCGGCGCCGCCGGTCGCGGCGGTGCTCGTCGGCTTCGTGCCGTCAACTGAGATCGTGACCAACCCGGAGATGCTCTACATCGCCATCGGCATTCTCGGCGCGACGGTAATGCCGCATAACCTTTATCTGCATTCCTCGATCGTGCAGACGCGGCGCTTCGAGCGCAGCGACACCGGCCGCCGTCACGCCATCCGCTGGGCCACCATCGACTCGACCATCGCGTTGATGCTGGCACTGTTCGTCAACGCCGCCATCCTGATCGTCGCCGCCGCCGTCTTCCATGCCCATGGCAAGGAGGTGGCCGAGATCGAGGAGGCTTATGCGCTGCTGTCGCCGCTGTTGGGCGTCGGCATCGCGTCGGTGCTGTTCGCGGTCGCGCTGCTCGCCTCGGGCCTGAATTCCACCGTCACCGCGACGCTCGCCGGTCAGATCGTGATGGAAGGCTTCCTGCACATCCGCATCCCGAGCTGGGCGCGGCGCCTGCTGACGCGCGCCATCGCCATCGTGCCGGTGGTGATTGTGACCGCGCTCTACGGCGAGACCGGCACCGGCAAGCTCTTGATTCTGAGCCAGGTGATCCTGTCGATGCAGTTGCCGTTCGCGGTGATCCCGTTGGTGATGTTCACCTCGGACGCCAGGAAAATGGGCGTTTTTGCGGTGTCGCGTCCGGTTGCGGCGCTGGCCTGGCTGGTCGCGGCCATTATCGTGGTGCTGAACGTCAAGCTGTTGTTCGAGACGTTCGCGGGCTGAGGGTTAATCCTCGACGCGCGTCCAGCCGGCGGGCATCAGCCGCTCCTGCGGCAGGAAGCGGCCCTTGTAGTCCATCTTGCGCGAGCCCCGCACCCAATAGCCGAGATAGACGTAAGGCAGGCCCATCGTCAGCGCGCGCTCGACGTGGTCGAGGATCATGAAGGTGCCGAGTGATCGGTCGCCTTCGTCCGGATCGAAGAACGAATAGACCATCGACAGGCCGTCGCTCAGCACGTCGCTGAGCGCGACCGCCATCAATTGGCCCTGGCCGCGGCCGTTGAGCCCCGAGTCCGGCCCGCGCCGGCGATATTCGAACACGCGGGTGTCGACATGGCTGTCCTCGACCATCATGGCGTAGTCGAGCACGGTCATGTCGGCCATGCCGCCGTCGCGGTGGCGGGCGTCGAGATAGGCGCGGAAAACCGAATACTGTTCCGACGTCGGCGCCGGCGACCGCATGTCGCCGATCAGGTCGGCGTTGCGCTCGGCGATGCGTCGCATGCTGCGCGACGGCTTGAAGTCGGCCGCCACCACGCGCACCGACACGCAGGCGCGGCAGGTCTCGCAGGCCGGCCGGTAAGCGATCGACTGGCTGCGGCGGAAGCCGCCATGGGTGAGCAGATCATTGAGTTCGCCCGCGCGCTCGCCCACCAGGTGCGTGAACACTTTGCGTTCTTCCTGGCGCGCCAGATAAGGGCAGGGCGACGGCGCCGTCAGGTAGAATTGCGGGGTGTCGCGGGAATGCTGGGTCACGCATCAAGCCATTATGTCTTGCCACCGGCGGCAGGTGCCGGCCGGCGAAGCCCCCCGATTCGGCACAGCATCGCGCGGTGCCGGGCAGCCGTCAAAGGCCATCATACGGCAGTAAAGCCGGGACCGGCGGCCCGCAGCATCGCCGCCCGCTCGGCGTTGTTGATGACCACGGTGCCCAGCACGATGTCGTGCAGCAGACGCCGCCGGTCGTTGAAGAAGGCGACCAGCAGGATGAAGGGCGTCAAGGCCGAGATCGACACCCAGAACACGATGGCGTGCACCGCGCCGAGCACGAAATAGGCCGGCGCGCCGTACCAGGTGCGCATCTCCAGATCCATCACCCGCATGCCGACGGTGGCCGAGCGCGGCCCGCCCAGCGTGAGACCGAAATAGCAGACCGCCCAGATCACCGCGCCCGGCGGCAGCAGCCAGTACAGCGCGAAACCGAGCCCCAAGGTGACGATGCCGAAGGCGAAGATGAACATCGCCGCCAGCGCCACCGGCACCGAGATGACGATGAAATCGATCAGGAACGCGATCACCCGGCGCGCCAGCACGCCCTCGAACAGTTCCGGATTGTTGATCGGATCGTAGGCGTGCGGCTTGAAATCGATCGACATGGCCCTCTCGCCTCCTGTGGCTCCAACGGCCCGGCGCGGGCAAAGCGTCCCGCCGGCTGAGCCCCTGAAGATGGCCTCAGGATAAGCCTTCGCAAGGGGGCGCCGCCAGGGTGGTGCGGCTGCAAGCCTCGCCCTGGCAGCCTCGCCCGGCTTGCGGCATGGTGCAGCCACGCCCGCCCGGAGGCCCCGTTGAACATTACCATCGCCGAAATCGAGACCGCCCGCCGCGTCATCCAGGGGGTGGTGCTGCGCACGCCGATGCTGCCGGCGCCGAAGCTGTCGGCGCTGACCGGCGCCGAGGTCTTCGTCAAATACGAGAACCTGCAGGTCACCAATTCGTTCAAGGACCGCGGCGCGCTGGTCAAGCTGATCTCGCTCACCGCCGAAGAGCGGGCACGCGGCGTCGTCGCCATGTCGGCCGGCAACCACGCCCAGTCGGTCGCCTATCACGCCGCAAGGCTCGGCATCCCGGCGACCATCGTGATGCCGGTGACGACGCCGTTCGTGAAGGTGGCGGCGACGCGCTCGCACGGCGCCGAGGTCGTGCTCGACGGCGAGACGGTCGCCGAGGCACAGGCGCGCTGCGGGCAGTTGCAGGCCGAGCGCGGGCTTTCGCTGGTGCACCCTTACGACGACCCGCATGTGATCGCCGGCCAAGGCACCATCGCGCTGGAGATGTTGGAGACGGTGCCCGACCTCGACACGCTGGTGATCCCGATCGGCGGCGGCGGCCTGATCGCCGGCAACGCCATTGCCGCGCGCGCGGTGAAACCGACGATCGAGATTGTCGGTGCGGAAGCCGAGCTCTATCCATCGGTGTGGAATGAACTGCACGGCGCGCACCGGCCGATCGGCGGGCCGACTCTGGCCGAAGGCATCGCGGTCAAGAACGTCGGCCGGCTGACGCTGCCGGTGATCCGCGAACTGGTCGCCGATCTCGTACTGGTGAGCGAGGCCGAACTGGAGCGCGCGATCAATCTTTACCTCACCTTGCAGAAGACCATGGCGGAAGGCGCTGCCGCTGCCGGCCTTGCCGCTTTGTTGGCCGAACCCGCGCGTTTCCGGGGCAAACGCGTCGGCCTGATCCTGTCCGGCGGCAACATCGATCCGCGCATGCTCGCCTCGATCATGGTGCGCGAATTGGCGCGCGAGAGCCGCATCGTCTCGTTCCGCCTCAGCATCCCCGACCGCCCCGGCGTGCTCGGCGTCATCGCGACGCGGTTAGGTGCGCTTGGCGCCAACATCCTGGAAGTCGAGCACCGCCGGCTGCTGCTCGATGTGCCGGCCAAGGGCGCCAAGCTCGACGTCACCATCGAGACGCGCGACGCCGCCCATGTCGAAGATATCCTGCGCGCGTTGTCCGCCGACGGCTATGCGCCGGCGCACATCGAGACCGGCGTGGCGATGGAGTGAGCGAAAAGAACGCCATTCTTCCGGCGGCGCGATGGCAGCAGCCGGCGTGCTGTGGCTGGCCCGCCGGCGGAACAAACGATCTTCCACGCGGCAAATTCTTCTTCGGATCGGCATACGCCTGAAAGGAATGCGCGGCGGAGGCGTGATCGGCGACAGGGTTATTGCCCGCCGTTCGCGCGCGTAAATTGGCATAGGCGTCGCGCGCGGATGCCTCGCCGTGAAATAGCGCGCGCAGCCGGACGGTCTTAAAGCGAATTTTATTTCGGCTTTGACGGCGCGTTTTTCCGCGCGCTTCGTTTGCCGCATGTTCGATGAAGCGTCTCCACCATTGGCTGACATCGCGCTCGATACGGCCGACACCGTTCCCGCCGTCACGAGCGACCAGGTGGCGCTCGCCCGTTCACTGACGCGCGCCTTCGCCGGCCGGACGCCGGCGCAACGGCTGGCCTTGATCAGCCGCGAGCTCGCCGGCCGCATCGTGTTCACGCTCGGCTTCGGCATCGAAGGCCAGTTGCTGTTTCACTGGATCGCCGAGCAGGACCTCGCCATCGACGTGGTGACGCTCGACACCGGCCGGTTGTTTCCGGAAACCTACGAGCTGTGGGCCAGGACCGAGGCGCGCTACGGCCGCCGCATCCGCGCCATCTACCCGGACGGACGGGCGCTGGAAAAGCTGATCGCCCGCGACGGCATGAACGGCTTCTACGACTCGGTCGAGGCGCGCCAGGCCTGCTGCGACGTGCGCAAGGTCCGGCCGCTCGACGAGGCGCTCGGCGGCGCGCAGGCCTGGATCAGCGGCGTGCGCGCCGATCAGACCGAGACCCGCCGCACGGCCGCCTTCGCGCAGGCCGACAGCGTCCGCCGGCTCATCAAGGTCAATCCGCTGCTCGACTGGACGCGCGCGCAGGTCCTGGCGGAGGTCGCCGCGCTCGGCGTGCCGGTCAACGCGCTGCACGCCAGAGGCTTCGCGTCGATCGGCTGCGCGCCGTGCACGCGCGCGCTCAAGCCGGGCGAGCCGGAGCGCAACGGGCGCTGGTGGTGGGAGGCGGGCGGCAGCCGCGAGTGCGGCCTGCACCTGCCGCGCAAGACGGCCTGA
>CAYJPU010000221.1:0-4062 GCA_964372105.1 uncultured Undibacter sp.
GCTCGGCCTGCCGGAGGTGAAGGTCGGCATCCTGCCCGGCGGCGGCGGCACGCAGCGGCTGGCGCGGCTCGTCGGCAGCAAGCGCGCCATGCTGCTGATGCTGACCGGCAAGATGTTCGGCGCGGCGGAAGCGCTCGCCATGGGCGTGATCAGCGAACTCGCCCCGGCCGGCAAGGCGCTGGAGCGGGCGCTCGAGATCGCGCGCGAGATCGCGGTCATGCCGCCGATCTCGGTGCAGCAGATCAAGGAGATCGTCCACGCCGGCCTGAACGCGCCGCTCGAGACGGCGCTGATGCTGGAGCGCAAGGCGTTCCAGCTCCAGTTCGCCACCAGCGATCAGAAGGAAGGCATGCGGGCCTTCATGGACAAGCGCAAGCCGGCCTTCGAAGGCAAATAACGCTGCAATTTTATGGGTTTACTGGTCGGGGCGGCGGGATTCGAACCCACGACCTCTTGTCTCCCAGACAAGCGCGCTAACCGGGCTGCGCCACGCCCCGACCGGAACGGCGCGGACTATAGGGACGCGGCTTTCGCAGCGCAACCTTGGATCTAACGCTCCGGAAACCGGGCTTAAGCGCGGCCTTGCGCGGCGATCCGGAACGGCCCGCGCACCACGTAGGCGATGTAGAGCGCGGCGCCGACGACGTAGACCGCGGCATAGCCGCCGATGAAGCCGACGATGCCGAGCCCGGCGATCATGACGATACCGGTCATGGCCGCCATCGCCACCATCAGTAACGTCGCCACCCGGGCGATCTCGCTGAAGAAGCCAAGATGCAGCAGCAGGTTGGTGGCAACGTTCTGCGTCAGATTGGCGAGCAGCAGCACCACCAGGATCAGCACCGCGTCGTGCGGGATCGCCGCGGCGCCGCCGAGCAGGATGGCGAACAGCCGGTCGCCGGCGACCAGCAGCACGGCGCAGAGGATGACGGTCGGGATGGCGCACAGGACGGCCGCAGTCAACGTCGCCTTCTTCAGCGTTTTCACGTCGCCCGACGCAAAAGCGCGGGTCTGCTGCGGCACCAGCGGATCGAGACCGGCGGCGTAGACCAGCGTTGCCCCCCGAAAGACCTTGAAGACCGTGTCGAGGATAATGGTCGGGGCGCCAAGGCCGAACGCCGCCGGCACGATCACATAGGGAAAGTTGTAGATGGTGAGTTCGCCGGCGGCGTAGTTGCCGCTGCGCAAGAGCTCGTGCCGGCTATCTTGCCAGAAGCGATTGAGGGCGGGCCATGCGCCGCGCAGCGTCGGGACAAAGGCCTGCTTCTTCGTCAGGCGCGCGATCGCGAGCGCAAACAGGACGAACCACAAGACGTTGGCGAGCGCCAGAAAGGCCGGTAGCGGCAGGCCGATCAGCATCGACAGCATCAGGCCGATATGGCCGAGGCGGCGTGTCGCCTCCAGGCTCTCGAAATAGACGAATTCATCGACGGCCGAGCTGACATTGCGGAGGGGATGCCAGACCAGGTTCAAGGCCGCAAAGCAGAAGAACAGTGCGAACTGGATGGCGTCGACCGGTGAGACCTTCGGCTGCGTTCCCATCACCGCGAGACAGGCCAAGGTGCCGACGAGAACGAGTGCCGTGTAGGCGGCGACGACCGCGGTCGTCTGCGCCGCGATAGCGGCGCTGGTGTTGCCGGCCAGGTAGGCCTCGCGCTGCCGCACGTAGAGAATTTTCGCGGCGCCGAGGTCGAACAGCCAAAGCGACAGCCCAAACGTGCCGACCAGGATGTAAAGCGAAAACTCCTGAGCGTTAAGAACGCGCGCGAAGACGAAGGTCTGCACCAGGCCAAAGGCGACCGCGGCGCCCGCCGTCGAGATGCGCAGCGCGAGAAACCGCAGTGAGAGGAGGCTGGCGAGCAACCGCATCGGCTGCCGTAGCCCGGATTTTTGATCGACCACGGACGTGTCCACGCTCATCCCGATACCCTATTCGGGACGCGGCATTTTCCGCTTAATGAGTATGGTGAACAGATCGTCAAAAAGAATGGCTCGAATGGAAGGGTTCCGCTTAAGGGAAAATTGGGCGCGGAATGCTTATGTACCGCCACTCTAGTGGTGGTGGGACGAATGGACGCGGCTTCACAGACATCCGGCCGGGCCGGTACGGATCGCGGCGAGCGACCGGCTATCAGCGTGGTCGTGCCGTGCTACAACGGCGGTCGCTTCCTCGACGGTTTCATGACGTCGATCGCGAAGCAAACTTTCCAGAATTTCGAGATTATCATCGTCGATGACGGCTCGAACGATCCGGCCTCGATCGCCAAATTCGCCGAGCTTGAGAAGGCGGGGTCGGCCCGTATCATTCACCAGGAAAACCGTGGCATGTCGGGAGCCCGGAACACGGGCATCCGGGCGGCGCGGGCGGACCTCATCCTGGTACTCGATTGCGACGACATGGTCGAGCCGCCGTTTTTGTCCGAGGCGGTGGCCATCTTGCGGACCGCGCCGGCGAATGTCGGCGCGGTGTTCAGCCACAAGCGCCTCGTCGGCGCCGGTCACGGCGAACTCGAGCGGCACTTCAACCGCTTCGACCTTTTGTTCACCAACACGATGCCGTCCTGCCTGCTGCTGCGGAAGTCCTGCCTCGACGCGATCGGCCCCTATGACGAGACCTTGCGCGACGGCTACGAGGACTGGGAATTCAACCTGCGTCTCGCGTTTGCCGGCTTCGACGCCGTCGAGATCCCGAAGCCTTATCACGTCTACCGCGTCAGCGAGCAGGGCATGCTGTTCAGCCGATCCTCGGCTGCGCATGCGCGGCTGTGGCGGGCCATTCGCCGGAAGCACGCGGCGCTGTACCGGCCTTGGACGGTCCTGAAAGTGTGGTGGACCCAACGTGGCACCAACGCGCATGTGTCGTTGCAGAAGGCTTTGGCCGCTTACCTGATGACGCTCGTCCTGCCGGACAAGTGGTTCACCTATTTGGTCGTCGGCCTGCGCCGCCGGCATCTCATCGCAGGACATCGGCCGGCTTACACCGGCCAGGCGCCGGTGGCGCTGAACGCGGTCAAACACAGCTGAGCGGCTCAATCGAGTAACAGGACGGCACACGAGGTGCCGGGAAGGTGAGTAAAACATGGCCTATACTTCAACAACTCCGACGGCCGCGCCGGTCAAGCGCTTCAGCTTCGACCGCGCCATCCGCAAGGTTTTCCCGTCGACGTCGAAGCTGACGTTCAATCCGCTGTTCAAGGCGGCGGTGAATGCGACCGATGTCGTGCCGCGCCTGATCTGGCCGGAATTCCGCGACCTGCCGCCGAACCACCTGCGCATCCGCATCGGCGTCGGCAACCGCATCGCCAACAACCAGACGCACTTCCTGGTGCACGCGCGCGACTTCTGGATGTTCGTGTTCACCGAAGGGCTTGCCAACGCCAAGTCGAACATCCTGGACATCGGCTCCGGCTGCGGCCGCTGGGCCCACTGGCTGCGCGACTACAACTTCCGCGGCCGCACCTTCACCGGCACCTATGTCGGCATCGACATCGACGGCGAGGCGATCGCGTGGTGCGAGCAGCACTACGACAAGGAGCGCTTCCGCTTCCACCACTCGACCCATGCGAGCGTGTCGTACAACCAGAAGGGCGAAGCCAGCCGGTACCGCGTGCCCGAGCAGGACGGCACCATGGACCTGGTGGTGTCGAACTCGCTGCTGACTCACGTGTTGGAAGCCGAGCTCGAGAACTACCTCGCCGAGAGCTACCGCGTCCTGCGCTCCGGCGGCGCGATCATGCACTCGCATTTCAATCTCGACTATCCGCCGGCGAGCTACGGCACGCGCCACACCTTCCAGCACACCATCGGCAACGCGCGGGTGGAATCGATGGAGCAGCCGGAAGCCGCGGTGGCCTACCGCACCGACTATCTGTTCAACGTCTGCCGCAAGGTCGGCTTCAAGGACCTGGAGATCGTGCACATGCCGGGCGGCGCCCAGCACCAGCCGATCCTGTTGGCCAAGAAGTAGTGTTCTCTGTCATTCCGGGGCGCGCCGTAAGGCGCGAACCCGGAATCCAGGGTCACACTCCAGCATTCAATTGTTCTGGATTCCGGGTTCGGCCC
>CAYJPU010000221.1:4162-5393 GCA_964372105.1 uncultured Undibacter sp.
GGGCCGCCCCGGAATGACGAATTAATTAGTGCCCGCCGGCCCAGTCGGCGGGCTTTATGTTTTGCGGCTGCCTTGCCTCTCTGAAGGTCGCGGCGGCGAGGCCCCAGACCATGCCGAGCAGCAGAAAGAAGTGCCGCCAGTGGTCGGTGTCGATCACGAAGCCTTCCGCCACTTCGCCGACGAAGGCCGCCAGTGCCGTGATCAGATAAGGCTGCCACGGCGTGCGCACGAAGGCGCAGCGCAGGCCCACCAGGATGGTCGAGACCAGCAGCAGGATGTAGGCCATCGCGCCGGTCCAGCCGTAGACCAGGAAGGCTTGCAGATAGACGTTGTGCTGTTGCAGGCCGTAGACGCGGGCGAACTCGAACGGCCCCATGCCGTTGGGAAAGTTCAGCACGGCGGAAAGTGCCAGCTCCTGGAGCCGGAAGCGGCCGCCCGAGCCGACGTCGTAGGATTGGATGAGCTGGGCGCGCTCCTTGAACATGCCGCCGATGGAGTCGAAAGACAGCAGCACCAGCAACAGCGCCGCCAACGCCGCGACGGCGAGCGCCGTGAGCGTGAAAATGCGCAGGCGCGCCTTCTGCGTCGGCGCGGTCAGCAGCGCGAGCGCCACCATCACCGTCGCCGACACGGCGAAGTGAAACCAGGCGCCGCGCGAGAAGCTGAGCAACAGCCCGAACAGCAGGATGCCGGCCACCACGATGTCGGCGAGCGCGAGCCGCCGCGCCAGCAGGCGGTCGATCGTAAACAGCGCCGGCCAGATCAGGAAGGGACCGAACACGTTCGGGTCCTTGAAGGCGCCGTTCGCCCGTCCGATCTTGGCAAACATCGCCTCCGCGCCAGGAAACAGATTGAAATAGCCGATCGCGCCGAGGATCGCGGCAAAACACGCGGTGGCGACGTAAGCGACGCGCATCGTCGTCAGGCGCGGCATCGTGTTGGTGGCAAACAGGCAGGCGAACAGGATTGCCGCGACCGCCAGATAGACCGAGGTGGCGGCGTATTGGACGGTTTTCTCCTGGTCGAGAACGTTGGTCAGCGACAGGAGCCCTGACGCGTTCCAGACGATCAGCAGGATCAGCGGCACCGTCAGCGTGCGGGTGAAGCGCACGCCCGCGATGAGGCACGTCAATGCCAGCACGCCCATCAAAGCGTCATGCGGGGAGGGTTCGATGAAGGCGACCGAGCTTGTCAGCACGGTCACGAACAAAACGACCAGCAGGATGCGTTC
>CAYJPU010000222.1:0-5374 GCA_964372105.1 uncultured Undibacter sp.
CGCACCAGCAGGCGGCCGTTGCGGCCGAGCTTCTGCTCGGCGCTGGCGATGGCCGACTTTACGCCAGCGTTTTCCAGCGGCTTGCCGGCCTTGAAGCGCACGTTCTTGAGCACCTGCGGCAGCGGCTCGAAGCGGTGGCAGACTTCCGACACCGGCTTGTTGCGGCGCTTGACCACGGCCAGCACCTGCAAAGCGGCCACCAGGCCGTCGCCGGTGGTGCAGTAATCGGACAGGATGATGTGGCCGGACTGTTCGCCGCCGACATTGTAGCCGTCGGCGCGCATGCGTTCGAGCACGTAGCGGTCGCCGACCGGCGTGCGCACGAGTTCCAGCCCGACGCCGGCGAGGTGGCGCTCGAGGCCGAGATTGGACATCACGGTGGAAACGACGCCGGGCCGCTGCAGGCGGCCGTCTTCCTTGAAGCTTTCGGCGATGACGGCGAGCAGCTGGTCGCCGTCGACCACGTGGCCGCGTTCGTCCACGATCATGACGCGGTCGGCGTCGCCGTCGAGCGCAATGCCGACGTCGGCGCGCATCTCGCGCACCTTGTGCGAGAGTGCAGCGAGATCGGTGGAGCCGCAATCCTTGTTGATGTTGAAGCCGTCCGGCTCGACGCCGATCGCGATCACGTCGGCGCCCATTTCCCACAGCGCGCCGGGCGCGACTTTGTACGCTGCGCCGTTGGCGCAATCGATCACCACGCGCAGGCCCTCGAGCGAGAGATGGCGCGGCAGCGTGAGCTTGGCGAATTCGATGTAGCGGTCCTGCACGCCGTCGATGCGGCGGGCACGGCCGAGATCGTTGCTCAAGGCGAGCTGCTTGGCCAGATCGGAATCGAGCAGCTTCTCGATTTCGAGCTCGACCTTGTCGCTGAGCTTGAAGCCGTCCGGACCGAACAGCTTGATGCCGTTGTCGTCGAACGGATTGTGCGAGGCCGAGATCATGACGCCGAGATCGGCGCGCATCGAGCGCGCCAGCATGCCGACGGCCGGCGTCGGGATCGGGCCGGTGAGCAGCACGTCCATGCCGACCGAGGTGAAGCCCGCGACCAGCGCGTTCTCGATCATGTAGCCGGACAGGCGGGTGTCCTTGCCGATCAGCACGCGGTGGCGATGGTCGCCGTTGCGGAACACCAAGCCGGCGGCCTGGCCCACTTTGAGCGCCAGCTCAGGCGTAATGACCTTGTTGGCCCGGCCGCGAATGCCGTCGGTGCCGAAATAGCGACGAACCATCTTATTGCCCCTCAACGCCCACGTTGTGGCTCAAGCCCCGAAATGCCGGTTTTTTGGCGGGCGGCGAGACCTGCCCGCAAGCCCTTATACTAGGGTCAAGCCGGTGAATTTACTTCAAAAATTGTGAGCAAACGTTACCGGCCGCGTTAACCGGCCCAATCGGGCGCTTTATCCACCGGGAAGCCGCCCTTGGCAGGCCATTTCGCGCGTCCCGCCGTTATGCTACCGGATTAACGAATACAGCCGGACGTTTTCCACATGAAAAACCTGCCCTCCATTGAGGACCTTCGTCTGCTCGCGCGGCGGCGGGTGCCCCGCGCCTTTTACGACTACGCCGACAGCGGCTCCTATAATGAAGACACCTACCGCGCCAACCGTGCCGACCTCGGGGCGATCAAGCTTCGCCAGCGCGTGATGGTGGACGTCTCGGCGCGCAGCACGGCAACCACGATCCTCGGCCAAAAGGTCAACGCGCCGTTCGCGCTGGCGCCGATCGGCCTCTTAGGCATGCAGCACGGCGACGGCGAGGTCCTGTCGGCGCGGGCGGCGCTGGCCGCCGGCATCCCCTACACGCTGTCGACCATGTCGGTCGGCTCGATCGAGGACGTGGCGCAAGCTACGGCTAAGCCGTTCTGGTTTCAGCTCTACGTCATCAAGGACCGCGGCTTCATCAAGAACCTGCTCGAACGCGCGCAGGCCGCCAGATGCAGCGCGCTGATGCTGACCGTCGACCTGCAGGTGCTCGGCCAGCGCCACCGCGACGTCAAGAACGGCTTGACCGTGCCGCCGGAAATGAAGCTGAAGAACATCATCGACATCGCCACCAAGCCGGCCTGGGCCTGGAGCATCCTGAAGGGCAAGCGCAAGACCTTCGGCAACATCTCCGGCCACGTGAAGGGCATGGAGAACGTCAATTCGCTGGCGGTGTGGACCAACAGCCAGTTCGATCCGGCGCTGAACTGGAAGGACGTCGAGTGGATCAAGAGCAACTGGCCGGGCAAGCTGATCATCAAGGGCATCATCGACCCCGAGGACGCCAAGATCGCGGTCGACGTCGGCGCCGACGCCGTCGTGGTGTCGAACCACGGCGGCCGCCAGCTCGACGGCGCGCCGTCGTCCATCTCGGCTTTGCCGACGATCGTCGACACCATCGGCACCAAGACCGAAGTCATGTTCGACGGCGGCATCCGCACCGGCGCCGACATCATGCGCGCGCTGGCGTTAGGGGCGCGCTCGTGCCTGATCGGCCGCGCTTACGTGTACGGCCTGGGCGCGGGCGGACAAGCCGGCGTCGCCAAGGCCATCGAGATCCTGCGCAAGGAGCTCGACGTCACCATGGCGCTGTGCGGCGTCAGCCGCATCGCGGACATCGGATCGAACGTTCTCGCGCCGCGCCACGAAAAGGACCTGGCGGTGGCGGTGAAAATGGCGACGCGGCACGCCGCGCGCGACGCGTGATCGCATGGACCGGCCGGCGCCGCTGTCCATCGCCGCTTTTCCGCACGTGCTCGACATCACGACGCGGTGGATGGACAACGACGTCTACGGCCACGTCAACAACGTGGTCTATTATTCGTTCTTCGACACGGTCGTGAACCGCTATCTGATCGATGAGGGCGCGCTCGACGTCGCGCGCGGCGGCGTGATCGGCCTGGTGGTCGAAACCAAGTGCAATTATTTCCAGCCGATCGCCTTTCCCGAGCTGGTGCGCGCCGGCTTGCGCGTCGCGCACCAAGGCACCAGCAGCGTGCGCTACGAGGTCGGGCTGTTCCGCAACGGCGAGAGCACTGCTTCGGCGCAGGGCCACTTCGTGCATGTCTATGTCGATCGCGCCACGAACCGCCCGGTGCCATTGCCGGTGGCGCTGAGCAAGGCGCTGGCGAAGTTGCGGCAAGGCTAGGCGTCGTCCCCGCGCAGGCGGGGACCCAGTACGCCGCAGTCTATCGAGAGGGCACGGAGTACTGGGTCCCGGGTCTCGCCATAGCGCGTCAAAGACGCGCGTTAACGCGCTTATGGCTCGCCCGGGACGGCAGTCGATGGCTACTTCCCGTATTTTTCCCAATAGGCGCCGAACAGGGCTTCTTCGCTCGGCTTGTCCTCGGGGATGGTGGTGACGAGGTGGGTGATGTTGAGGAAGTTCTTGTAGTTCAGGTTTTCGGTGATGCTGTTGCCGCCCCAGGTGCCGCAACCCATCGACAGCGTGAAGTTCAGCCCGGTGTCGAAGCCGCCGCCGTTGGCGAAGGTATGCGCCTGGTTGACCAGCACGCGCACGACATCGGCCTGTTCCGCGACCCTGCGGGCGCGCGCCATGTCCTTGGTGTGCAGGCCGAGCGAATGGCCGCGGCCCTGATGGTTGAGAATGTCGCCGACCTGCACCACCGCGGCGTCGAAATCCTCGGCCCGGTAGACGGTCAGCACCAGCGACAGCTTCTCGCTTGAGAACGGATAGTCGCGGCCGACACCGGTCTCCTCGACCATGAAGAACTTCTTGCTTTCCGCTTCCTTCGGCAGGCCGCAGCCGCGCGCCAGCACGTCGGCGTCGCGCGCGATCAGCGTGCGCGACAGCTTGCCGTCCGGCCACAGCGCCTCCTGGATCTTCGCCTTCTCCGCGCTTGAGGCCATGTAGCCGCCGGCGCGCTCGAGCGCGGCGATGGCCTTGTCGTAGACCGCGTCGACGATGGTGACGGAATTCTCCGACGAGCAGGAGGTGGCGTTGTCGAAGATCTTGGAGGCGCAGATCTTGGCAGCCGCGTCGTCGAGGTCGGCGGTCTCGTCGATGATCACCGGCACGTTGCCGGTGCCGACGCCGATCGCCGGCGTGCCTGAGGAATAGGCGCGGCGCACGTTGTCCTGCGAGCCGGT
Source organism: uncultured Undibacter sp. (assembly GCA_964372105.1). Classification (GTDB taxonomy): domain Bacteria; phylum Pseudomonadota; class Alphaproteobacteria; order Rhizobiales; family Xanthobacteraceae; genus Pseudolabrys. The sequence continues at coordinate 4,095 of CAYJPU010000222.1, forward strand.
GGCCACGATCAAGTCGGCCGCCTTCATCAGCGCCTGCGTCATGTCCTTGGAGGCCGGCGGCGGCAGGATCTGCACCAGGTCCTCCGGCAGGCCGATCTTGCGCAGTTCGGCGCGCATGTAGTCGACGGTCTTGGCCGTCGTCTTCATGCCGGCGGGCGACGACGCGATGATGATGGCGTTGCGGCCCTTGATCGCCATCATCGCCTTGTTGACCGGCGTCGCGCCCGGATTGGTCGACGGCGTGATGGCGCAGACCAGGCCGACCGGCTTGGCGTATTTCGTAAGCCCAAGCTTCTTGTCTTCCTCGATGATGCCGACCGACTTGACGCGCAGCAGGTCGCGCAAGGTGCCGAAGGTCTTGCGCGTCTTCTTGATGATCTTGTCGGGCACGTTGCCGAGGTGCGTGTCCTTGACCGCCAGCTCAGCCAGCTCTTTCGCATGGGCGGGGTTGTAGAGCGACCACGCCAAAGCGGTGACCGCTTCGTCCACGGTCACCTGGTCGGCGTCGGCGAAGGCGGCCTGCGCCGCCCTGCCCCGCTTGACCAGCTCGTCGACCACCGCGATCGCGGCCGGATCGGGACCCGGTTTTACAGCGACTGTCATTTTCTTTCACTCCTAGCGCTCACGCTGCCGTCTCCACGCGTCCCCGCGCAAGCGGGGACCCTGCTCTTTGCATGCTGCCCTGGATTCCCGCTTACGCGGGAATGAGCGGAGTGTGCGGCGCAACCATTCCGAACCACTCACGCCACCTGCTGCGGGCGCATGTCCTCGCGCCGGATGCCGGCGACGACCACCGGCTTCTTCATGGCGTCGCGGCGGAACGGCTCGCCGAGCTCCTGATTGAGGACGACCTCGATAAAGGTGGTAATGCGCTTCTTCTGGTCCTCGCAGGATTGCCGCAGCGCCTCGGTCAGTTCGGCCTGCGTGCGCACGGTCACGCCCTTCAGCCCGCAGCCTTCCGCCACCTTGGCGTAGCTGAGATGCGGGTCGAGCTCGGTGCCGACGAAGTTGTTGTCGTACCAGAGGATCGAATTGCGCTTCTCGGCGCCCCACTGGTAGTTGCGGAACACGACCATGGTGACGCCCGGCCATTCCTTGCGGCCGACCGAGCTCATCTCGTTCATGGAAATGCCGAAAGCGCCGTCGCCGGCGAAGCCGACGCAGGGCGTATCCGGATTGCCGATCTTGGCGCCGATGATCGCCGGAAAACCGTAGCCGCACGGCCCGAACAGGCCGGGCGCCAGATACTTCCGGCCTTTCTCGAAGGTCGGATAGGCGTT
>CAYJPU010000223.1:0-5264 GCA_964372105.1 uncultured Undibacter sp.
ACCAGCTCCATCAGCGGCACCGGATTCATGAAGTGGATGCCGATGAAGCGCTCGGGCCGGTCGGTCGACGACGCCAGCCGCGTGATCGAGATCGACGAGGTGTTGGAGGCGACGATGGCCTCGGGCTTGAGCGCCGCGCACAGATCCGAATAGATCCGGCGCTTGACGTCTTCCTTCTCGGTCGCGGTCTCGATGACGATATCGCAGGTCGCGAGGTCTTCGTACTTCTCGGCCGGCTTGATCAGACCGAGCGCGGCCTTGCGCTGATCCTCGGTGATGGTCGCCTTGGAGACCTGCCGCGTCATGTTGCCGTTGATGGTCGCGAGCCCCGCCTTGATGCGCTCGGGCGCGACGTCGTTGAGCATCACGGAAAAACCCGCCAGCGCGCAGACATGGGCAATGCCGTTGCCCATCTGACCCGCGCCGATCACCCCGACACTCTGAATATTGACGGCCATTTTCGTTGTCCGATCGATGAAATCCGGCGCACGCGGCTTCGAACAGGATGAAGCCCGGCGGCTCAGCGTGCAGTTCTACGCCGAACCGCCGGATGACACCACCGGCGGCACGGCAAATTTATAGCAAGGTCAACGCTTGACCTTATCGAGTTCCGCCGCCAGCTCCGGCAGCGCCTGATAGAGGTCCGCGACCAGGCCGTAGTCGGCAACCTGGAAGATCGGCGCCTCTTCGTCCTTGTTGATCGCGACGATGACCTTGGAATCCTTCATGCCGGCGAGGTGCTGGATCGCGCCGGAAATACCGACCGCGATGTACAGCTCGGGCGCGACCACCTTGCCGGTCTGCCCCACCTGCCAGTCGTTCGGCGCGTAGCCGGCGTCGACCGCGGCGCGCGAGGCGCCGACGGCGGCGCCCAGCTTGTCGGCGACCGGCTCGATGTACTTCGCGAAGTTCTCGCGGCTCTGCATGGCGCGGCCGCCGGAGATGATGATCTTGGCCGACGTCAGTTCGGGACGGTCCGACTTCGACAGCTCTTCGCCGACGAAGGACGACAGGCCCGGGTCGCTCGCGGCGGTGGCGCTCTCGATCGCGGCCGGGCCGGCATCTGACCTTTGGCCGGCGGCCTGGAAGGTCGAGGTGCGGACCGTGATCACCTTCTTGGCGTCCGTCGACTTCACCGTCTGGATGGCGTTGCCGGCATAGATCGGGCGCTCGAAGGTGTCGGGCGCGACGACCTTGGTGATTTCGGAGATCTGCATCACGTCGAGCAGCGCCGCGACGCGCGGCATGGTGTTCTTGCCGTTGGTGGTCGCCGGCGCGACCAGCGCGTCATAGGCGCCGGCGAGCGACACGATCAGCGCCGCGAGCGGCTCGGCGAGCTGGTGCTCGTAAGCCGCGCCGTCGGCAATCAGCACCTTGGCGACGCCGTCGAGCTTGGCGGCGGCGTCGGCCGCGGCCTTGCAGTCCTTGCCGGCGACCAGGACGTGCACGTCGCCGCCCAGCGCCTTGGCGGCGGTCAGCGCCTTGTTGGTCGCATCCTTGACCGACTTGTTGTCGTGCTCGGCGATCAGAAGCGTTGTCATTAGAGGATCCCCGCTTCGTCTTTGAGCTTGGCGACCAGTTCGGCGACCGACCCGACCTTGGCGCCCGAGTTGCGGCCCGACGGCTCGGTGGTCTTGAGCACTTCGAGGCGCGGCTTGATGTCGACGCCGTAAGCGTCCGGCGTCTTCTCGTCGATCGGCTTCTTTTTCGCCTTCATGATGTTCGGCAGCGAGGCGTAGCGCGGCTCGTTCAGGCGCAGGTCGGTGGTGACGATGGCCGGCGACTTGAGCTTCACGGTCTGCAAACCGCCGTCGACCTCGCGGGTGACGCTGATGCTGTCGCCGGCGATCTCGAGCTTGGAGGCGAAGGTGCCCTGCGCCCAGCCGAGCAGCGCGGCCAGCATCTGGCCAGTCTGGTTCGAGTCGTCGTCGATGGCTTGCTTGCCGAGGATGACCAGGCCGGGCTGTTCCGCCTCGACGACGGCCTTGAGGATCTTGGCCACCGCCAGCGGCTCGACCGGACCTTCGGCTTTCACCAGGATGCCGCGGTCGGCGCCCATGGCGAGCGCGGTGCGGATGGTTTCCGACGCCTGCGCCGGCCCGATCGACACCGCCACAATCTCGGTGGCCTTGCCGGCCTCCTTCAGACGGATCGCCTCTTCGACGGCGATTTCGTCGAAGGGGTTCATCGACATTTTGATGTTGGCGAGCTCGACGCCGGAGCCGTCCGCCTTGACACGAATTTTGACGTTGTAATCAACGACCCGCTTCACGGGCACGAGAATTTTCATGAGACCCCAAGCCACCTGGCCATATTCGAAAAGCGGGCGGAAGCTAAAGGCGGTGCCATTGGCATGTCAACGCTCATGCTGCGCTGCACGAACGGGTCGGGACTGGCGAAAACCACCGTGCGGCCTCTATTTCCCGTTCCTGGAGCGTTGCGGCAGCCGGCGGGCAGACATGCCGGGCCGGGTTGGCCGGGCTCGCGCCGGGTGCTAGAAGCCCGCTTATGTCTGGATTCATGACGTATTACCTCGTGCCGGCCGCCGTTCTGGCAGTCGCCGTGGTGCTCCTGCTCGGCCTCGTCAACATGACGCGCGGCGGCTCCCCCAACCGCTCGCAGAAGCTGATGCGCCTGCGCGTGCTGCTGCAATTTGTCGCCATCATCGTGATCATGGCGACCATCTGGGCGATAGGCCGGTAAAATCGGCTACATCGGCACCGCGCGCATATATTCGACCTTCGGCTTCTTGGTCCTCTTGGTCTTCTTGACCGCGGTTTTCACCGTCTTCTTGGCGGCAGCCGAGTACTCGCTGGCTGTGGCCTTGGCGGACGCGCCGCAGGCCTGCGCGGCGGCAGGCATCAGCAAAAGCGCCGCGGCGCCGGCGACGAGCAAAAAGCGCATGTCATTCCTCCTTGTCCCGCCGGAAACCGGCTAGGATGAAGCCTAATCCGAATCTTGCGAACGGTCACTGAGGTTCCCATGGTCGTGCTCAACCGCATCTACACCCGCACCGGCGACGACGGCACGACGTCGCTCGGCTCCGGCGCCCGGCGCAAGAAATACGACCTGCGGGTGGACGCCTACGGCACCCTCGACGAGGTCAACGCCGTGCTCGGGCTGGTGCGCCTGCACACGACCGGCGACGCCGCCCTCGATGCCGCGCTGTCGCGCATCCAGAATGACCTGTTCGACGTCGAGGCCGATCTCTGCCTGTCGGAAAAGGGGCCGGGCGGCGCCCGGCTGACCGTGACCGAGGCCCAGGTCGCCTGGCTGGAGGGCGAGATCGACCGGCTCAACGACGGCCTCCAGCCGCTGAAGTCCTTCATCCTGCCCGGCGGCAGTCCGGCCTCGGCCTACATGCACCTGGCACGGACGGTCTGCCGGCGGGCCGAGCGCATCATGGTCGAGCTGATGGACCAGCCCGGCGAAGAGGTGTCGGGGCCGTCGCTGCAATACGTCAACCGGCTGTCGGACTACCTGTTCGTCGCCGGCCGCCACGCCAACGACAAGGGCGCCAAGGACGTGCTCTGGGCGCCGGGCCAACACCGCTGAGCGGGCGACGTCTGCAACCGGACGGCCCTCAATACAATTATAAGTAGCGGCAAGGTTGTAATCACGGTACTCTCTACCGGCACGTGGGTGCGGGTGGCTTTGCGTATGAGTGCCGGCGTTCGGACCGAGGCTGTCGCGCCTGGGCAGGCCCCTTTTGGCGCCGCCGCGCCCCGCCTCACTGCCGTCAAACACCCGCTCAGTCGTTTTCCCGAACTCGACTGCGTGCGCGGCAGTCTCGCCGCCGCCGCCGTTGCCGCCGCCGAGGAGCGTGCCGCGCGGGTTGGCGTCGGCGCCGACCAGGTTCTGATCGCCAGCGGTGCGCTCGACGAGGAGAGCTATCTGCGCGCCCTCGCCGAGGCGACCGGTACGTCGTTCGAGCCGCTCACCGGCACACCGCGCGCGCAATGTCCGATCGAGGACGACCGCCTGATCGAAGCCGCCGCCGGCGGGCTGCTGCCGCTGACGATCGACGACGCGCTTCATATCGTTCTGGCGCCGCGCGGCACAGCCGCACGCCGGATCGTCGAACTGGTCGCCGAAAACCCGGCCTGGGGACAGCGCTTTCGATTCACCAGCGCCGCGCATCTCGACAATTTCATCCTGCGCTGTGCCGGCGAGGCGCTGACCGCACGCGCATGCGAACAGCTCAAGACCAACACGCCGGCGTTCTCCGCCGCGGCGCCGCGCCGGCGCAGCAGCCTCGTGCCGGTGGTGATGCTTGCCGCGCTCGTGCTCGGCGCCGTCGTCGCGCCGGCCGTCACCGCGCTGACGGTCGAAGTGTTGCTGGCAACCGTGTTCCTGGCCTGGCTCGGATTGCGGCTCACCGGCGCCGTCATCGCGCGGCCACCGCCCGCGCCGCTGACGTTCACTGCCGACAAAGACCTGCCGGTCTACACGCTGATCGCGGCGCTCTATCACGAGGCCGCCTCGGTCGCCGGCCTGCTGCGCGCGATCGAACGGCTGGATTATCCGGCCGAGAAGCTCGACGTGATCCTGGCGGTGGAAGCCGACGACCATGAGACGCGCACCGCCATCGACAGATGCCGGAAGCGTTTGCCGATCACGGTGGTCCCGGTGCCGGCGGCCGAGCCGCGCACCAAGCCGAAGGCGCTCAACGTCGCGCTGCCGTTCGCGCGCGGCGCCTTCACGGTGATCTATGACGCCGAGGACCGGCCCGAGCCCGACCAGTTGCGCCGCGCTTTGCAGGCGTTCCGCGCCAGCGGCGGCGACCTCGCCTGCGTGCAGGCGCGGCTCTGCATCGACAACACCGCCGACAGCTGGCTGACGCGGCTGTTCACCGCCGAATATGCCGCGCAGTTCGACGTGTTCCTCGACGGACTGACACGCTTGAAGCTGCCGCTGCCGCTCGGCGGCTCGTCCAACCACTTCCACACCGCGACCTTGCGCGAGGTCGGCGCCTGGGACCCTTACAACGTCACCGAAGACGCCGATCTCGGCATGCGGCTGGCGCGGTTCGGCTATCGCGCCGAGATGATCGACAGCACCACCTACGAAGAAGCGCCGGCGCGCTTCGGGCCGTGGCTGCGCCAGCGCACGCGCTGGTTCAAAGGATGGATGCAAACCTGGGCGGTGCACATGCGCCAGCCCCGCCGGCTGATGCGGGAGCTCGGCCTCGCGGGTTTTGTTGCGTTCCAACTCGTGGTCGGCGGCAACGTGCTCGCCGCGCTGGTGCATCCGCTGTTCCTGGC
>CAYJPU010000224.1:0-5239 GCA_964372105.1 uncultured Undibacter sp.
GGCGGGGGGCGGGGCGGGGGGGGTCTGGGGCCCCCACCGCTTCGGCAAGACAATCACCCCACCCCGGTTCGCATCTTCGATGCTCACCGACCCTCCCCCTCCAGGGGAGGGTAAAAGTGCGAGGCGCAGTTCCCTGAATGCTCTCCCGTACCGCCGACAACCTGTACTGGCTGGCCCGCTACGTGGAACGCGCCGAGTATCTGGCGCGCATCCTCGACGCCACCCAGCGTTTGTCGGCGCTGCCGCTCGCTTATGTCGGCGCCAGCAACGAGTGGGAATCCGCGGTGCTGACGGCCGGCTGCGCCGGCGCCTTCTTCAAGCACTACGAGGAAGCCAACGAGGAGAACGTCACCCACTTCCTCGCTTTCTCGACCGAGAACTCGTCCTCGATCCGCTCCTGCTTCGAGATGGCGCGCCACAACGCGCGCGCGGTGCGCACCGCGCTGACGATGGAAATGTGGGACGCCATCAACGGCTCATGGCTCGAGCTCAAGCGTTACGGCAACGGCCCGACCCCGCGCGACGAAATCTCCCGCTTCCTGCGCTGGGTGCAGGAATCCTCGCTGCGCTTCGACGGCTCGGCCTACCGCACCATGCTGCGCAACGACGCCTACTGGTTCTCGCGCTTAGGCGTCTATGTCGAGCGCGCCGACAACACCGCGCGCATCCTCGACGTCAAATATCATCTGCTGCTGCCGGAGAACGAGCGCGTCGGCGGACCGCTCGACTATTTCCAGTGGGCGGCCATCTTGCGCTCGGTGTCGGCGCTGACCTCCTATCACTGGGTCTACCGCGAGAGCCTGAAACCATGGCTGGTCGCCGACCTCCTGATCCTGCGCGAGGAGATGCCGCGTTCGCTCGCCTCCTGCTACGAGGCGATCGTGCGGAACCTCGACTCGATCGCCGGCGCCTACGGCCGCCAGGGCGCGGCCCAGCGCCAGGCGCGCGGCATCCGAAACCGGCTGCAGACGAGCCGCATGGACGGCATCTTCCAGCGCGGATTGCACGAATTCATCAGCGAGTTCATCACCGAAAACAACAGGCTGGGCGCCGCCGTCACCGAACAATTCCTGATCTGAGCGGTGCCGCATCCCGCCCCGCCTGTGCTAGAACGGCGGCGGTCACAACCAGCAGCCCTGTCGCCTCATGCGGATCCGGATTTCGCACGCCACCACCTACCACTACGACACGCCGCCGGCCGGCGTGACGCAGATGCTGCGGCTGACGCCGCGCAATTACGACGGCCAGTACGTCGCCAGCTGGCGCATCGACCTGACGCAGGACTGCCTGCTGCACCAGCACGAGGACGCCTTCGGCAACATCACGCATGCGTTCACCGCCGACGGGCCGTTCGAGACGCTGACGGTGGCGGTCGAGGGCGAGGTTGAGACGCTGGAGACGCACGGCGTGGTGAGCGGTGCGGTCGAACGCTTCCCGCCCAGCCTGTACCTGCGCGAGACCGCGCTCACCGAGCCGGACCCGGCCATCGTCGAACTGGCGCAAGGTGCGCGCGCAGCCGATACGCTCGGCACGCTGCACAAGCTCTTGAGCGCGCTGCACGCCGAGATGACGTTCGACACCGATCCGACGCAGACCACCACCACCGCGGCGGAAGCGTTCAAGCTGCGCCGCGGCGTCTGCCAGGACATCACGCATGTCTTCATTGCGGCGGCGCGCCAGATCGGCATCCCCGCGCGCTATATCGGCGGCCATTTCTATCGCGCCGACGGCGTGATCGCGCAGGACGCCGGCCACGCCTGGGCCGAGGCTTATGTCGAGAAGCTCGGCTGGGTCGGCTTCGACCCGACCAACGGCATTTCGGCCACCGACGCCCATGTGCGCGTCGCCGCCGGGCTCGATTACCTCGGCGCCGCGCCGGTGCGCGGCACCCGCTACGGCGGCAGCGGCGAAACCCTGAAAGTGGCGGTCCACGTCGACCAGGCCCGCCAGCAGACGCAATCGCAGTCCCAGACATGACATTGCCCGCAGCGTCCCCCAGTCGCTATAAGGCTGCGGACGCTCATTCATGAAGCCATCGAACACCATGACGTATTGCTGCGGAATCCTCGTGCGGGAAGGGTTGGTGATGATCGCCGACACCCGCACCAACGCCGGCCTCGACAACATCTCGACCTTCCGCAAGCTGCACGTCTTCACCAAGCCCGGCGAGCGGATCATGGCGCTCGCCTCCTCCGGCAACCTGTCGCTCAGCCAGTCGGTGCGCTCGACGCTGACCGAAGGCGTGGAAAATCCCGAGACCGGCGAGATCGAGACGCTGATGAACGCGCCGACCATGTTCAAGGCCGCGCAGCGCATCGGACAGACCATCCGCAACATCCAGGCCATCGAAGGCAAGGCGCTGGCCGCCGCCGAAGTCGACCACGACATCGCCTTCCTGTTCGGCGGCCAGATCAAGGGCGGGCCCTTGCGCCTGTTCATGATCTACTCGGCCGGCAACTTCATCGAGTGCACGACCGACACGCCCTATTTGCAGATCGGTGAGCACAAATACGGCAAGCCGGTGCTCGACCGCGCCATCGGCTTTGAGACCGACATCTACGACTCGCTCAAGATCGGCCTGATCTCGATGGACTCGACCATGCGCTCGAACCTCGGGGTCGGCCTGCCGATCGACCTCTTGGTGGTGCGGCGCGACACCTGCGAGCCGGAGGTCGCCTACCGCATCGAGCCGGGCGAGCCCTATTTCCAGGACCTGCGCGAGCGCTGGTCGGGCGCGCTGCGCGCCGCCCACATCGCCATCCCGCGGCCGCCTTACCGGACCCCCGGCTGAGCCCGGATTGGTCGGCCACTGGCCTAGTTTTCGGCCGTTCCGTTGCACCCGAACCGCGCCCAGCCGGACAACTTGTTACTTTTTTACCTGCGGTTAACAGCGCGAAGCGATTTGCCTCTGCAACCTGGACGTCCGGTCGTCTCAGCGGCCATTCCGCAAGCGAATGGCAAGCTTTGCCCCCTAGCGTCGTCCGCAAGTCCGGTGGCTACGACGCTTTTAGGGGACTGCATCTTGCCGACTGAGGCTCGTCCACACACCGTCGTGGAGCGGCAAAACACGAATTGGGACCGCGCCCGCCTGAGCGTGGTGGTCCCTATCGGCGTCATCGTCGCCGTCGCGATCCTGTGCATCGTCATCGCCGTCCTGTCCTCGGCGCAGCGCGCCGACGAGGTCGCCGCCGGCCACGAGAAGCAAATGCTGTCGAGCGCGCTCGGCAACTACGGCGAGCGCGTGCTGCGCGAGGTGGAAAGCGTCGCCACCTCGGACGCCGCGATCAAGAACCTCCGCCTCAATTTCGACCGCGGGTGGGCCGAGCAGCGCGTCGGCCTGTGGCTCGAGACCTTCTTCAACCACGACTACGTCTTCATCTTCGACGGCGCCGACAAGCCGGTCTACTCGCTGGGCCGCCACGCCGTGGAGCCGAACTGGTTAGAGACCGCGCGTCTCGACCTCGGCGCCGTGCTCGACTTCATGCGCGGCCGCGATCCGACGCTCGACGGTGCCATCCGCCTCAACGAACTGGGCGTCTCGGCCGGCGGCGCGCATGCGCAGGCCGCGGTGATCCGCCGCCTGCTCGGCCGCCCGGCGGTCATCGCGGCGGTCGCGGTCGGTCCTGCTTCCGGCATCCCGCCCTCGTTCGACGCCGCCGCGCCGGTGCTGATGTCGGTCAAGTTTATCGACAACGACGTGCTCGCCGGCATCGCCAGCCAGTTGCGCATGACCGACCTGCGCAAGGTCGATCCCGGCCCTGTGGCGAAGGGCGATTTCGTCTACGAGCTCACCGGCCCCAACGGCACGCAAATCGCGCGCTTTGCCTGGACGCCGAAGCAGCCGGGCGCCGAAATCGTGAACAGCGTGGTGCCGTTCGTCACGGTGGCGCTCGCCGGCTTCGCGCTGCTCGCAGCTTTCGTCCTGCGCTACATGCGCCGCACCGCGGTCGCGATCGCGACCGGCGAGACGCGGCTGCGCCACCTCGCCATGCACGATCCGCTGTGCGGGCTGCCGAACCGCATCTTCTTCGGCGAGCGGCTGGAAGCGGTGATCGACGAGGTGCGCGGCGGCGGCGCACCGGCCGCCGTATTCTACATCGACCTCGACCATTTCAAGGACGTCAACGACACGCTCGGCCACCACGTCGGCGACGAATTGATCCGCAACGTCACGCTGCGGCTGTCGCATACGCTGCGCGGCAGCGACCTGGTCGCCCGCCTCGGCGGCGACGAGTTCGCGGTGATCTCCGACACCGGCGCCGACAGCGTGAAGATGACGGCGCTGGCGCAGCGCATCATCGCCGCGATCTGCGCGCCTTACGCCATCAACGGCCAGAACATCGTCATCGGCGCGTCGATCGGTATTGCGGTGATCGACAAGAGCTGCGGCGGCGGCGCCGACATCATGCGCTTTGCCGACATGGCGCTCTACCGCGCCAAGAACGAAGGCCGCAACCGCGCCTGCATCTACGATGCCGCGATGGACGCCGACCTGTCCAACCGCAAGCTCCTCGAAGGCGACCTGCGCGAAGCGATCGAGAACGACGGCCTGCGCCTGCTCTACCAGCCGATCGTCAACAAGAGCGGCGAGACCGTGATGGGCGTCGAGGCGCTCTGCCGCTGGACCCACTCGACCCGCGGCGAGATCCCGCCGAGCGAGTTCATCCCGATCGCCGAGCATAGCGGCCTCATCATCGCGCTCGGCGACTGGGTGCTGCGCCGCGCCTGCCTTGAAGGCAAGGCCTGGCCGGATCTGACCGTCTCGGTCAACGTCTCGCCGCTGCAATTCCGCCGCAGCGATTTCGTCGATGCGGTCGAGCGCACGCTCGCCGAAACCGGATTCGACCCGACCCGGCTCGAGCTCGAGCTCACCGAAAGCGTCCTGCTCGGCAATGGCGACACCGCCGAGGCCGCCATGCTGCGGTTGAAGGCGCTCGGCGTGCGGCTCGCGCTCGACGACTTCGGCACCGGCTATTCCAGCCTGCTCTATCTGCGCCGCTATCCGTTCGACAAGCTCAAGATCGACCGCAGCTTCGTGCTGTCGATCGAGAAGGCCGCCGACGCCGCCGCGATCGTGCACGCGGTCGTCAGCCTCGGCCGCGGCCTTGGCATGAAGGTGACCGCCGAGGGCGTCGAAACCGCCGACCAGCAGCTGTTCCTGCGCGCCGCCGGCGTGCACTTCATGCAGGGCTACCGCTTCGGCCGGGCGGTGACCGCCGCCGAAATCACCGCGCGCCTG
>CAYJPU010000225.1:0-5228 GCA_964372105.1 uncultured Undibacter sp.
AGACCGCGACCTTCATGCCGAAGCCGATCTACGGCGACAACGGCTCGGGCATGCACTGCCACCAGTCGATCTGGAAGGACGGCAAGCCGATGTTCGCCGGCGACAAGTACGCCGGCCTCTCGGACATGTGCCTGTCCTACATCGCCGGTGTCATCAAGCACGCCAAGGCCATCAACGCCTTCACCAACCCGACCACCAACTCCTACAAGCGTCTGGTGCCGGGCTATGAGGCGCCGGTGCTGCTCGCCTACTCGGCGCGCAACCGTTCGGCTTCGTGCCGCATCCCCTACACCGAAAGCCCGAAGGCCAAGCGCGTCGAAGTGCGCTTCCCCGACCCGCTCGCCAATCCGTATCTCGGCTTTGCCGCGCTGCTGATGGCCGGTCTCGACGGCGTCAAGAACAAGCTCCACCCCGGCGACCCGATGGACAAGGATCTGTACGATCTGCCCCCGGCGGAGCTGAAGCAGATCCCGACGGTGTGCGGCTCGTTGCGCGAGGCTCTCCAGTGCCTCGACAAGGACCGCGGCTTCCTCACCGCCGGCGGCGTGTTCGATAACGACTTCATCGACAGCTACATCGAGCTGAAGATGACGGAAGTGATCCGCTTCGAGCACACGCCGCACCCGGTCGAGTTCGAGATGTACTACTCGGCTTAAGCGTTCCAGCCGTCGCCCGACCGGCGATGCTCTTTAAGGGCGCTCCCGCAAGGAGCGCCCTTTTTGTTGGAAGGCCATCGGAGCGAGACAAAGATACTTGAACGAGAGTTCGCCACTCGTCCCTGCGGACGCGGGGGCGAGTGGCGAGGTCGCGACCTGCATCCCCGAACTGACGCGCGTCGACGGCAAGGCCGACAACGGCAACTCGCATCTCGGACGCGTTGCGCCGGAAGCGCTGACCCGGCGCATGGGCTGATCGATCTTCGGCGCGTGACGCTTGGCCGGCGCGCTGCCGGCAAAGCTCAGTGCGCACAGTTCTTGAGTCAGTTCTTGCGCGTGAGATCCGCTTCGCGGATGGCTTCGTCGTGATACCAGCCGGCCCCGCTCGCGACCGGCGCGATGCGCGGCGCCACGTCCAGCGTGGACACGTCGCGACGGTTGCTGTCGGCAAAACGCCCGCGCGCCGGGAACGTGTAGATCTTGGCCGACCCGCCCTGGAAATTCGTCGTCATCGTCCGGCTCTCCTATTGGTGCCGCGCGTGAGAACAATCCATCAGGCCTTATAACGTTCGGCCGGTTGATTCTGCGCAAAGGCGCTCATCAAATAATCGTTTGACTACATTATGGGCAGCGCCGCTGTTTGCTTGTTTCACCACCAGGCGCCGCGTCCGCGCGGACATCCCAAGCGACTGATTTATCTTGGTTTTTCAATGCTGTGGAAGGCGCTCTCGCGACGCAAAAACTGGCATATTTAATGCTAGGAAACGGCCGGCAGTTGGCGGCCGGGAGCCGTTGGCGGCAGAGAAGCACTTCCCTCACTCGCGTCATCAGCTAACGAGAGACATGCAATGACAAAGTACAAGCTCGAGTACATTTGGCTCGACGGATACACGCCGGTGCCGAACCTGCGTGGCAAGACCCAGATCAAGGAATTCGACAGCTTCCCGTCGCTCGAGCAGCTGCCGCTGTGGGGCTTCGACGGCTCCTCGACCATGCAGGCCGAAGGCCACAGCTCCGACTGCGTGCTGAAGCCGGTTCGCGTCTTTCCCGACGCCGCCCGCACCAACGGCGTGCTGGTGATGTGCGAAGTCATGATGCCGGACGGCGTCACCCCGCACCCGTCGAACAAGCGCGCGACCATCCTCGACGACGAAGGCGCTTGGTTCGGTTTCGAGCAGGAATATTTCTTCTACAAGGACGGCCGCCCGCTCGGCTTCCCCGAGGCCGGCTATCCGGCGCCGCAGGGCCCCTACTACACCGGCGTCGGCTTCAAGAACGTCGGCTCGGTCGCGCGCCAGATCGTCGAGGAGCATCTCGACCTCTGCCTCGCCGCCGGCATCAACCACGAAGGCATCAACGCCGAAGTGGCCAAGGGCCAGTGGGAATTCCAGATCTTCGGCAAGGGCTCCAGGCGGGCCGCCGACGAGATGTGGATGGCGCGCTACCTGCTGCTGCGTCTCACCGAGAAGTACGGCATCGACATCGAATTCCACTGCAAGCCGCTCGGCGACACCGACTGGAACGGCTCCGGCATGCACGCCAACTTCTCGACCAGCTATATGCGCGAAACCGGCGGCAAGGAGTACTTCGAGGCGCTGATGGAGGCGTTCAAGCACGCCCGCGAGGAGCACATCGCCGTCTACGGCCCGGACAACCACATGCGTCTGACCGGCAAGCACGAGACCGCGTCGATCCACCAGTTCAGCTACGGCGTGGCCGACCGCGGCGCTTCGATCCGCGTGCCGCACTCGTTCGCGAACAATGGCTACAAAGGCTATCTCGAGGACCGCCGCCCGAACTCGCAAGGCTGCCCCTACCAGATCGCCTCGCGGATTTTGAAGACGATCTCGTCCGTTCCGATCGCCGGCAAAGCCAGCGCGGCGGCGTAAGCGTTGCTTCCCAACCATCGCTTGTGAAGCGATGCACTCATCGGGCGCTCCGTCACCGGGGCGCCCTTTTTCTTGGGGCGGCCGGTCAGCCGGCGCGCGTTCAACTGATTTGAAGAATGACGAGCCCGATGACCGCAAGGCCCGTGGCGATGCCGGCCATGGTCGCCAGCGCCTGGCGGCGGTGCCGCTTCGGCCCGTAGACGCCGGCGGCGCGGCGGGCGGAAATCAGCGCGGCGTCGAATTCGGCCGAGTTGGAAAAGGCGCACGCCAGGGCCGCGCCGGCGCGCTCGGCATAAGCTTCGAGCGCCAGGACGGCCTGGCGGTCTTGGTGCGATCGGGACAACATGCGGCGCATGATAGCGCCGCCATGGTAAACGAGGTGTTGCCGCCGCTCCCCGTTCAAGCGGCCGCGCGCGCCGCCCGCTTGCGGAGCGGAAAATAGGCGATCTTGGCGCTGGCGCTGGGCACCGGGACGCCTTCCGGCAGCGGCTCGTCCGGCGCCGGCTCCATGCGATTTCGGCCGTTGTGCTTGGCCCGGTAGAGCGCCTCGTCGGCGCGGACGATCAGCGCGTCGATGTCGGTCACCGCGACGTAGGAGGCGGCCGCGCCGATGCTCACCGTGCCGCCGATGGCGTGCGGGCCGACGACGGCGCCGACGGCCTCGAAATTAGCGCGGACGCGTTCGGCGACCAGGCGGGCGACGTCCATGTTGCCCGGCAGGATGGCCGCGAACTCCTCGCCGCCGAGCCGGCCGACGACGTCGGTCGCGCGCATGCTGGTGCTGGCGACCTGTGCGAACACGCGCAGCACGTCGTCGCCGACGGCGTGGCCGAAGCGGTCGTTGATCGACTTGAAGTGGTCGAGGTCGAACATCATCAGCGTCACCGGTTCGCCGCGGCGGCCACGCGCGGCGCACAACGTGCGCGCATTCTCCAGGAAGGCGCGGCGGTTCAGGAGCCCGGTCAGGTAATCGGTCGAGGCGGCGTGGCGGTAGACGTGCACGTGCTGGTCCTTGACCATCAGCAGCACGATAAAGGCGGTGCCGACCGCATAAATGATCGACTCGAGCGCGAACACCGTCATCCAGCCGGCGGCGAACTCATCCGGCAGGAAGGCCTGCATCGTCAGCGGCATCAGGAAGATCGCCGCGTGCAGGCACGGCACCACGATCGCCGCGGTGCGCGAGAACAGCGTCTTGCGCCGCTCGCGCCACAGCTCGAAGGCGATGATGAAGGTGTAACCGGCGACAATCAACGCGCCGAGCGCGATGCGCTCCTTGCTGCCGGGCCCGACCATCGGCAACTGGCACAACGTCAGCCAGACGAGCGCGCCGGCGAAGACGCCGGCCGGCAGGATGCGGCGGCCGTTGAACAGCCGCACGCCGGTCCAGACCATGCCGCAGGCGAGAAAGGTCAGCGCTTCGGGAATCTCGGCCGGAATGCGGATCCAGGGCGCGGGCGCGCGCCACAGCGCCATCGACGAGGCGCCGATCAGATAGGCCGAGCCCCACCAGGCGAGCGCGCGAACGTCCTTCTGCTGCGCCCAGGCCAAAATCAGGAATATCCCGAGTAGCGCGCCGAGGCTGACGGCCACGAACGACAGCGTCGGAATATCCAGGGAAGAGGTTTGTTGACTGCTGGCGTTGAACATTGCCGCTCCACGCGGCCCGATCGATCCTCGTCGATCTCCGGGCACGGCAGCAACGTACCAATGCATTCGTGCCGAAAGACTTTCGCCGTTGCGTCCGCTTCGATGAAAGACTTGCTCGAATTGGAATCAATCGCCGCCGAACCCGGCGGCATGTGCGCAAACGAAAAGGACGCGCCGAAGCGCGCCCTTTCCGTAGAAATTGCGGAACCCGAGGAGCGCTTAGCGCTTCGAGAACTGGAACGAACGGCGAGCCTTGGCGCGGCCGTACTTCTTACGCTCGACCACGCGCGAGTCGCGGGTGAGGAAGCCGCCGCGCTTGAGGGCGCCGCGCAGTTCCGGTTCGAAATAGGTCAGCGCCTTGGACAGGCCGTGACGCACGGCGCCGGCCTGGCCCGACAGACCGCCACCGGAGACAGTGCAGATCACGTCGTACTGACCGGCGCGGTTGGCGGCGACCAGCGGCTGCTGGATCATCATGCGCAGCACCGGACGCGCGAAGAACGCTTCGACGGTCCTGGTGTTGACCAGGATCTTGCCCGAACCGGGCTTGATCCAGACGCGGGCGACAGCGTTCTTGCGCTTGCCGGTGGCGTAAGCGCGGCCCTGGGCGTCCACCTTCTTTTCGTAGACGGGGCTTTCCGGCGCGGCGGTCTTGAGGCTCGCCAACCCTTCCATCGACTGTACGGTCTCGGCCACGGTCAGGCACTCCTCACGTTCTTGCGATTCATGGCGGCAACGTCGAGCTTCTCCGGCTTCTGTGCCTCATGCGGGTGATCGGCACCCGGATAGACGCGCAGATTGCCGAGCTGCACGCGCCCAAGGGGGCCGCGTGGCAGCATGCGCTCAACCGCCTTCTCGACGATGCGCTCCGGGAAGCGACCTTCGAAAATCGACTTGGCCGTACGTTCCTTGATGCCGCCGATGAAGCCGGTGTGGTGATAGTAGACTTTCTGCTCGCGCTTGCGGCCGGTGAACACAGCCTTGGCGGCGTTGACGATGATGACGTTGTCGCCGTCGTCGACGTGGGGGGTGT
>CAYJPU010000226.1:0-1706 GCA_964372105.1 uncultured Undibacter sp.
TGTTCGCGCGTGATTCGGTTGCGTCCCCGCCCCACGGAGCGAAACGAATGCTCTCCCCTTACCTGCTCGAAAACCGGCACGTCGCTGTGAAACGCTGCAAGCACGGCGTCTTCATGTTCAACCGCAACGACGCCTTTATCGGGAAAAGTCTCGATCAGTACGGCGAATGGTGCGATTTCGAAATTAAACTGCTGCGGCGCTTCATCGCGCCGGGGGACGTCGTCATCGACTGTGGCGCCAACATCGGCACGCACACCGTCGCCTTTGCCAATCTCGTCGGCCCGACGGGCCGCGTCTACGCCTATGAGCCGCAGCGCCGCAACTTCCTGATGCTCTCGGGCAACATCGCACTCAACGGCTTGGACAACGTCTTTTGCCGTCAGCAGGCGGTCGGCGACGTTGACGGTCAACTGGCGATGCCGCCGTTGCCGTCGGCGGACACGCATTTCAATTTCGGCGGGCTGCCGAAAGAAGGCACGCCCGACGAAACGGTGCCGGTGGTCCGGCTCGATTCGCTCACGCTCCCCGCCTGCCGCCTGATCAAGATCGACGTCGAAGGCATGGAAGCGGAAGCGCTCAACGGCGCGCGCGACCTCATCACCCGTTGCCGGCCGTTGATCTACGTCGAGAACAACGAAATGGAGTCCTCGCGGAAGCTGGCGCGTCTGCTCGACGAATTCGGCTATCGCGCCTGGTGGTCCTTGTTCTGGTACTTCGACGTGCGGAATTTCTACGCCAACCCGGTGAACTGCTTCGAAAACGTGCGGCCGTCGACCAATTTGCTCTGTGCCCCGAAGGAGTCGAACCTGGAACTCGGCGGCCTTCAGCCGTTCCTCGGCGAAACGGACGACTGGAAGCAGGCCATCCTGCGCAACGGCGGTCAGGTCTGAGCGCGGATTTCGCCGCCGCCCGATCCGCGCTACGTTGCGGCCCATGGCAGCACCCAAAAACACCGCGCACGAAAACCGCCTGGCGCAGGCGACCTCGCCCTATCTGTTGCAGCACAAGCACAACCCGGTCGACTGGTGGCAGTGGGGACCGGAAGCGCTCGCCGAAGCCAAGCGCTCCAACCGGCCGATCCTGCTCTCGGTCGGTTACGCCGCGTGCCATTGGTGCCACGTGATGGCGCACGAGAGCTTCGAGGACGAATTAACCGCGGGCGTGATGAACGAGCTGTTCGTCAACATCAAAGTCGACCGCGAGGAGCGGCCGGACATCGACCAGATCTACATGAACGCGCTGCACCTGCTGGGCGAGCAGGGCGGCTGGCCGCTGACGATGTTTCTGACGCCCGCCGGCGAGCCGGTGTGGGGCGGCACTTACTTTCCGAAGGAGTCGCGCTACGGCCGGCCGGCCTTCACCGACATCCTGCGCGAGGTGTCGCGCATGTTCCGCGAGGAGCCGAGCAAGATCGAGCAGAACCGCGCGGCTTTGCTGGCGCGGCTCGCCGACAAGGCGCGGCCGGCGGGCAAAGTGGTGTTCGGCGTCGAGGAGCTCGACGGCGCGGCCCGCCAAGTCGGCAACATGTTCGACACGACGCACGGCGGATTGCGCGGCGCGCCCAAGTTTCCGCAGCCGGCGATTCTCGAAATGCTGTGGCGCGCCGGCTTGCGCACGACCTCACCGTCATCACCGGGCCGGCGCACAGCGCCGAGTCCCGGTGATCCACGCTCTTCTTTTCAAGACGTGGATGGCCGGGACAAGCC
>CAYJPU010000226.1:1716-5227 GCA_964372105.1 uncultured Undibacter sp.
GGGCCCACGGGGCGTGGGCGGTGATACCACCTTTTTTTTTTAATCGCGGGTGTGGCCGGCAAAAAGGCGGCCATGGACGACGGTGGGATCGGCGGCTTATACGCCGATCGTGACGTGCGCTTCTTCGAGACGGTCGAGCATAGTCTTGAACGGATGAGCGAAGGCGGCATCTACGATCATCTCGGCGGCGGCTTCTCGCGCTACTCGGTCGATGAAAGATGGCTCGTGCCGCATTTCGAGAAGATGCTGTACGACAACGCCCAGCTCCTGGAGCTGCTGGCGCTCGCCTGGCAGCGCAGCCGCAATCCGCTGTTCGCGACGCGCGCGCGCGAGACGGTCGAATGGCTAAAGCGCGAGATGACCACGCGAGAGGGCGCGTTTTGCGCTTCGCTCGACGCCGACTCGGAAGGCGAGGAAGGCAAGTTCTACGTCTGGTCGAAGAACGAGATCATCGAATTGATCGGCCCGGAGGCGGGCGGGTTCTTCATGCGCCACTACGACGTCAGCGACGACGGCAATTTCGAAGGCCACAACATCCTCAACCGGCTGCACGCGCTGCCGCGCACCGACGCCGACGAGGCCCGGCTGAAGGCGCTGCGCGACATTTTGCTCGACGCGCGGGCAGCGCGTGTGCGCCCCGGCCTCGACGACAAGGTGCTGGCCGACTGGAACGGCCTGATGATTGCGGCGCTGGTCAATGCCGGCGTCATCCTGGAGGAACCGTCCTGGATCGAGATGGCCCAGCGCGCCTTCGACTTCATCGCGCGCGGCATGACCAAGGGCGACCGGCTCGGTCATTCGTTCCGCGCCGGCCAGCTGCTGTTGCCCGGGCTGGCGTCGGATTTCGCCGCCATGATCCGCGCTGCGCTGGCGCTGTACGAAGCGCGCGGCGAGCGCGCCTATCTCGACCAGGCGCTGGCCTGGCAGCACGCGCTGGATGCGCATTACGCCGACGCCGAGACCGGCGGCTATTATCTCACCGCCGACGACGCCACCGACCTGTTGTTGCGGCCGCATTCGACCAGCGACGACGCCACGCCCAACCCGAACGCGGTGGCGGCCGGCAATCTGGTGCGGCTGGCGGTGCTTGCAGGCGACGATCAATGGCGGGCTAAGGCCGACCGGCTGATCGAGAACATCCTATCGGCGGCGGCGAAGAACCTGTTCAGCCATGTCGCGCTGCTGAACGCGCTCGACCTGCGCCTGCGCGCCGCCGAGATCGTCGCGACCGGACCGGACGCCGAGCACTTCGCGCAACTGGCGCTGCGGCTGCCGTTCATCGACCGCATCGTGCTGCGCGCGTCGTCCGCTGCCGACCTGCCGCCGGCGCACCCGGCGCAGCAGAAGCTGAAGGCTCTCACGGCCAGCGCCGCCTTCATCTGTATCGGCGAGACCTGCTCCTTGCCGGTGCTGGAGCCGGTGAAGATCGCCGAGACGGTGGCGGCGATGCGTTAGTCCTCATCCTGAGATGCCGACTGCGCCGGCTCCTCAGGATGAGGCCGGGAAGAGGCTTCGCAAGGCCGCTTATCCCTCCCCCGCCGGGTGGGGGCGGCTCACTCAATGCGGCGTCGATGACCGTCGCCGACAATTGATCCGCCTCAAAGCGACAGCGGCTCGGCCGAGCTATCCAAATACGACGTCTCGCGGGAGACCGCTCGATGCGGATGAAACCCTTCGCCGTTCTTGTCTCGCTCGCGCTGCTGCTGGCGGCATCCGATACGCCGCTGCGCGCGAACGATTCCACCGCCAGCCTGGATGCCGGCGGCCTGCGGCTGACGTTCAATCCCGATATCGAGATGGAATCCGAGCGGCTCTATCTCAGCCGCAATGAAGTCCGCGTCGCCTATCGCTTCCACAACAAGAGCAACCGCGACATCGGCACCCTGGTCGCGTTCCCGCTGCCGGTGATGGAAATCGGCGAGACCGGCAACTACGCGCTCGACGGGCGCGACCCCGTCGACATCATGGGTTTCGCCGTCACGGCCGACGGCAAGCCGATCAAGCCGTCGGTCGAGGTCAAAGCCACGCGTTTCGGCGTCGATGTCACCGCCGTCCTGCAACGCCACGCCATTCCGGTCACGATGTTGCCCGGTCGAGGCGAAACGCCGTCCGCGCTCAACGACCGGCTCAACGATCTGCCCGGCGACGCCCGGCGCGAGCTCGAACGCCATGGCGTGGTCGACTGGCATTCGTCGTTCGGCGCGCAGAACAAGCCGCTCGCCAACGTCCACTGGAACGCGCACATCGCCTACTACTGGTACCAGACTTTTCCGGCCCAGAAGACCATCGAGGTCACGCACCGCTACCGGCCGGTGCCGCGGCAGTTCTTCTTCACGAAGTCGGAGCTGGAATCGGCAGACATGCGGCAGGGCTACTGCATGGATCCGGGTTTCGTCCGCAGCGCGCAAACGCGCTTGCAAAAAGCGCCGAATGAAATTCTGGCCGGCACCGAGCTGAAATACGTGCTCACCACCGCCGGCAACTGGCTGGGCCCCATCGGCCGTTTCGAGCTGACCGTGGACAAGGGCTCGCCGGACGTCCTGGTGTCGTTCTGCGGCGAGGGCGTCCGCCGCGCGGGGCCGACGACCTTCACGCTGTCGAAGGACAAGTTCAGCCCCGAAGCCGATTTACGCGTGCTGTTCCTCGCGCCGATGCCGACCGGAAACTAAAGACACAGCTCTTTATTTGTCATGGCCGGGCTTGTCCCGGACACTGCGCTCCGCCCGGCCTCATCCTGAGGAGCGCGCCGACAGGCGCGCGTCTCGAAGGAGAGGCCGGCCAAACCGCCTCGAACATTTCGCCCTCATCCTTCGAGACGCATCGCTCCGCGATGCTCCTCAGGATGAGGGCTACGACCGCACCACAAAATGAAAATGGCCGGGCGCGAGGCCCGGCCATGAAGCTACCCTGTCATCACCGGGCCGGGACAAGCCCGGCCATGACAACGAAGGGCGTTATGTATTCATCGACTCGAAGAACTCGTCGTTGCTCTTGGTGTTGCGCAGCTTGTCGAGCAGGAAGTCGATGGCGTCCATGGTGCCCATCGGATTGAGGATGCGGCGCAGGACGTACATCTTCTTGAGCACCTTCGCGTCGGTGAGCAGCTCTTCCTTGCGGGTGCCGGAGCGGGTGATGTCGATCGCCGGGAAGGTGCGCTTGTCGGCCACCTTGCGGTCGAGGATGAGCTCGGAGTTACCGGTGCCCTTGAACTCTTCGAAGATCACTTCGTCCATGCGGCTGCCGGTGTCGATCAGCGCGGTGGCGATGATGGTAAGCGAGCCGCCTTCCTCGATGTTGCGCGCGGCGCCGAAGAAGCGCTTCGGCCGTTGCAGCGCGTTGGCATCGACGCCGCCGGTCAGCACCTTGCCGGACGACGGCACCACGGTGTTGTAGGCGCGGCCCAAGCGGGTGATCGAGTCGAGCAGGATCACGACGTCGCGCTGGTGCTCGACCAGACGCTTGGCCTTCTCGATCACCATTTCGGCGACCTGCACGTGGCGCGAGGCCGGCT
>CAYJPU010000227.1:0-5130 GCA_964372105.1 uncultured Undibacter sp.
CTAGTGCGGATACGCGGTCGCCGACATCACCGGCCGCTGCGCGGCTTCGGCGATCGCAGCCCCAAGGCACTTGGCCATGCAGGCATAGCTCCAGTCGTTGAGGTGCAGCCCGTCGGGCGCTACGAACGCGTCGAAGCCGATCCGCTCGACCTGATGCCAGCGCTTCATCACGTCGTAGCGGCGGAACAGATCGACGTTCTCCTGCTTGGCGATGGCGGCCAGGAATTCGACCATGCGCTCGGCGTCGGGCTTGACGATGACCTTGGGCGCGTACTGCGGATCGATCAGCACCATGTCGGCGCCGATGGCGCGTACCTTCCTGATGCCGGCGCGGATGAGCGCGCCGTGACCGCCGACGCTGTGGTCGCGGATCACCGAATTGGTGCCGAGCTGCCACAAGACGAGATCGGGCTTGCTGGCCACGACCGCCTCGTCGAAGCGCTTGAGCATGTCGGCGATTTCCTCGCCGTTCGCGCCGCGGTTGATGACTCTGACTGCATGGCCGCGAAATTGGTTTCTGAGCTCAACCTCGAGCCGGCTCGGATAACTGCCGGCGGGCGAGCTCGCGCCGGCGCCGGCCGTTGACGACGAACCGATGGCGACGATGGTGATCGGCTGACCGGCGGCGATGCGGCGCGCGACCCGTGACAGCGGGGCGGCCAGGCGGGTGAGTTCGTCGGGATTGTTGCAGGGCGGCGACGCCTGATCGGCGAGCACGGTCGAGGGCATCAAGCCGGCGAGCAACGCCGCAACAGCCAAAGGCTTCAGCGCGCGTCGAAGAAAAGCGTGACCTTGCAAAATGCTACTCCCCGGCCCCGGCTGGCACTCTGCGCAATCGGCCCCCAGAGCCTCAAGAGCAGTACGTTCGAAGACCGCCTTTAGAAAATTACCGTCGGCAGACGACTCGCCGCCTTAGATGACTTGCCGCCTTGCGCTACCGGCCACCTTGCTCCGGTGGCGCCTCTGGTTTGGCCGCCTCGGCCACGAGATCGGCCAGCAGCCGGCCAATGCAAGCATGAACACGCTCGGCCATGTCAAGTTTTTTAGTGGCCGAATATAAATCGAAAGTTCCCAGATCCCCCCACAGCTTCATGATGCTGAAGCGGTCGAACACGGGGACTTCTTGCTGCACTGCAACCCAGCGCATACTTTCGGAGTAGCCGCCGAGAGCGATAATGGATTCGGTGCGGGGGCTGTACTGGGAATTGACCAAAATGACGTCGGCATCGGCTTTGTGCGCCAGTTTGATGCCCTTATCGAGCGCCTGCGTAAACTGGTCCGGCTCGATACCCCGCAGGGCGTCGTAGGTGCCGGTTTGCCAGACCAGGAGCGCTGGCTTGGCCGCCGCCAACGCCGCCGGCAATTCGTTGACCATGTCCGCCGCCGTCCGGCGGATTTTCACATCCGTGGTCAGGGTGACGGCGACGTCGGGCAGCTTTTCGGCCAGGGCATCCCGGAGCCGCATCGGATACGCGTTCTGAACGCCGCTGGAGCTCAGGGGCAGCACCGACGAACCGGTGCCCAGCACCAGGATTGGCAGCTGTTTGCGGGTGATCGCCGCGCGCACCCGCGGCAGCGGCATGCTGTTTTCGACCAGATGCTGGGCCACGCGGCATTCGGCCGGATGCTCGATCAAGGTCTCAGCCTTGACCGGCCCAGCCACCAGCAGCGCTGCCAGCAGGAGTAGTACACGCCCCGTCATGCGTCGCCCCCCGCATAGCCCGGCTTGGTCGAAGGCGGCCGCGGTCCTTGTCGCTCCACCCTCTTGTACCATGAAAGCACAGCCGCCGCCCCAACCATGACGAGAATGCCGATCAGGCTCACGATCACCTGGACCAGCACTCGGTTGGAGACTTCGGTGAACACGAAGTGGCCGGCGAACGACAGGAAGACGCCTAGGCAGAAAACCTCGAGCGAATGCTGGCCGCAGACGATCGCCGGCCAGAACACGCGCGAGCGCAAGGCCGGCCAGTCGCGCGGCACGAAGTAGACGGTGATCACCGCCAGCGACAGGAAGTGCAATATGCGCAGGACATCGAGATTGGCCTTGTCGATCGGATAGATCACCTCACCGACGATCTTCGGCACGTAGGCGCCGAGCCGCGGGAAATACCAGGTCATCGCGATGAAGAACGCGAATCCCAGATAGGCGAAGGCGAGTCCCACCAGCCATCGTGAATTCATCCAGCGCCCGAGATTGCGGGCGCCGCCGAGCGCGCACCAGGCGCCGAAGATAAACAGCAATTGCCAGGCCAGCGGATTGAACGCCCAACCGCCGCTCGGATAGGCCGGGAAATTCCATCCGAACAGCCATGTCGCCGAGTAGAGCCCGGCCGACGCGATCAGCGCCAGCGACGGCGCCCGCAACAACAGCCACAGCATCGGCGCAAAGCCGAGCAGCAGCACGATATAGAGCGGCAGCACATCCATGTTCACCGGCTTGAACTTCAGGAGCAGCGCCTGAAGGATGGTGACGTCCGGGTTCTTGAGGAAGTCCAGCACGCCCATCTCTTCGGTGAAGAGCGGGTTGTCGAAGCTCTGCGCGATATAGGAAATCTCGGCGAGATAGATCGCGAACAGGAACACGTGCGCGACATAGATCTGCCAGGCGCGCTTCATGACGCGCGCGCCCGCCACCACGAAGCTGGTCAGCTGCATGGCACGGCCATAGACGAAGGCCGCGGTGTAGCCGGAGATGAAGACGAATATCTCGGTGGCGTCGCTGAACCCGTAATTGCGGATGGTGATCCAGCTCACCGCATTGGACGGAATGTGGTCGAGGAAGATCAGCCAGAGGGCCAGGCCACGGAACAAATCCAGCCGAAGGTCGCGTTCGGTCTTAACCGGGGCCATGGACGGCGTTTCTTTCGCGGGGTCTTTCGTTCATAATCCGGCGCGGGCCGGATAAGCAAGTCCAGGCGCCTCAGATTCCGCAAGGTTCATAGATACAAGGTTCCTAGATACAAGGTTCATAGATAGATGTATCGCGCCGTTACCCGCAAGATCGAGGTCACGGTGACGCCCCGCTTTGTTACCGAGCGGTCGTCACCGAACAACGGCTATTATTTCTGGGCCTATACGATCGACATTACAAATCTCGGTGATGAGACCGTGCAGCTCAAAACCCGCCATTGGCGCATCACCGACGCGCAAGGCCGGTTGCAGGAGGTGCGCGGACCGGGCGTGGTGGGCGAAGAGCCGGTGCTCAAGCCGGGCGAATCGTACGAATACACCAGCGGCGTTCCGCTACCGACACCGTCCGGCTTCATGGCCGGCAGCTACGGCATGGTGACGCAGGCGGGCGAACATTTCGACATCGAGATCCCCGCCTTCTCGCTCGATTCATCCTTCACGGTGCGGACGATCAACTGAGACCCGCTGAATTAAGGCAGGCAGCCTTTGAACCGGTCCAATGCCTGCCGCGGCAGCACGGCGAGCACCGCACCGCCTTGCGCGAAGTCCTGCAGGCGCGTGAGCTGCGGCTCGGACAACGCCACACAGCCGCCGGTGCCGGTCTTATTCGGCATCCAGAGATGGATGAAGATGCACGAGCCGCCGCGCGCGGCCCGGCTGCTCGGGTAATCGACCAGAAGCCCATGCCGGTAATCCGGCACGCGCCACATGTTCTCGCCATGCACCTTGGGCCCGACGCGCGTGCGCGAGCTGATGGTGTTGTAGGCGGACGAGGCCGCGTCATCGACGCAGACGGTGCCTTCGCGGATGTGCAGATGGCCGGGGCGTGCCGACGCCGCGAAGCCGAAGCTGCTGCCGATGCGGTAAAAACCGGCCGGTGCGCGTTTGTCGCCCTCGGTCTTGACCGGTTCGCCCGGCCGCGCGTGGCCGCGGAACGCATAGCCCCAGGCCATGCCGTTGCGGCCGACGAGCGCGGTCAAGCCGCCGCCGTCCGCTTGCCATGGCGATTGCGGCGACGCGCGCGTGAAGCGCTGCAGTTGCGCGGTGTTGCTCGACAGCGTATCGGCGACGACGAGCACCAGCTTGTTGGCGCTGGCAAGCGGCTGCGAGCAGCTTTGCCCGAAAGCAGCCGCCGGCAAGAGCATGAAGATGACGACGAGAATCGACCGCATCGGCGGCGATGATAGCAAAAGAATATCCGCGCCGCCCGCCATGCGCGGACGACGCGGTGTATCAGCTTTCGTTGGCGCCGACGTCGGCGGGCACGAACTGGTAGTTCGCGCTGCAGAACTCGCAGGTGACGGAGATTTTGCCGTCCTCGACCATGTGGTCGCGGTCGTCCTGCGAGAAGCTCTTGAGCATGGATTCGACGGCGTCGCGCGAGCACGAGCATTCCGCGCGCACGTCGGTGGCGTTGAACACGCGCACCCCCGGCTCGTGGAACAGCCGGTAGACCAGCCGCTCGCTCGACACGTCCGGATCGATCAACTCGACATCCTCGACGGTCTCGACCAAAGCGCGGCCTTCGATCCAGGCGTCGTCTTCCTCGACCGTCGGCAGTTCCATGCCCTCCGGCGCATCGCCGGGATCGAGATCGGCGACGCGCGCGCGATCCGGCGACTTCGGCAAAAACTGAAGCATGATGCCGCCCGCGCGCCAGCGATGGCTGGCGCCACCCGCAGCCGCGCGCAGTTCCTCCGCCACCGCGAGCCGCACCCGCGTCGGGATCTGCTCGGAGCGCAGGAAGTATTCATGCGCGGCGTCTTCCAGCGTGCCGCCGTCGAGCGCCACCAGGCCCTGGTAGCGGCTCATGTCGGGACCCTGGTCGATGGTCATCGCGAGATGGCCTTGGCCGAGCAGCGCGCCGCCGTCGGTCTTGCCGGCCGCAATGGCTTCCGCCAAGCGATCCTTGTCGAAGCGCGCGCAGGCCCGCACCTTGTTGGGGGTCATGAAGTCGACCACCAGCATGCGCACGGGGCCGTCGCCCTGCGTCTGCAGGATGAAGCGGCCTTCGATCTTCAAGGCCGAGCCGAGCATGACGGTCAGCACCAGGGCCTCGCCCAGGAGCTTCGCCACCGGCTGCGGATAGGCGTGCTTTTCCAGAATCTCGTCGACGACGGGCCCGAGCCGGACCACGCGGCCGCGCAGGCCGAGCTTGGCCACCTCGAACGGCAGCACCGTGTCGTCGACCGTGGTGGCCGACGGGGCGCGGGTCGG
>CAYJPU010000228.1:0-2979 GCA_964372105.1 uncultured Undibacter sp.
CGCCCACGCCGACGCCGGCGCCGCCCATGCCGATGCAGGCAATGCCGGCACCGATGTACTTTGCTGCGATGGGATCCATGGAAGACTCCTTTTAGGTTAGACGGGCGTCAGTGGCCCGGGTGAATAGCATCGTTGAGATAGATGCAGGTGAGGATGGCGAAGACGTAAGCCTGCAGGAACGCCACCAAGAGCTCGAGCGCGGTGAGCGCGACGACGAGCGCCAGCGGCAGCGTCGCCCCGACGATGCCGAAGATGCCGGCGCCGCCCAGGAGCGTGATGAAGCTCGCGAACACCTTCAGCGTGATGTGGCCGGCCAGCATGTTGGCGAACAGACGCACTGAGTGCGAGATCGGGCGCGACAGGAACGACAGCACCTCGATGAACACGATCAGCGGCAGGATGTAGATCGGAATGCCCTTGGGCACGAACAGGTTGAAGAAGTGCAGCCCGTTCTTCCAGAAACCGTAGACCAGCACGGTCAGGAACACCGACAGCGCCAAGGTCGCGGTGATGACGATGTGGGTGGTGACGGTGAAGGTGTAGGGAATGAGGCCAATGATGTTCACCGTCAGGATGAAGGTGAACAGCGTGAACACGAAGGGGAAGAACTTCATCCCTTCATGGCCGGCGGTGCTTTTGATCGTACTGGCGACGAATTCGTAGGTCAGCTCGGCGACCGACTGGACGCGGCCGGGCACGAGGGCGCGGCGGCCGGCGCCGGCGATCAGGAAGATCGAAATGACCGCCACCGCGGCCACCATGTAGGCGGCCGAATTGGTGAACGCGATCTCGGTGTTTCCGATCTTGGCGACCGGAAAGAAGTTGACGATCTGAAACTGATGAATTGGGTCGGTGGCCATGGATCTAGTCGTTCACAGTCGGATCTTGAACAATTCCGGCCGCCCGCATCACGTTGAGCACGCCGGCGGCGAAGCCGAGCAGTAGAAACACAATGAGCCCCCACGGCGATATGCCGAGCCACTTGTCCAGCAGCCAGCCGATCGCCGCACCCACCAGGACGCCCGCAACCAGCTCGGTCGACAGCCGGAAACCGCGGGCGATTGCCGAGGTATCGGTGGCCTGACGAGGACCGGTGCCGTTTTTGGTTGGCCGGTTCACTTGCGTGAGCCGGTCGCCGAGACGCTGGAGCCTCGCGGAGAGAGCAGCCTCGTCGTCCGGCGGTTCTTTGCGGTCGCCTGTGCCTCGCGTGCCGTCAGCCATGCTTTCGACCCGCGTGCAATTCAGGCTTCGCTTTTGTCCCGCCGCCCTAAAAGCCGCGCGGACCATACTGATCGAGTACCCCTGAGTCAAGGAACCGCAGTTGCGGTATAAGTGTTTGATTCAGTGTAAAAAACCCGGAATTTTCGACCGGCGGACAAAGCGTCGCGTGCAGTGCGGCAGGGTCATCAACAGCCAAGCGCGCGCAAGGCCGTTCAGCCGGCCGGCCGGGGGTGCTAGGGTCGCCTGCGTTCCGGTGCTGGAAAGTGAGAAGGATACCGCCATGCGGATCGCCGTGCTCGCCATCGGCTTCGTCTTCGCGCTCGGCGTTGGCGCGACGCTGGCGGAGCCCCGCATTCTGCTGGTGCAGGACGCGACGCCGGCCGTACCGCCGTCGCCGCCGGCCGTTGAGGGGGAGCCGGCGCCGCCGCCGGTGCAGGCTCAAAACCCCGTGCCGGCACCGGCCCAGGCACCGGCCCCGCTGCCGCCGGCGCGGTTTACCTTCGAGCGCAGCAAGGACGGCTTCCTGCGTCTGGACGCGCAGACCGGCCAGGTCGCTTATTGCACGGCGCGGAGCGCCGGCTGGACCTGCGAAGCCGTCCCGGAGGAGCGTACCGCGCTCGAGAAGGAGATCGGCCGCCTGCAGGACGAGGTCGCGGGCCTCAGGCGCGAGCTGGCGGCCTTGCGCGAGCCGCCATCGTCACCGCGCCCGCCGGCGGAGCTGGCGCCGCGGCCGCCCGGCAAGGACGGCGAGCCCGTCATCAAGCTGCCGACCCAGGAGGACGTCGACCGCGCCACCGCGGCGCTGCAGCGGGCCTGGGACCGGCTGGTCGACATGATAGGCAATCTCCGCAAGGACCTGTCGCGCAAGAGCCAGCCCGACCGGACGACGCTCTGACCCGCATGGCCGGCACACTGTCGAGCATCGTCACCGTCGTCCCCAAGCTCATGGCCGGCGCCACCTTGCGCGTCGAGACGCCGGGCGTGGGCTTCACCGAGATCACCGCCGAGGCCGCCGACTTCGTCGCGCGGAGCGGGGCCGGCGAGGGCGTGCTGCTGGTCTATCTGCGCCACACGTCGGCCTCGCTCGTCATCCAGGAGAACGCCGACCCCGACGTGCAGCGCGACCTCGTCACCGCGCTCGACCGGCTGGCGCCGCAGGACGCGCCCTGGGTGCACGACACCGAAGGGCCGGACGACATGCCCGCGCACGTCAAGGCGATGCTGAACGGCGTTTCGCTGCACGTGCCGGTGACGCGCGGCCGCCTCGGCCTCGGCACCTGGCAGGGGCTTTACCTGGCCGAGCACCGCGCGCGGCCGCACAGCCGCGAGGTCATCTTCCAGTTCGTCGGCAGCAGGAAATAGGCCTCACAGGCCCGCCAGCGAGAACAGCAGCGCAATCACCCACATCGCGATGGCGATCGCCGACGTCCACAAGGCAAACGTCAGATAGGTTTCGCGCAGCACCGTCGCGCTCGCCCATTGCGCATGGGATTCGGGCGGCCGGTTGTCCTTCGGCAGATAGAGCCACATCTCGGTGCGGCGGTAGTCCTTGGTGAGCGCTTCCCGCGCCTTGTAGACGAGGATGCCTGCCATCAACGTGGTCATGGTGCCGCCGGCCTGAAACGCGAGCCGCGGCTCGAACGACATGCCGACCATGGTGCAGAAAATCGCCAGTGTGCCGAACAGGCAGGCCCGCTGCACCGTCTCGAACGCGATCCGCCGCATTTCCTCCATGCCGCCCTCGAGCATGTGCCGGTC
>CAYJPU010000228.1:3079-5059 GCA_964372105.1 uncultured Undibacter sp.
GCCAGCGCCACGAACAGCGAGTCGCGGGTCAAGGTGAAGCAGGCGAAACGTTCGCAAGGTAACATGGCCATCTCCTGCCGGTCCCCCCGACGGAAAATGCAAACGCCATGCCAGAGACAATGCCGGAAATTTGGCAAAATTGTGCGGCGCCGGCGTCCGGGCTTTTGCCGAACACCGGCGCGGCCGACGTGGTCCGGTCGCCTGCCGCTACAGCCCGAATTCGATAAAATTGCCCATGGCCGGCAGCGTCAGCAGCGCGGTACCGGCGAGCCAGATCCAGAGCGAGGCCAAGGTCGAATCGTCCTTGGCGCCGATGAAGCGCTCGTAAATCGCGGCCGGGATGCCGGCGATGATGATGGTCGCGGTCGAGACCATCAGCGAAGAAAACATCAAGGTGAGCGAGACGCTGCCGAACAGCAGCGACGGGGCCAGGACTTGCACGTGGATGAGGGCGAACAGCAGCGCAGTCTGATTGAAGATGCCGTTGACCATGCCGAAGAAGGCGATGCCGATGTAGTAGATGTTGCGGTTCATGGCGATCACCCGACCTTCGGACTCATGAGCAGGAACACGTACAAGAGTCCGACCCGCAGCCAGAACAGCCAGACCACGCCCATCAGCCAGATCACCACCGGCACCGCCGCCTTCGGCGTGACCAGTGCGACGAGCGCGACCACCGGGTCCGTGACGCGGCAGAAGAAGCGCCAGATGTAATTCTGCGAGTCGGGCGGCACGAACAACCCGAGCAGCGCGCGCCCAAGCAGCGTGTACATCAGCGCCGCCAGGATGAAGTTCGGCGCCAGATAGAGCCAGGACGCGAGCAGCGGATTGGCGGAGGTCACGAGGCTTCACCTTTTTGAGAAACTTGCGAAAGCGCGCGTCAGCCGAGGCGCCTTTGCAAAAGTCTCCAGTCGACTGACGCTAGCGTATTGGGCTGTCGAAAAAAAGCGGGGCCCCGCAGGGCCCCGCTCCAACCAGATCGGTGCGAGCCGATCAGGTCTTTTCTTGGAGAACCGTCCGGCCACGCGGCTTGCGGATTTCGTCCACGTAAGCCTGCATTTCCTTCGACGGTTCCGGCGTGATCAGACTGACCACGTAGATCACCAGGAACCCGAACGGCATGCCCAGCAAGCCGCAGGCGATGTTGTTCAGGTTGAACCAGCCGACCTTGTTCGCCAGCGGATGGGCCAGTGTCGGCAGAGCATCCATGGCATTCGGCAGCGCCATGGCCTTGGCGATGTCGACCAGCGGCGCCCCCGTGACCGGGTTGAGCAGCGAGGTCATGCCCGCATACTTCACGCCGAAGCCGGGGA
Source organism: uncultured Undibacter sp. (assembly GCA_964372105.1). Lineage (GTDB taxonomy): Bacteria > Pseudomonadota > Alphaproteobacteria > Rhizobiales > Xanthobacteraceae > Pseudolabrys. The sequence goes on from CAYJPU010000228.1 coordinate 4,393, forward strand.
AGTACCGGCTGACGACGAGGTAGAACAGGCAGAGGCCGAAGCCGGCGATCATGCCGGCGACAGCGCCTGCCGTCGTCGTGCGCTTCCACCAGACGCCCATGATCAGCGCCGGGAAGTTGCCCGCCATGGCGAGCGAGAACGCCCAGCCGACCATGGCCAGGATGTCGCCCGGCTTGGTGGACGCCAGGTACGCCGCGATCACCGCCACCACGAACAACAGTCCGCGGGCCACGGTGAGCCGGCGGACGGTTGGCGCGTTGGGATCGATCATCTTGTAGTAGACGTCATGGGACAGGGCGTTGGCGATGGCCAGCAGCAGGCCGTCGGCGGTCGAGAGCGCGGCCGCCAGACCGCCCGCGGCGACCAGACCAGTGATCACATACGGCAAGCCCGCGATCTCCGGCGTGGAGAGCACGATGACGTCCGTATTGATCACGAAGTCCTGCAACCGCACGACGCCGGTATGGCCGGCAATCGCCTTACACGCGGCCACGATCGTATCGATGTTGGCAGCGTTCTTGCCGCAGATCTGGATCAGGCCGAGTTCGCCCCAGGTGAAAATCCAGGGTTTGAGATTGCTGACGTTCGCCCCGATGATGTTGGTGTACACCTCCAGCTTCGAGAACGCCGCATAGGCCGGCGCCGAGAAGTACAGCAGGAAGATGAA
>CAYJPU010000229.1:0-1535 GCA_964372105.1 uncultured Undibacter sp.
TCTTCGTGCACAGCCGCCGCTCGCCGCGCGTCGGCTGATAGGTGCAATCCGACGCGCGGAACGACCGGTACGCCGCCTCGCAGGCCTCCACGTTGCAGTTGGGCGGCGGCGGCGCCTGCGCCAGTGGCGCACGCGCGCCGTCCGCACCGTCCGGCAACACCGGCGCGTTGCTGCTCTCCGCCGGCACGACAACGGGCTGGGCGGGCGTCGCCTCACGGGCCGGGCCCGCCACCGTCGGCGCGGTGGCAACGACCTTCGGCGCCGGCGCGACCGGCGCCGACGGCCAGTACAGCCCGAAAATCACGTTGACGAGCGCGACCGCCAGGACGGCAAGAAACACAACACGGAACGACATGACTCGACCCTGTGTGACGGCGCGTGCCACGGCGCAGGTCGTAATCTAACCCGAAAAGCGCGCCACGCATTGGTAGGCAGGCACCAGACGGCATTGGCCCATCGGCCGCGCATGGCCGGCGCACAGGCGGCTATGATAGTGTCGAGAGGCATCGGGGAGAAAACCACCTATGCGCATGATCATCGCCCTCGGTCTCGGCCTCGCCGCCGCGCTCGCGGCCGCCACCCCCGCGCGCGCGCTCGACCTCAATTCCTTCCGCGCCCAGCACAAGCTGCCGCCGCTCTCTTCAAGCTCGACGCTTGCCGGCGCCGCCTACAGCCACGCGCACGACCTGGCGCGGCGCCGGACGCTCGACCACAAGGGTTTCCGCGCGCGCATGGACGGCATCGCCTCGACCGCGGCGGAGAACGTGCTGGTCGGCTGCGACACGGCCGATTGCGCGTTCCGTTATTGGGCGAAGTCGGCCGGCCACCGCCGCAACATGCTGATGAAGGGCGTCGCCTCGTACGGCCTCGCCTCGGCCACCGGCGACAACGGCCGCAAGTATTGGGTGCTGACCTTGGGGAATTGAGAGGCTTTTCGATAAGCTCAGACTCGTGGATAAGCCCCCTCACCCGATTTCCTCGTTATGCTCGGAAATCGACCTCTCCCCGCACGCGGGGCGAGGTGAAGAAAGGTCCGCCATGCCGCTCTCCGACACCATCAAGACCCTGATCCGCAACGCCTGGGACGACGGCTATCCGTGCCTGGTCGCAACGTCAGGACCGAACGGGCCGAACCTCACGCCCAAGGGCAGCATGGTGGTCTACGACGACGCGCATCTCGCCTGGTGGGAGCGCTCCAAGCGCGCCGTGCTGGAGAACCTCGGCCACGACAGCCGCGTGTGCGTCATGTACGCCAACTTCAAGGCGCAGCGCGACGGCGTGCTCGACTCAGGCTTCCTGCGCTTCTTCGGCACCGTCGAGCTGCACGAGGCGGGCCCGGTGCACGACAGGATCTTCTCGCTGCTGGTGCCGCGCGAGCAGACCCACGTCGGGGCGGATGCCGGCATCGGCGTGCTGGTCAAAATCGAGAAGGCGATCGACGTGCGCGGCAAGCCGCTGATGTGAGCGCGGCCGCTTAAGGCCTGCGCGCCAGCACCGCGCCGGCCGCGAGCCTAGCGCCGGGTCTTCTTGGCGGC
>CAYJPU010000229.1:1635-3425 GCA_964372105.1 uncultured Undibacter sp.
CCTGCGCGCCAGCACCGCGCCGGCCGCGAGCCTAGCGCCGGGTCTTCTTGGCGGCGACGGTTTTCGCCGCAGACTTGCTCGCTGTCTTGCTCGCAGACTTGCTCGCAGCCTTGCTCGCTGTCTTGCTCGCTGTCTTGGCGGCGACGCCCTTCTTGGCGACGTCGAACGTCGCGTCCTTGCCGCAGTCCCGGCAATGATAGGTGTGCCGCATGAAGTCCGGCCTGCCCGGGATCGGTTCCACCGTCACGATGCCCATGGTGCCGCCGCAGGCGCAGGCGACATAGGCATCGGTGCGGGTCGGGATTTTCGGCGGCACGGCGTGGCCTTTGCTCGTTGCAACAGCAGGCCCGCATAATCGCGCGCCGGTTTTTCTGGCGCAAGAAAAGACGAAAGTATGGTAACTAGTTCCTATCATGATGAAACGTGAGAACTTCACGATTACCAATATCTATGTACCGACCAAGCGGCGCCTGACGCTCGATCAGAAACGCGTCGACGAGATCGCGCAGAGCATGCTGACCGACGGCCAGACGACGCCGATCCTGGTGCGGGCCGACGGCGCGCGCTTCGTGCTGGTCGAGGGCCTGCACCGGCTGGAAGCCGCCAAGGCGCTAGGCGAGCAAACCATCGTCGGCTTCCGCGTCGACGCGCGGAAGCACTAGGCGCTTCACCCTCTCCCTTTTTGACGGGGAGAGGGCGAAGGCGCGTCTTACTTCAGATCGCTCAGAATCTTCGCGCAGGCTTCGGCCACGTTGCGGTTCGGCTCGCTGCCGGGGAAAGTCGCCCAGCCGCCGGCGGTGACGAAGGTGTCCTGCTTCCAGCTGTCGGTCGCCTTCAGCTTGACCAGCGTCGCCTGGCTGTCGGCCGCGCGCTGGAATTTCTCGGCGCAGATCGGCGCCAGCGCCGCGACCACCGCGCTGCTGACGGCGGTGTCCGCCGTCTTCTGGGCCTTGCTCTGCAGTTGCCAGCCGCCCCAGCCGAAGCCGACGACCATGGTGACGACGGCGCCAGCGACGGCGCCCTGTAGAAGCCGCGTGAGGGATTCGCCTTGCAGGATCGGAGGCAGGTTCATGGGCTTTCCTTTCGCCCGGCGGAGGCGCCGGTGCGAGGGCAACGGATACCCGGATGGGTTCCGGTCGTTTGAAATAGGTTGAGTTGGTGAGAAGGCCCGGCCGCCTTGCGCTGGCGTTTCGGTCGAGCCGGACCCTGCGCCCTTTCCGGCGCGAAGTCGAATACCGTCGGTGGTACAGCCCTGCGGCGGAGCGTCTTTAGCTCTAAGGCATTGAAAAGTCCGTGATCTGCCTTCTTCCCGCCCCGGTGCGTGCTATGCTTTGTTTCATCAGGGCCGGGTTCTGGAGTTTGTCCATGCGTCTCCGCCACCTTTGCCTGCTCGCCGCCGCGGGCCTCGCGGCGCTCGTTGTCGTGCCGCTCGTTGCCGCCGCGCCCGCGCGCGCCGCCCTGCTCATCGAAATCGACAAAGCAGCGCAGAAGATGACCGTCAGCGTGGACGGCGAACCGCTCCACGAGTGGCCGGTGTCGACCGGCCAGTCCGGCTACGACACGCCGGCCGGCGAGTACAAGCCGTTCCGCATGGAGCGGGACCATTTCAGTCGCGAGTGGGACGACGCGCCCATGCCCTTTTCCATCTTCTTCACGCAGGAAGGGCACGCCATCCACGGCACCTTCGACGCGAAGAACCTCGGCAAGCCGGCCTCGCACGGCTGCGTGCGGCTGTCGCGCACCAATGCCGCCACCCTTTGGGGCCTGGTGAGGCAGCAGAAGATGGCCAA
>CAYJPU010000229.1:3525-4585 GCA_964372105.1 uncultured Undibacter sp.
CGCGGCGTCAGCGCGAGGTGCGCGGCTGGCGCGAATACAATGACGGGCCGCGCTATTATTATCGCGAGCGGCCTTTCGTCGAGCGCCGGATCTATCGCAGCGCGCCCTTCCCCTTTCCGTTCGGCTGGTGAGCCGGAAGCGGTCGCGCCGCCACACGCTTGACGTCGCGCCACGATCGGCATGGAGGCTTAGCCCGTGATCCGCAAGCTCGCCGGCGGCAAGTACCGGCTCTATTCGCGCAAGAAAAACCCGAAGACCGGCAAGCGCCGCAACCTCGGCACTTTCAATACGCGGAAGGCGGCCGTGCAGCACGAGCGCGAAGTGCAGTATTTCAAGCGCCACTAGTTGCATCATCTGGGGATTTCTACGGTCGTGGACGCTGCATAGCCATTGCACGCAGCCATGCGACGGGCGAACGTCTGCGGCCATGACCGATCCTGCGACCACCGTCGTCCGCCTGCTGTGCGACGAAAAACCCGCCCGCCGCCTCGCCTCCTATCTCGGTGAAAGCCTGGACGCCGAGGACACCGCCTGCGCCGCCTTCGAAGGCGACGACGGCCAGTGGCAGGTGGCAATCCATTTCCGCAAGCCGCCGGACGAAGCCACCGTGCGCGACCTGGTGCGGCTTTCCGCCGGCGACGCCGCCGCGCAGGCGCTCACCTTCGAAGCGGTGGCGTCGGCCGACTGGGTCGCACAGAGCCTCGAAGGGTTGAAGCCGGTGCCGGCCGGCCGTTTCATCGTCCACGGCGCGCATGACCGCGGCCGCGTCAAGCCGAACGCGCTCGGCATCGAGATCGAGGCGGCGCTGGCCTTCGGCACCGGCCACCACGGCACCACGCGCGGCTGCCTGCTGGCGTTCGACGATCTGGCGAAGAGATGGCACCGCTCTCTTATCCCTCCCCCTGCAAGGGGGAGGGTGGCGAGCGCAGCGAGCCGGGTGGGGGTCAATAAAAAAAGGACCCCACCCCGAACCGCCGAAGGCGGTTCGACCCTCCCCCGTGGGGGGGGGGGTTAAAAAAAAAAAATCGACAACGGGCCCCGCGGCGGCGGGGGGGGGGTG
>CAYJPU010000229.1:4595-5056 GCA_964372105.1 uncultured Undibacter sp.
GCCTTCGGCGGTTCGACCCTTCCCTTTCAGGGGAGGGATAAAAAGAAAATCCTCGACATCGGCACCGGCTCGGGCGTGCTGGCCTTCGCCGCCGCCAAGCGGCTGCGCACGCAGGTCGTCGCCAGCGACATCGATCCGGTGGCGGTGCACGCGGCGCGCGGCAATGCGCGGCTCAACCACGTCGCGCCGCTGATCACGTTCATCTGCGCGGCCGGCGCGCAGACCCGCGCCCTCACCGCACCCGGCCCCTACGACCTGATCTTCGCCAATATTCTGTTAGGCCCGCTGATGCGCATGGCGCGGCCGCTGGCGCGGCTCGCCGCGCCCGGCGCGCGCGTGGTGCTGTCCGGCCTGTTGCCAAGCCACGCCAATGCCGCACTCGCCGCCTATCGCGCGCAAGGCCTCAGGCTGGAGAAGCGCTTTCCGCTCGACGGCTGGATGACGCTGGTGCTGCGGCGGCC
>CAYJPU010000230.1:0-5030 GCA_964372105.1 uncultured Undibacter sp.
GCCCATCGCGGGCTGCATGACGCCGCGGCCGGCGTGGTCGAGAACACGCGCTCGGCCTTCGCCGCGGCCATCGACGGCGCCTACGGCATCGAGTGCGACGTGCAGCTGAGCGGCGACGGCGAGGCCATGGTGCATCACGACGACGCGCTCGGCCGCCTCACCGACGGCCGCGGCCGGCTCATCGACATGACGGCGGCGGCGCTCAAGGCCGTCGCCTTCAAGCAGACCGCCGACCGCATGCTGACGCTCGGCGAATTGTGCGCCCTCACCGCCGGCCGCGTGCCGCTGGTGGTCGAGATCAAGAGCCGGTTCGACGGCGACACCCGGCTGGCGCAACGCACCGCGCAGGTGCTGGCCGGCTATGCCGGGCCGGCGGCGGTGATGTCGTTCGACCCGGCCGCGATCGAAACCGTCCGCGCGGTCGCACCCACGCTCGTGCGCGGCATCGTCGCCGAGCGGCACTACAGCCACGCCGAATGGGACCCGCTGACCCCGGCGCAGAAGCGAACGCTCGCCTGGCTGACGCACACGCCGCGCACGCGGCCGCAGTTCCTCGCCTACAGCGTCAAGGACCTGCCGGCGGCGGCGCCCTGGGTGGCGCGCCGGCTGTTCGGCCTGCCGCTGCTGACCTGGACCGTGCGCAGCGAGGCCGACCGGCTGGCGGCGCTGCGCTACGCCGACCAGATGATCTTCGAGGGCTGGCGGCCGTAACTCCGCCCCTGGCTCCGGATGGGCGGAACGATCAGGGAAGTCCTGGAATGGCAGGGGGCCACGGTTCCCCCGCTGTCGCTCGACTGCCGCCATTCAAGCCAACAGGTCCGGTTCCGGCTCTATGACCGGGACGAATTCCGGAAGCGGCTGGAGGCTATGCAGGCCTCAGGAGATTGATTTATATGTTGAATTTGTCCCGGAAGGGCAGTTTTGCATATCGATCAGCCTCATAAGTTATTGATTTTCAGGATAAATAGTATTTTTTTATAGTTTTTCAGAGAAAGGAATCGATTTTCAGCTCAGGCTGAGTTATTATTAATCAGAGATATGGCTCAATAGTAATTAGTTTTCAGATCGAGTAAGAAGTTTTCAGATGACAGCGCCTTTGGCCCTCCCAGCCCACATTACCACCGTAGCCGGCATTCCCCTCCCGCCGGCTTCCCGGCCCGCCGGCTATGCGGCTCTTATCGCCACCTACGGCCTGCGCGTTCCGCCGCCCGACGAATTCATGGCAATCGGTGAAAAGCATACGCATCGCCGGGAGGGGCGATGGAACATCGTCACGCCACGCTACCGGCCCGAAGGCACAATCAGCGCCCATCTCGATTTTGCCCTCCGGCATGAAGGCGTCGATCTCGCCGTCCTGAACGCCCTTTTTCAAGTCATTCCGCCGGCCGTCATCGAAGAATGGGTCCGATCGCAGCCGACCGGCCAGGCCGCCCGCCGTATCTGGTTTCTGTATGAGTGGCTGACAGGCAAAAAGCTCGATCTGCCCGACGCTGGAAAGGCTCCCTACGTCGGCATCCTCGATGAAAAGCGGCAGTTTGCTGTCAAAGGAGAGACCGTCACCCGCTACCGCGTCCGCAATAACTTGCCGGGCACGCCTGCGTTCTGTCCGCTAATCCGGCGGTCGGAACGGCTTGAGAAGCTGCTCGCCCAAAATCTTGCGGCGGAAGCGCGCAGCGTCGTGCAACGCACCGCGCCCGACCTGATGGCGCGCGCGGCGGCCTTTTTGCTTCTCGAAGACTCCAAGGCGTCATATGTGATCGAAGGCGAGCGCCCGCCGCAGGATCGCGTTCAGCGCTGGGGGCAGACGATCGGCGAAGCCGGCAAGCAGCCGCTCAGTCGCGACGAGTTGCAGCATTTGCAGCGTCTTGTCATCGGGGACGCGCGTTTCACCCATTTGGGCTGGAGAACCGAAGGCGGATTTGTCGGCAGGCGCGACCGTGACACAAATGCGCCCATTCCCGACCATGTGAGCGCGCGCCCTGAAGATATTGAGAGCCTGATCGGCGGGCTTGTCGAGTACGCGAACCGCAACGAGACAAGCGGGCTCGATCCCATTGCCGCCGCTGCGGCTGCCGCCTTTGGATTCGTGTTTATTCATCCTTTCGAGGACGGCAACGGCAGAATTCATCGCTGGCTCGTTCACCACATGCTTGCCCGCAGCGGCTTCAATCCTCCAGGGATCACCTTCCCGGTTTCAACGGTATTTCTCAAACATATCGATCGATACAGGCTGGCACTTGAATACTACTCACAACCTCGATTACTGCTGACCGAATGGGAGACGACGCCTTCGCTGAATGTCCGCGTGCTTAATGAAACGCGCGACCTTTTCCGGTTTTTCGATGCGACCCGGCAGGCGGAATTCCTCGCGGACAGCGTTGTCGAGACGATTCGGGAGACGCTGCCACACGAAATTGAGTATTTGCGGCGCTATGATCAGGCTCGGCAACGCATCGAAGCGTTCATTGAAATGCCCGATGCTACTTTCGACTTGATGATGGGCTTCTTACGCCAGAACAAGGGCCGCTTCTCTCAACGTGCTCGGGCGAATGAATTCGCCAAGCTCACCGACGAAGAGGCTTCAGCTATCGAGGGTGTATATCAGGATTTGCTGCTTGCTCTTGATGTGCCCACGACCTCCGAAGCTGAGCCGCCGGCAACCGACCAGACATGACGGATGGCGGTAGTTCGATTCCCAAAGCGGAATCGAACAGTGGGGCAGAGGCGGCGGAAAGCTGTGGAATCAGGCAGAAGAGATCACTGCCCCACTTTTTTCTAAGGTCTTGAATGTGTTGAGCACGCGCAGTCCGCGGTTGGGTACGGACCGGTACGGGCTTAGGTTTGCACGGGGCATGACGGGGAGACCACCATGAGAGCCTGGACCCTTTCGCTTGCGCTTGCCCTTTCGGCCGCCGTCGTGCTGGCGGCGCCGGCCGCCTTTGCCGCCGGCCCGGACGGCGCGCACGCGCTGTCGCTGTCGGCCGCCAAGAAGAAGGCGGTGCGCCGTGCGCCCGCCCACATTGCCTGCACCGTGTCCGGCTGCCATCCGACCCCGCCCGGCTGCCGCCCCGAGATGGGCCGTTACTGGGACGGCACGCCGACCGGCTTCGACATCGTGGTCTGCCCGCGCCGGCGCTGAAAAAGCCGGTGGATTTCACGATTTCGGGCGTAAAGTCGGGCTAGAAAATCCCGATGACCGACGTCCGTATCCGCATCGCGCAATCCTTGAGCGAGGTCCCGGCCGCCGCCTGGGATGCCTGCGCCGGCGGCGCGGACGCACCTCTTAAACCGATGGCTGAGGATAACTTATCCGTATTGTCCTCCACACGAGGACAACCAGACAACCCTTTTGTTTCACACGCCTTTCTATCAAGTCTTGAACAATCACATTCGGTCGGCGGCCGCACCGGCTGGCAGCCCCGCCACCTGCTCGCTGAAACCAAGGACGGCACCTTGGTCGGCGCCGCGCCCTGCTACGTGAAGAGCCACTCGCGCGGCGAATACGTCTTCGACCAGGGCTGGGCCGAGGCCTATGAGCACGCCGGCGGCGACTACTACCCCAAGCTCCAGGTGGCGGTGCCGTTCACGCCGGTGACCGGCCCGCGCCTGCTCACCCGCCCCGGCCCCATGGCCTTCGCCGTGCGCGGCGCGCTGGCCGACGCGCTGGCCGAGATCACCCAGACCAGCGAGCTGTCGTCCGCCCACGTCACGTTCCTGACCGAGGCCGAATGGACCCTGCTCGGCCAACGCGGCTACCTGCAGCGCACCGACCAGCAATTCCACTGGCAGAACGACGGCTACGCCTGCTTCGACGATTTCCTCAGCCGGCTGTCGTCGCGCAAGCGCAAGACCATCCGCCGCGAGCGCAAGGACGCGCTGCCGCCCGGCATCGAGGTGCACTGGCTGACCGGCGCCGACCTGACCGAAGCGGTGTGGGACGCCTTCTTCGACTTCTACATGGACACCGGCTCACGCAAATGGGGCCGGCCTTATCTGACGCGGGAGTTCTTCTCGCTCGCCGGCGCGGCGATGGCCGACCGCATTTTGCTGGTGATGGCCAGGCGCGCCGGGCGCTGGATCGCCGGCGCCATCAACTTCATCGGCGGCGGCACGCTGTACGGCCGCAACTGGGGCGCGGTCGAACAGCACCCGTTCCTGCATTTCGAGCTGTGCTACTACCAGGCCATCGACTTCGCGATTGCGCACAGACTGGTGCGCGTCGAGGCCGGCGCGCAAGGCGAGCACAAACTGGCGCGCGGCTACCTGCCGCACACCACCTATTCGGCCCATTTCATCGCCAACCCGGCCTTGCGCCGGGCGGTCGCCGAGTATCTGGCGCGCGAGCGGGCTTATGTGGAAGCGGCCAGCGAAGAGCTTGCGGCGGCCGCGCCGTTCCGCAAGGATTTGGCCGAGCAGGAGTAGTATTTCGTCATGGCCGGGCTTGTCCCGGCCATCCACGCCTTCTTCTCAGAAAGCAAGACGTGGATGCCCGGCATAAAGCCGGGCATGACGGTGAAACCCGGAGACTGAACCAATGCCGAACTACGATCCGAACAACATCTTCGCCAAGATCCTGCGTGGCGAACTGCCCTGCTACAAGATCTACGAGGACGACAAGGCGTTCGCCTTCCTCGACATCATGCCGCGCGCGCCCGGCCACGCCTTGGTGCTGCCGAAGGCCCCCGCCCGCAACATCCTCGACGTGCCGGCCGACGACCTCGCCCACGTCGCGATCGTGGCGCAGAAGGTCGCCCAGGCGGCCATGACCGCGTTCGGCGCCGACGGCATCACCGTGCAGCAGTTCAACGAAGGCGCCGGCGGCCAGGTGGTGTTCCACCTGCACGTCCACGTCATTCCGCGCAAGGCGGGCGTTTCCATGAAACCGCCGGCCGCCGCCAAGGAAAAGCCCGAGGTGCTGGCCGAGCACGCCAAGAAGCTGGCGGCAGCGCTGGCGGCTGGGTGAGGCGTGGGCAGTTTGTAGATGGGGTAACGGGCCGGCCGCGGTAGTAAGCCGCTCGCTCGCGGTTTAC
>CAYJPU010000231.1:0-4995 GCA_964372105.1 uncultured Undibacter sp.
GCATACTCTCGCGGTGATTCGTTGTGCCGTTGCGTCTGACTTACCCGTTCGAGAACCGCAATGGCCCAGCCCAAAGCCGCCCCGCAAACCGATCTCAACGACGCGTTGCGCCGCGCCGCCGCGCACCATCAGCGCGGCGAGTTGCGCGAGGCCGAGGCGCTGTATTGCCAGGTGCTCGACCGCCAGCCGGACAGTTTCGACGCGCTGCATCTCTACGGCGTGCTGATGCACCAGCGCGGCCAGCCGGCCGAGGCGCTCGGCCTGATCGCCAAGGCGCTCGCCGCCAACGCGCGCGCGCCGGCGGCGCATTCCAACCACGGCATCGTGCTCGCCGTGCTGGAACGCCACGCCGAGGCGGTCGCGGCCTACGAGCGCGCCATCGCGCTCAAGCCCGATTATGCCGAAGCCTTCAACAACCGCGGCAACGCATTGCGCGCGCTCAAGCGCAACGACGAAGCGCTCGCCAGCTACGAGCGCGCGCTGGCGCTCAAGCCCGGTTACGCCGAGGCGCTCAACAACCGCGGCAACGCGCTGGCCGAGCTCAACCGGCCCGAGGAAGCGCTCGAAAGCTACGAGCAGGCGCTTAGCCACCGGCCGGACTACACCGACGCGCTGGTCAACCGCGGCCAATGCCTGGTCGCGCTCAAGCGCAACGACGAGGCGCTGGCGAGTTTCGAACGCGCGCTGGCGCTCGATCCCGCGCACGCCGCGGCGCTGAAGGAGCGCGGCCATCTGCTGCGCGACCGCGCCCGCTTCGCGGAGGCGCTCGACAGCTACGAGCGCGCGCTTGGCGTCACGCCCGACGATGCCGAGACCCACGGCAACCGCGGTTTCGTGCTGCGCAACCTCAAGCGCTACAACGAAGCCTTCGCCGCCTATGACCGCGCGCTGGCGCTCAAGCCGGACTTTGTCGAGGCGGTGGTCGCGCGCGGCAACGTGTTCTACGAGATGCGCGCCTACGCCGACGCGCTCAGGGAATACGAGCGCGCGCTGGAAATGCAGCCGGACTTCGCCTACGGCTTCAACAATCGCGGCAACGCGCTGCACGCCATGGGCCGCCACGGCGAAGCGCTCGCAAGCTTCGACCGCGCGCTGGCGATCGAGCCCGGCTACACCGAGGCCCACAACAACCGCGGCAATGCGTTGCTCGAGCTCAACCGCCCGGCCGAGGCCCTGGCCGATTACGATGCCGCCGTCGCCAACAAGCCGCTGGCCTTCGCGCTCGTCAACCGCGGCAGCGCGCTGCGCCATCTCGGCCGCAACGCCGAGGCGATGGAGACCTTCGAGCGCGCCATCGCGCTCGATCCCGCGCTGGCCGAAGCGCACTGGAACAAGGCGCTGCTCAACCTGACGCTCGGCGATTACGCGCGCGGGCTCGAAGGCTATGAATGGCGCTGGCGCGGCGCCACCGAACTGACGCCGCGCGGCTTCGCGCAGCCGCAATGGCGCGGCGAGGACATCAAAGGCCAAACCATCTTTCTGCACGCCGAGCAGGGCTACGGCGACAGCATCCAGTTCCTGCGCTATCTGCCGCTGGTCAAGGCCAGGGCTGCGCGCGTCGTCTTGGAATTGCCCGACAGCCTGATGCCGTTGCTGGGCCCGCTCGCCGACGGCGTCACTGTATTGAACCGCGGCACGCCGCTGCCGCCGTTCGACGTGCATTGCCCGCTGATGAGTCTGGCGCTCGCCTTCGGCACCACGGTCGAAACCATTCCCGCCACGGTGCCGTATCTCAGCGCGCCCGCCGATCGTCTCGATCGATGGCGCGCGCTCCTGCCGCGCGGCGCGGGCAAGCGCGTCGGTCTGGTCTGGTCGGGCAAGCCGAGCCACCAGAACGACCACAACCGCAGCCTTGCGGTCGAACAGCTCGCGCCCCTGCTCGCCGTGCCGGGCGTTTCGTTCGTCAGCCTGCAACGCGAGTACCGCGACGCCGACGTGGCGGCGCTGGCGCGGCTGCCGATCGCGCGCGTCGACCACGCGCTCGGCGACTTCGCCGACACCGCGGCGGCGATCGAACAGCTCGACCTGATGATCGCGGTCGACACCGCGGTGGCCCATCTCGCCGGCAGCCTCGGCAAGCCGCTGTGGCTGCTGCTGTCGGATGTCCAGGACTGGCGCTGGCTGCGCGACCGCGCCGACAGCCCGTGGTATCCGAGTGCCCGGCTGTTCCGGCAGCCGCATTCTGGCGCTTGGGACGGCACCGTCGCCGCGGTCGCCCGCGAACTCACCGCTTTCGCCGCCTGAATCAGGGGGCGGTCAATTTTCCGCCCGATTGCGCTACCATGCGGGGATCATGGCCTCACGACCGAAACACGCCGAACCGCGCCCTGCGCCGCGCCTCTATTTGATAACGCCGCCCGTCGCGGACGCCGCCGTCTTCGCCCCGCAGCTCGCGGCCGCGGTCAAGGCCGGCGACGTCGCCGCCGTGCTGTTGCGCTTCGACGAGGCGGACGAGCGCGCTCTGATCAACCGCGCCAAGCAGCTCGCGCCCGTGGTGCAGGACGCCGGCGCCGCCCTCCTCCTTGACGGCCACGCCACGCTGGTGGCCCGCGCCGGCGCCGACGGCGCCCATCTGACCGGCGTCACGGCCTTCGGCGAGGCGCTGGAGACCCTGAAGCCCGAGCGCATCGCCGGCTGCGGCGGGCTGGAGACCCGCCACGACGCCATGACCGCCGCCGAACAGGGCGCCGACTACGTGATGTTCGGCGAGCCGGACGAAGACGGCCACCGCCCGGCGCTGGCGGCGATCGAGGAGCGGCTGTCGTGGTGGGCCGAAGTGTTCGAGGCCCCGTGCGTCGGGTACGCCGGCGGCCCGGACGAGGTCGCCGCGCTGGTGACGGCCGGCGCCGATTTCGTCGCGCTCGGCGACTGGATCTGGCAGGCGACCGACGTCGCGCTCGCCGTCACTGAAGCCGCCCGCCAGCTCCACTTGCCGGAGGCGACGGCATGAGGGCGCGGCACTTCCCGCTGATCGCCTTGATGGCGCTGGCGCTGACCGCGCCGGCGTCCGGGCAGGCGAAAAAGCCGGCGGCCCCTGCGGCGCCACCACCGGCCCCGGCCCAGCCTGCACCGGAGAACGCCGACGACATCTTCGGCGCCTATCAGCGCGGCTTCTATCTGACCGCCTTCAACGAGGCGACCAAGCGCGCCCAGCAGGACGACACCGCCGCCATGACGCTGCTCGGCGAGATGTATGCGCAAGGGCTCGGCGTCGGCCGCGACGACAAGAAGGCGGCCGAGTGGTACAGACTCGCCGCCGACCGTGGCGACCGCAACGCCATGTTCGCGCTGGCGATGCTCAATTTCGAAGGCCGCCTCGGTCCGCGCAACCCGAAGGAGGCCGCGCGCCTGTTGACCGAAGCCGCCAAACGCGGCCACGCGCTCGCCGCCTACGATCTCGGCCTGTTCTTCCTGCAAGGCCTGGAAGTGCCGCAGGACTTCAAGCAGGCGGCCTCGCTGTTCGCCGACGCCGCCGCCGCCGGCAATTCGGAGGCGCAATACGCGCTCGCCACCATGTACAAAGAAGGCCGCGGCGTGCCGAAGGACTTGGGCAAAGCCGTCGCCCTGATGGGCCAGGCCTCGATCGCCGGCAATCTCGACGCCATGGTCGAATACGCCATCGCGCAGTTCAACGGCGACGGCACGCCCAAGAACGAGGCCGGCGCCGCCCAGCTCTTCCTCAAGGCGGCGCGCCGCAACAGCGCCATCGCCCAGAACCGGCTGGCGCGCATCCTGATGGCCGGGCGCGGCATGCCGGCCGACGCCGCTGAAGCGGTCAAGTGGCACATCGTCGCCAAGTCCGGCGGCGCCAGCGACCCCGAACTCGACGTCTTCGCGGCCAAGCAGAAGCCGGAGGTCCGCACCGCCGCCGAGGCCGCCGCCAAGAAATGGCTCTCGACGCTCGCCGCCCTGCGCTCTTGACGCCTAATCCCTCCCCTGAAAGGGGAGGGTGTCTCCGCGCGTAGCGCGGAGACGGGTGGGGTCTTTTTCGCAAATGTGCTAAGCGCCCCCACTTGGCCGCGAAGGCGCCGCCACCCTCCCCCTGCGGGGGCGGGATGAAAGAGACAAGTCATGCTCCATTCCGCCCTCCTCAACGTCATGATCGCCGCCGCGCGCAAAGCCGCGCGCGCGCTCAAGCGCGACTTCGGCGAAGTCGAAAAGCTCCAGGTCTCGCTGAAGGGCCCGGCGAACTTCGTGACCGCCGCCGACCGCCGCGCCGAGGAGACCCTGTACCAGGAGCTCACCAAGGCCCGCCCCGGCTACGGCTTCCTGGGCGAGGAAGGCGGCAAGCGCGAGGGGCCGGACAAGACCAACACCTGGATCGTCGATCCGCTCGACGGCACCACCAATTTCCTGCACGGCATCCCGCAATTCGCCATCTCGATCGCGCTCGAGCGCGACGGCGCGATCGTGGCCGGGCTGGTCTACAATCCGGCCACCGACGAGATGTTCTTCGCCGAGAAGGGCAAGGGCGCCTTCCTCAACGACCAGCGCATCCGCGTCGCCGCCCGCAAGCGGCTCGACGACGCCGTCGTCGCCTGCGGCCTGCCGCATCACGGCCGGCCCGGCATCCCGCTCGCGCAGAAGGAGACCGAGGCCGTGCAGACCCAGGTCGCCGGCCTGCGCCGCTTCGGCGCCGCCGCGCTCGACCTTGCCTGGGTCGCCGCCGGCCGGCTCGACGGCTATTGGGAACGCCACATCAAGCCGTGGGACATGGCCGCCGGGCTGATCCTGGTGCGCGAGGCCGGCGGCTACGCCTCCGATTGCGATGGCAAGGACGACATGATGGCCAAGGGCGAAATTATCGCCGGCAACGAGACCATCCTCAAAGAGCTGCTGCGCGTGATCAAGGGCGCCGGGGCGGCGTAGTCGTCATTCCGGGACGGCGCCGCAAGCGCGTTTACGCGCGTCTTCGACGCGCTATGGCGCCGGACCCGGACTCCAGACGCACGCTCGGTCTTGGGGCTGGATTCCGGGTTCGCGCGCTTCACGCGC
>CAYJPU010000232.1:0-4967 GCA_964372105.1 uncultured Undibacter sp.
GCGGTGCGGCCGAAGCGGTCGGGCCGGTACATGTCCTCGACCTTGGCCTGCGGCAGCACGTAGCGGCCGGGCGACACCGCCCGCACCACGTAGGCGACCGTGAACACCGGGCCTGAATCCGATTTGCGGTCGAAGGCCGCGGTGAAGCGGTCATCGCGGAATTCACTGCTCACCGGCTGGGCCGCGTCCGCGATCCAGGTCAGCACGCCGGTCTCGCCCGACGACACCAGCTTCGGATTGTCGATCTCGAAGCCCGCCGGCACGTAATCGGCGACGATAACGCGGCCGTACTGCGGCCGCGGCTCGGTCATGGTCAGCACCACCACGAAGCGCTGGTTCTGTTTCGCCTTGGCGGCGTCCGCCGCCTCGCCGTCGAGCGTGAAGAACTTGCGCTCGATCTTGAAGCCGCGCTCGGCCGCAGGCTCCGGCGTCAGCGGCGCGCCGGAAACCGAAACAACAGCTTGCACCGTGCCCGCGCCGCTGTTGGTCACCGCCAAGGGCGCGGCCAGTTGATCGGCCTTCAGGCTGCGGTAGAACGCGCCCTGCCGGGTTTCGCCATTGGCGGTGAGCGAGATGGCGTTGAGCTGCTTGGCCAGCGCGCGCGCGGCCAGCACCAGCCAGGCGTCCTCCTGCGTCGAGGTGTTGTTGAACAGCTTGCGCGCCGCATCGACGCGCGTGACCGCGTCGTCGATGGTCTTCTGCGGCGCGCGGCCTTCGGAGGCGAGCGTCACCAGCGCGGCTGCGTCGCGCAGCGCCGAGCCGAAGTCGGCGCGGCCGAGGTCGAGCTTGGGCTGCGGCTCCAGCGCGTTGAGCGCGGCCAGATAGGCGCGGTCGGCCCGCTCCTTGTCGCCGAGCATCGACAGCGCCGCGGCGACCTGGGCCTTGGCGATCGGGGTCGCGAAGTCGGAGAGCTTGACGTCGGCGAAATAGCGCAGGTCGCCGATCGGCGCCGCGCCGTTGCGCGCCAGCACGTAGAGCGCATACGCGAGCTCGCGGCCGCCGTCCTTGGCCGGCTCGGCGGCGCTGCCGACGAAGTTGCGCAGCCGGTCGATCGCCAGCGTGAAGGCTGTCTGCGGCACCTCGAAATTGCGTTCCTTGGCGCGCGTCAGGAAGTCAACGATATAGGCATCGAGCCAGGGATCGTCGCCGCCGACCGACCACAGCCCGAACGAGCCGTTCGAGCCCTGCCGCGCCAACAGGCGCGGGATGGTGTCGCGGATGCGCGCATCGATTTCGCCGTCCGGCGCCAGCCGGGCCTGCGCCGCCAGTTCGTTGACGTAGAGCATCGCCATCGCCCGGCTCGCGATCTGCTCGGAACAGCCGTAGGGATAGCGGTCGAGCGCATTGAGCAGCGTCGCCGCGTCGAGCGAGGTCGACACCGCGACCGACAGCGCCACCCGGCCGGTGCCCGGCACCAGGTCGGCGAACATGTCGCTGTTGAGCGTCAGCGTCTCGCCCTTGGCGAGCGGGCGCACCGTGCGCCGCGTCAGGATCTGTGTCGCCGGCCGCACGTCGAGCGCATAGCTGCGCGCCAGCGCGAAATCGTTCGGGCCAGTGACGGTCACCGTCACGGTCGATGGACCGGAGCCGGTCGCCGACACCGGCACCGACACAGTGCCGCGCGCCTTCTGCGCCAAGGTCAGCTTTTGCGGCTGGACGTTGTCGAGCCTGGCCGCGCCGTCGCTCACGACGGCGACGTTGAAGTCGCCGGCCGCGCCCTCGACATTGTCGAGCTCGAGCTGGATCGCGCCTCTGTCGCCGTTGCGCAGGAATCGCGGCAGCGTCGCGGTCAGCACGACGGAATCGCGCACCACCACGTCGCCGGACGCCTTACCGACTTTATCCTTGCTCCAGGCCACCGCCATTACGCGCACGGTGCCGGCGAAGGCCGGAATGTCGAAGTTCACCGTCGCGGTGCCTTCATGACCGATGGTCACTATTCCGGAATAGAGCGCGAGCGGCGCCTGCGCCGGCGGCGAGCCGGATAATTCCGCGCCCATGTCGCCGCCGGAGCGGATCGCGCCGCGCGCGCCCTGCATGCCGTCGATCAACTGGCCGTAGAGGTCGCGCACTTCCGCCGTCAGCCGGCGCTGGCCGAGATAATAATCGTCGGGCGCCGGCGGCTTGTAATTGGTGAGGTTGAGGATGCCGACGTCGACGGCCGCCACCACGACGCGCGCCTCTTCGTTCGGATTGAGGCCGTTGACGCGCACCGGCACGCTCAGCCGGGCATTCGGCCGCATCGTCGCCGGCATGGTGAGCGCGACGTTGAGCGTGTGCGCGGCCTTGTCGATGCCGAACCACTGCACGCCGATGGCGCGACCGGGCATGCGCTGCGCCGGCGCATCGAGCGGACGGCGCAGCGTCGCCACCATGTAGGCGCCGGTGCCCCAGTCGCGGCCGACGACCATCTGCATCTTGGCGGTGCCGGGCTGCACGTCGGCCGACTGGCTGGCGACCAGCCGGTCGGTGAAGACGTTGAGCGTGACGCGGCCGGCGCTGCGCGCGGTGACCGCGATATTCATGGTCTCGCCGGCCGCGTAGTTCGGCTTGTCGAGCGCGATTTCCAGCAGGTCGGGCGTCTCGGCGCTCGACTCGGCATAGAAGCCGGCGTCGAAACCGTAGGACGTCATGACGCCGTTCGGCTCGCCGACTTCGAGGCGGTAGCGGCCCCACTTCACCGGCGCCGAGATGCGGCCGGGCTTGTCGACCGCGATATCGACCGTGCCGTTGGCGACGCGCTGCGTGCGCTTGACCGCTTCGAACTGCCACTGCCCGCGCTGGCGGTACCACTGATAGGTGGTCTCGATGCGCAGCAGTTCGTAGCGCACGCCGGTCTTGGCCAGCGCCTTGCCGTCGGGCGCGACCAGCACGACGTCGAAGTCTGCGTTGGCGCCGTCGTCGAGCGAGCGGCTGGCGAAGGCCGGCTTGACGCCGATCATATGCCCCTCGGTCATGAACGGCAGCGTGAGCTTGCGCTCGACCGCGCGGCCGCCCGACTCCGCCATGGCGACGGTGATCTGCACTTCGAGCGGACGCGAGCTGGGCGCGACCTTGTCGAGGATGAAGGGAAATTTGGCCTTGCCGTTGGCGTCGGTCGGCGGCGCGTCGGCCAGTTCCTGCCGCACCGGTGTGAAGTCGTCGTCGACCAGGCCGAAGGCGTAGCCGGTATAGCCCGGGAGTTCGCGCGTGGAACTAACGATGGCGGCGCCCGACAGCTCCAGATTGGACGCCGCCGCGCCGTACAGGAAACGGCCATCGACGTTGAGCTCGACCGTGCCGTCGCGCGGGATGCTCTTGGCCGGCGACGTCAACTCGAATTCGACGCGGTCGGGCACGTAATCCTCGACCATGAAGGTGGTCTCGCCGACCGGCGCACGCTTCGGATCGGTATAGGCGCGCACGCGCCAGGTACCGGTCGACGCCGAGGTGATGATCGGCACGCTCAGTGAGCGGCCGCCGAGGCCCTGATCGGCGACCTGCGCGCGGCGATAGCTGACGCCATCCGGACGCTCGACGACCAGCGTCAGCGGCACGTCGAGCGCGGCCACGCCACGCGCGTCACGCAACAGCGCCGTCACTTCGACGGTCTCGCCGGTGCGGTAGACGCCGCGCTCGGTATAGACAAAAGCGTCCAGCCCGACCGGCACCGGCCGGCCGGCAACGCCGCGGTCAGACAGATCGAAGGCCGCGCCTTTCAGGCTCAGGAAGGCGTAGTCGGCCTTGTCGCTCACCACCACGGCGGCGGGCGACAGACCGCCCTCGCCGCGCGCCAGCCCGGCCTCGAAATGGACGAAGCCGTCTTTGTCGGTGCGCTTGGTGGCCAGCACCTCGTTGTTGCGCGCGACCAGGCGCACTTCGGCCTGCGCCAGCGGCGCGGCGCTCGCCAGCGCATGCACGAAGACGTCGACGCCGTCATGGGTGGTGTAGGCGGTCAGGCCGAGATCCGAGACGATGAACCACTGCGTCGCGCGCTGCTCGTAGTCCTCGGTGATCGCCTCCTTGGGCGAGGCGATGACGGCATAGACGCCGGGGCCGATGTCCTTGAGCGCCTCACCGACCGGGAAAGCGGTGGTGACTTCGGTGTTGAGCTTCTGCTCGACGGTGAGCTCGCCGCTCCAGACCTTGGCGCCGCGCTCCTGGCCGATGTTCTCGGCCTGATAGCGGCTGAGGTTGCGCTGGAAGTCGTAGCCCAGCATGGTCTCGATCAGGTTGCGGTCGCCGATGCGATAGACCGAGAGCGCGACCGTGCCGGTGTTGACCGACAGCACCGGAATGCCGCGCTGGCCGGTGCGCGGCAGCACATAGGCCTTGCCGGAGAAGCGCACGAACGGCTTGCGGTCGCGCACGAAGATCGTGAAGGCCGCCGTCTTCGCCAGCGTTTCCTTGACCGTCGACGGCAGGCCGGCGCGCAGCGTGATGCCGTAGCGGTCGCCGTGCTTGAGGCCTTCGACGCAGAGCTGCTTCTCGGTCACCGAGATCGCGGGCTTGTCCTGGCCTGCGACCGCGACGTAAGGCGAGAAGTCGGTGCCCTTGCCCGGCAGCTCTTCCGAGAACTGGAAGCAGGCGCGCGGCGACACCGCGTCGGAATCGACGGTGTAGTCGAGCATGCGGAAGCCGTGCTCGAGGCGCACGCGCTCATAGGCGCCGCGCAGCTCGGCGGTTTCTTGTTTCTCCAGCGCCATCCGCATGGCGTCGAGCGCGGGCCGCCATTGCTGGCGGTCGGCGAGCGTGCGGCCGGTGAGCGCGAGGCTGTCGGCTTCGAGCGTGCGGTCGCCGGCGCGCAGATAGGCGATGTAGGCCGCGGTGGTGGCGCGGTCGAGCAGCAGCGCCTTTTCCTTGTCGTCGCGCGGCCTGATCTGGCGCACGGTGCGGGCCAGCCGCAGCCAGCTCGCGCTGTCGGTCGGCGCGACCGCGACCAGCTGGCTCAGCAGCACCATGCCGGTGCGCAGGTCGTTCTTCTGGAA
>CAYJPU010000233.1:0-4953 GCA_964372105.1 uncultured Undibacter sp.
CGCGGATTGGTCATCAGCGCGCGGCCGACCGCCAGCATCTGCTGCTCGCCGCCCGACAACTGGTTGCCCATGCTGGTGGCGCGCTCGGCCAGCCGTGGAAACAGGTCGTAGACTTTCTTCAGGTCCCACTCGCCGCCACTGCGCTCGGTCGCCACCAGATTCTCGCGCACCGACAGATTGGGGAAGATCTGGCGGCCTTCCGGCACCAGCCCGATGCCGCCTTGCGCCACGCGATAGGCCGGCAGCCCGCGGATCTCCTTGCCCATGAAGCGGATGGCGCCGGCGCGCGCCGGCGTCAGCCCCATGATCGAGCGCACGGTGGTGGTCTTGCCCATGCCGTTGCGGCCCATCAGCGTCACCATCTCGCCGGGCGCGATGGAGAGCGAAACGCCGAACAGCACCTGGCTCAGACCGTAGCAGGTTTCGACATTGTCGAGGGTGAGGACGGGCTCAGCCATGGACGGCGCCCTCCTCTTTATCGGCTTCGCCGAGATAGGCCTCGCGCACCTGCGCGTTGTTGCGGATGCCGTCCGGATCGCCGGAGGCGATGACGCGGCCGTAGACCAAAACGGTGATGCGGTCGGCGAGCGCGAACACCGCTTCCATGTCGTGCTCGACCAAGAGGATCGTGTACTGCTGCTTCAACTCGCGCAGCATCTCGACCATCCGCACCGATTCTTCGGGACCCAAGCCCGCCATCGGCTCGTCGAGCAACAGCATGCGCGGCCGGCTCGCCAAGGCCATCGCCAGCTCAAGCTGGCGATGCTCGCCGTGGCTGAGCGCCGCGGCCGGGCGGTCGGCGCGGTCGGCGAGGCCGGCGCGGACAAGCGCGGCCCGCGCGGGATCGCGCAACTCCGACTGCTTGCGCGCGTCACGCCAGAAACGGAACGAGTGGCCGGCATGGGCCTGCACCGCGAGCGCGACATTGTCGAGCACGCTGAGATCGAGAAACAGCGAGGTGATCTGGAACGACCGCGCCAGCCCGAGCGCGCTGCGCCGATACATCGGCAGTCCTGTGATGTCGGTGCCGCCGAAGCGGATGCGGCCGGAGTCGGGCATTGTCTGGCCCGAGAGCTGCGCGATCAGCGTGGTCTTGCCGGCGCCGTTCGGCCCGATCACCGCGTGCAGCTCGCCTTCGGGAATGTTGAACGTAACGTCGTCGGTGGCGACGATGCCGCCAAAGCGTTTGGCGAGGTTCTCGACCTGGAGGAGCATGGTCATGCCTGCTCCTTTCCGCCGATGCGCGTCAGCAACCCGTCGATGCCGCCGCGCGCGAACAGCACGACCAGGAGCAGCATCGGTCCGAGGATGATTTGCCAGTATTCGGTGATGCTGGAGAGCACCTCTTCCAGCAACAGCAACGCGATGGCGCCGAACACCGGGCCGACCACCGAGCCCATGCCGCCGAGCACCACCATGATGATGAGGTCGCCCGAGCGGGTCCAGTACATCACCGACGGGCTGATGAAGTCGGTGTGGTTGGCGAGCAGCGCGCCGGAAAGCCCGCACAGCGTGCCGGCGATGACGAAGCAGGTAAGCTTGTAACGGTAGGTCGGAAAGCCGATCGCGCGCATGCGCGTGTCGTTGGAGCGCGAGCCCTGGATCACCATGCCGAAGCGCGAATTCACCAGCCGCCACACGAGGTAGATCGTGCCGAACAGCAGCAGCAGGCAGATGTAATAGAACTGCACCTTGTTCGACAGATTGACGGGCGCCACGAACTGGCTGCGTTTGTAGATGGTGAGACCGTCGTCGCCGCCGTAGCGGGCGATGCCGGAGACCACGTAATAGGCCATCTGCGCGAAGGCCAAGGTGATCATGATGAAATAGACGCCGCGCGTGCGCAGGCTGAGCGCGCCGATCACCAGCGCGAACAGCGCCGAGGCGGCGAGCGCCACCGGCCACTGCACGAAGCCGCTCATCACGCCCTCATGCGCCAGGATGCCGACGGCGTAGCCGCCGATGCCGAGATAGGCGGCATGGCCGAAGCTCATCATGCCGCCGAAGCCGAGGATGAGATTGAGGCTTACCGCCGCGAGCGCCAGGATGATAATGCGCGTAAACAGCGTGAGCAGGAACGGTGCGTGCATCACCTGCACGTAAACGGGCAGCAGCGCCAGCGCGATCAGCAGGGCGGCCGCGATCCCGTTGCGCAAGGTCAGTCTGGCCGTCATTTACCGCCCGCCGAAAACAGACCTTCCGGCTTCACGATCAACACGATCGCCATCAGCAGGTAGATCAACATGGAAGACAGTGCGGGCGCCAAAGTGGACGCAGCCTCTTTGCTGAGCATCAGACGCAGGAGATCGGGGAAGAAGGCGCGGCCGAGCGTGTCGATGAAGCCGACGAAGATCGCCGCCACCAGCGCGCCACGGATCGAGCCGATGCCGCCGATGACGGTGATGACGAAGGCGAGGATGAGGATCTTCTCACCCATGCCGATCTCCACCGTAAGGATCGGCGCCTGCATCAGGCCGGCCAAGCCGGCGAGCGCGGCGCCGATCCCAAACACCAGCGTGTAGAGCAGCTTGATGTTGACGCCGAGCGCCCCGACCATCTCGCGGTTCGACGCGCCGGCGCGGATCAGCATGCCGACGCGCGTGCGCATGACCAGCACGTAGAGGAACGCCGCTACGACCAACGTGACCACGATGATGGCAAGCCGGTAGGCCGAATAAGTGACGCCGGGCAAGATCTCCACCGAGGTGTTGAGCCAGGACGGCAGCGGCAGCGTCAGCCCCTCGGGCCCCCAGATCAGCCGCACCGATTCGTCGAAGAACAGGATCAAGCCAAAAGTGCCGAGCACATGGTCGAGATGGTCGCGGCCGTAGAGCCGCCGCATCGCGATCACCTCCACCGCCATGCCGACCATGAGCGTCGCCACCAGCGCGAGCAAGACGCCAAGCACAAAACTTCCGATCCAGGCCGAGAACGTGGCGGCGAAGTAGGCGCCGATCATATAGAGCGAACCGTGCGCCAGGTTGACGAGGTCCATGATGCCGAAGACGAGCGTCAGCCCGGCCGCCAGCAGGAAAAGCAGCAGGCCGAACTGCAAGCCGTTCAGGCATTGTTCGATAAAAAGCGTCATGTCGCGCAAACCATGCAAGTCTCGTGCAAGCGCGCGAGAACCCGGCAGAAAAACGGCGGCAGCGCTATTGCGCCGCCGCCATGCTGAGCTGCCCGCTCACTTCATCGGGCACTTGCTGTGGAAGTTGTCCTGGCTGTCCTTGACGATGGTGGCGACCGTCTTGAGCACGAAGTCGCCCTTGGCGTCCTTGACCACGTCCTGCAGGTAGAAGTTCTGGATCGGGAAGTGGTTGTTGCCGAACTTGAAGCCGCCGCGCACCGACTTGAAGTCGGCCTTTTCCAGCGCCTTCTGCACCGCCGCCTTGTCGGACAGGTTGCCCTTGGTGGCCGCGACCGCCGAGGCGATCAGGTTGGCGGCGTCGTAGGATTGGGCGCCGTAGAACGCCGGTTTATGGCCGGGATACTTCTTGATGTAGTCGGCCACGAACTTCTTGTTCGTCTCATTGGGCAGATCGTTGACCCATTGCTGCGCGCCGGGAACGCCGAGCGCCAACTCCTTCTGCAAGGGCAGCGACAGTTCGTCGATGGTGAAGGCGGTGTAGAGCGGGATCTTTCCTTTCAGGCCGGCCTGCGCGTACTGGGTCAGGAACTGCACGCCCGCCTTACCGGGATAGAACACGAAGATCGCGTCCGGGTTGGCCGCCTTGGCTTTGGACAACTCGGCCGAGAAGTCGAGCTGTGACGGCCAAGTGGTCAACTCCTGGCCGACGACCTTGCCTTTGAAGGTCGCGGCGACACCGGCCAGCATGTCCTTGCCGGCCGCGTAGTTCGGACCGATCAGGAACACGCTCTTGACGCCCTTCTGGTTCATGTACAGGCCCATGGCCTGGGGCGTCTGGTCGTTCTGCCACGAGGTGGAGAAGAAATAGGGCGAGCACAATTCGCCAGCGATCTGCGAGGGGCCGGCATTGGCGCTGATGAGGAAGGTCTTGGAGTCGACCGCCGGCTTGAGCGAGGCCAGCAGCACGTTCGACCAGATGTAGCCGGTGATGAAATCCACCTTGTCGGATTCGATCAGCTTCGCGGTCTTCTGCTTGCCGACTTCCGGCTTGAAGCCGTCGTCCTCGTAGATCACCTCAACCGGCAGACCGCCCATCTTGCGGCCCATGTGGTCGAGCGCCAGCTCGAACGAGTTGCGCATGTCGTTGCCGATCACGGCCACGGGGCCGCTGAACGTCGAAATGAAGCCGATCTTGATCGTTTTCTGTTGTGCCGCGGCCGGAGCGGCAGCGAGCAACAATGCGGCACCAGCCGCCAATAGAGTTTTACGCATAGTTTCCCTTCCGGGGCGTCTTTGGCCCCTTTCCCTGGACTAAGAGTAAGTCTAGCGGCTTTGTCGCACAAACGTCCACCCACACGATGGAAACTGGCGTCCGAACTATATTTCTCGCCTACAGGCCGGATGGCCTGCGGCCGTTGACCCGCCGCCCGCGCGGACGGCACTCTGTGTCGGGCTTCGCGGCTCCCAGCAAGAAAACACGGGGATGAAACGGCTTTGTCGAAGGCGCTTGAAAAAACCTATGATGGTATCGTTATCGGTGCCGGGCACCACGGGTTGATCCTCGCCAGCTACCTGGCCCGCGCCGGCCTCAAGATCCTGCTGGCGGAGCGGCGGCTGACCTATGGCGGCGGCCTCTGCACACGCGAAGTGACGCTACCGGGCTTTTACCACAACCTGCACTCGATCAACCATTTCCACATCAGCGAGACACCCTGGTTCAAGGACTTGGGGCTGGACGAGCGCGTCACCTACATCACGCCACCCTATGAGTTCGGTCAGGCCCACCAGGACGGCACCGCGCTTGTGCTCGGCCGCGACCTGGAAGAGTCGGTCGCCAACATCGCGCGCTTCTCCAAGAAGGACGC
>CAYJPU010000234.1:0-4944 GCA_964372105.1 uncultured Undibacter sp.
CCTATCGAGAGTCATAGACCCCCTCACCCCGACCCTCTCCCCAATCGAAGTCGGATATATCCGACTTCGATCCACTTAAGTACCGAACTCGGGTAAACCCGAGTTCGGATGGGGAGAGGGAGCACGCCTTCCCTGCGGCTTCGCTTCAATCTGCATCAAACGCGGGCTACAAAGCCCACCACTCTACGAAGAGTCAACTTGTGTCCGAACGCCCGTCCGAGCCCCGCGGCAGCGCCGTCCGCGCCATCACCTTTCTCGCCGTCGTCGCCTTCGCCGCCCAGGCGATGGTGCGGGTGACCGATTCGCTGCTGCCGCAAATCGCGGTCGATCTGAACGTGACCGTCGGCGCCGCCTCGATCGTGGTTACGGCCTATCTCTTGGCGCACGGCTCGGTGCAACTGGTGATCGGGCCGATCGGCGACCGCTTCGGCAAATATCTCTGCGTCTCAATCGCCGCCGCGGTCTCGACGGTGCTGGTGGCGGTCTGCGCCCTCGCGCCGTCGCTGCCGGTGCTGGTGGCGGCGCGCCTCGGCAGCGGTCTGGCGACCGGCTGGATCATCCCCTTCGCGCTCGCCTTCGTCGGCGACGTCATTCCCTACGAGCGCCGCCAGCAGGTGATCGGCACGTTCCTGTCGGGCCAGATCCTCGGCCAGATGTTCGGCCAGGCGGCCGGCGGCGTGCTCGGCGACCTGTTCGGCTGGCGCAACGTGTTCTTCCTGCTCGCCGGCCTGCTCGCGGTCGCCACCGCCGGCCTGTTCTACGAACTGCTGCGCAATCCGATCACGCGGGTCAGCCGCGCCTCGGCGGAAAAGCCGCTCGGCTTCATCGCCGGCAACGCCGCCGTGCTGCGCTCGCCCTGGGCGCGCACGCTGATCGCCATGGCCTTCATCGAGGCGGCAATGCTGTTCGGCGCGTTCACCTATGTCGGCGCCGACCTGCATTTGCGCTTCGGGCTCGGCTTCACGCTGGTCGGGCTGTTCGTCGGTTTCTTCGCGGTCGGCGGGCTCGCCTACAGCCTGTCGGTGCGGTTCCTGGTCAGCCGGTTCGGGCCGACCGGGCTGGCCGCCGGCGGCGGCATGATGCTGGCGGCGGCCTATGTGACGCTCGCGCTCGAGCCGTTCTACTGGATGGCGCCGCTCGCGATCACCGCCACCGGGCTCGGCTTCTACATGCTGCACAACACGTTGCAGACCAACGCCACGCAGATGACGCCGGAAGCGCGCGGCACCGCGCTCGGGCTGTTTTCGGCGGCGCTCTATCTGGGGCAGACGGCCGGCGTGGCGGCCGGCGGCGTGGTGTTCGACCGCTACACGGCGGTGCCGGTGTTCCTGACCGCCGCGGTGGTGCTGCTCGGCGTCGGCCTGTGGTTCGCGCGCGCGCTCAAGCGGCGGGCGGCGTCCGCTTCGCTCTAGCGGCCGCGCGAAACGCGCTCGATCTCGGCGCGCACGATGCGGTCGACCAGGCTCGGCAGGTTGTCGTCGAGCCACGACTTCAGCAGCGGCCGCAGCATTTCCTTCACCAGGTCTTCGAGCGTGCGCGCGTTGTTGCCGAGCACGGTGTGCGCCAGCGAGTTGAACGCGTTGTCGACCGCCGCGACGGTGGCGTTCGAAATCAGGCTGTGGTCGTAGACCGGCTGCGCCGGCGGCTCGGGCGCACGCACCGGCGGCGGCGGTGGCTCGGCGGACCGTTCGGCGAACACGACATCGGACGCGCCGTCGATGGTGCGGAAGTTCGCCGGCGGCGGCGGCGCGGCCATCGCTTCGGTGAGATCGAGCACGTCGGGCGGCGCCACGGCGGGCTTCGGTGGCGGCGGCGCGGGCTTCGGCGCCACCTTCGGCGGCGCGTCGAGGTCCGCCATCATCGCGTCGATGTCTTCCTGCTTGTTGACGGCCGGCGGCGGAACCGGCGCGCGCGGCGGCGGGGGCGGCGGCGGCGCGGGACGGCTCGGCACGGCGGCAATCGGCGCCGGTTTGGGCGCGGGTTCCAGCGGCTTCGGCGCCTTGCTGGCGTCGTCGTCGGCGATAATGCGCCGGATGGAGGCTAGGATCTCCTCCATCGAGGGCTCTTGTGCCTTCGCCGGTTGCGTCATTTTCAGATTCGTTCCCGACAGCAGTTCGCTGGCCCCGCGCGGCGATGCCGCAGGCCGGCGCGGGCCTCACAGCGAATCGTCGTCACCTGCCTTTTATACGCCAGAGACGCGCCGGTTTGGCAGCTGCCGCCGCGAAGAAACGCAATGAGCTGTGGACATTAACCCTGAGCAACCCTGAGCAACGCGTGACGCGCGGCTCAGCGGCCGTCGGGCGTGCGCACGCCCGCCCAGTTGTCGCGCACCTGCTCGTAATGCACCTGCGCCTGATAGACCGGTACGCGCAGGCCGAGCACTTCCGGCATTAGACGGCCGACCGCCGACAGCAGGCTGTAGGAGGCGACCACGCGGTCGCGCTGGGCCGTGACCAGCGACACGCGCGCGTTCACCAGCGTCTGCTGCGCGGTGAGGACGTCGAAGGTGGTGCGCTGCCCGACGCGCGCTTCCTCGCGCACGCCGTTGAGCGCGATCTCGGACGCCTGCACCTGCGCGTTCGTCGCCTCGATATTGGCCTTGGCGGCGTCGAGCTGGCCCCAGGCCGTGAGAATGCTCTGGCGCACCTGGTCGCGGGCGGTGTCGAGATCGAGACGGCGCTGGCCGAGCGTCTCCTTGGCCTGGCGGATCAGCGAATATTCCGAACCGCCCTGGTAGATCGGCACGCTCAGCGTGCCGAACACCGAGGCATTGTAGCTTTCCATGGTGGAAAGGTTTTGCTGGGCCAGCCAGTTCTTCTGGAAGCTGCCCTGCACCGACAGCGTCGGATAGAGCGCGCCTTCCGCCACCTTCACCTGCTGCTGCGCGACGTCGACGTTGTATTGCGCGGCCGCGACCGAAGGATGGCTGGCGGTGCCGGTGGCAATCGCCTGATTGACGTTGCCCGGCGAGAACCGGTCGACCGGCGTGCCGGCCGTCAGCTTGCCGGGGTTGGTGCCGATCACCTGGCGGTAGGTCGCGACCGACGTCGTGTAGTTGGCTTGCGCGACCAGCACCTGCGAGCGGCCAGCCGCCAGGCTCGACTCGGCCTGCGCCACGTCGGTGCGCGTGACTTCGCCGACATTGAAGCGGTCGCGCGTCTGGCGCAGCTGCTCCTGCAACACCTCGACGTTGCGCTTTTGCAGGTCGAGGATGGCGCCGTCGCGCAGCACGTTCATGTAGGCGGTGACGGCGTTGAGCAGCACGTTCTGCACGGTGACGTACAGCGTGGCGCGCGCGGCCAGCACCTGCGCCTCGGCCTGGCGGGTCTTGTTGGCGGTCTGGAAGCCGTTGAACAGCGTCTGCGTGGCGGTGACGCCGGCAGAGACCGGCGAGTTGTAGCCGCTCAGCGTCGAATACGTGGCAGGCAAGGTCGGCGAGACCGACGAGTTGGTCTTGGTGGTGGTCGACAGCGACTGCTCGCCGCCGGTGGCGGTGACCGTCACCTTCGGCCGGTAGCCGGACAGCGCCTGCGGCACGTTCTCGTCGGTGGCGCGCACCGCGGCGCGCTGCGAATTGAGGCTGGGGTTGTTCTGGTAGGCTTGGCCGAGCGCGGACTCGAGCGTCTCAGCGTTCGCGGGCAGCGCCGCCAGCGGCCACGCCGCGCACATCAGTGCGCCGGCCGCAACACCCCTCGCCCACCTGCTGCGATTACCCAACGCCATTCAATACCTACCCTCGCACGCAACGGCACCAAAGCATGCATGCTGCGACAAACTGCGGGGAACAATAGGCGGCCGGGCGGCGCCTTTAAACCCCCTCGCGCTGTACCGCCCACAGAAAGCGGTCCCGCTGGGACTTTTAGGCCACTTTCGGAACCCGAACGCGGCGGCGCGGCGCCTCAGAAGGCGAATTCAGGCGCTTTCGCAAACCCAGGCAGCAGCGCGGCGGCGGCATCGAATACCGGCCGGGCGCCGATGTCATCACCGCTACGGCGATAAAGCATGGCTGTGGCGTCCGGTCCTGAACCGAGCACGCAGACCAGACGGCCGCCATCCGTGAGCTGGCGGCAGAGCGCATGCGGCACCACTTCGGTGGCGCCTTCGAGCACGATGACGTCGTAGGGGCCGGCTTTCGCCCAGCCTTCGCTGAGCGGACCGCTTTCGACGGTGACGTTCGGCTGCGACGCCAGGGCCGTGCGCGCCGCCGTTGCGAGCCCGCTGTCCTGTTCCAGCGCCACGACCTGCGCGCCGATGCGCGCCAGCACCGCGGCGGCGTAGCCGGTGGCGCAGCCGACGTCGAGCACACGGTCGGTCGGCGCGATATCTGCGGTCTGGATCAACTTTGCCAGCACCATCGGCTTGAGCAGACGGCGGCCGCCTGAAGCCCCCGCGCCGACCGCCAGATCGAGGTCGAGATAGGCCAGCCCCGCGGCCTGCGGCGGCACGAAACGCTCGCGCGGCACCTCCTGCATGGCTGCGATGATGCGCAGATCGGTGACGTCGGCGGGACGGACTTGCCCGTCCACCATGTGACGGCGCGCGGCGGCGAAATCGGTCATCGCGGGTCCTCGGGAGGGTTACGGATGCGCGGCTTTTCTGCGGCAAGCCCCTGAAAAAGGCAAGGGAAGCGACCAGCAGAAGTGGCGTTGTGAAGCCGCGATCTCTCCTATATAGGCTGGGGACGAAGGGGAGCGGTCGCCGGGTACGGCGGACGCCGCTTCGTGGGGCCACGTGGCGGAGTGGTTACGCAGAGGACTGCAAATCCTTGCACCCCGGTTCGATTCCGGGCGTGGCCTCCATTCAACCTTGCCACTTTGCAAAGCGGACGGGCTTTGTTATAGGGCGCCCTCTAAGGCTTCGGCCTGTTCCCAGGTAGCTCAGCGGTAGAGCATTCGACTGTTAATCGAATGGTCGCTGGTTCGATCCCAGCCCTGGGAGCCAAAC
>CAYJPU010000235.1:0-4918 GCA_964372105.1 uncultured Undibacter sp.
CGCGTGCTGCTGGCGATCGGCGGCTCCACCAACGCGGTGATCCATCTCGCCGCCATTGCCGGCCGCGCCGGTCTGTCGATTTCGCTGGAGCGGCTCAACGAACTGTCCGACACCACGCCGGTGCTGGTGAACCTGAAGCCGGTCGGCAACGGCTACATGGAAGACTTCTACGCCGGCGGCGGCGTCGGCGCGCTGCTGCGCGAGTTGAAGGATCTGCTGCATCTCGATTGCATGACGGTGACCGGCGAGACGTTGGGCGAGCGGCTGTCGTTCGACAGCGGCGCCTGGGTCGACCGCACCATCCTGGCCGAACGCAACAAGCCGCTGGAGCCGCAAGGCGGCCTGATGGCGCTGTTCGGCAACCTCGCGCCGCAGGGCGCGATCCTCAAGCGCTCCGCCGCCGACTCGACGCTGTTCGAGCACGAAGGTCGCGCGGTGGTGTTCACCTCGCTCGAGGATCTGGCGGCGCGCATCGACGATCCGGCGCTCGACGTCGAGCCGCACGACATCCTGGTGCTGCAGAACGCCGGCCCGCATTCGGTCTCGGCCATGCCGGAAGCCGGCTACCTGCCGATCCCGAAGAAGCTCGCCACCAAGGGCGTCAAGGACATGGTGCGCGTGTCCGACGCGCGCATGAGCGGCACCGCCTTCGGCACCATTGTGCTCCATGTGACGCCGGACTCCGCGTCCGGCGGTCCGCTCGCGCTGGTGCGCAACGGCGACCGCATCCGGCTGTCGGTCAAGGCGCGCCGCATCGATCTGCTGGTCGACGAAGCCGAGCTGAAGCGGCGCGCGGCCGAGGTCAGGACGCCGGAGCCACAGCCGGCGCGCGGCTATGCCAGGCTCTACGCCCAGGAAATCCTCGGCGCCGACGACGGCTGCGACTTCGCCTTCCTGAAGCCGCGCTGAGCCTTATCTCACTCCCACATCTTGCGCATGCGGGCGCGGACGTCGACCGCGGCGGCCTGCGGCTCGCTGGCGCGCGCCGCTTTCGGCGCCGGCCACGAGCGGCTGGTGAAATGCTTGGTCAGCGAGCCCGGGATGAAGCGCGTGCGTTGCGCATAGACGTGGCGGTCGCCGCCGCTGCGCTGGCCGTGCGTGAAGAAGCGCTGCGGCACCATCACGTGCAACTGGTCCTTGGCGCGCGTCATGGCGACGTACAGCAGCCGGCGTTCTTCTTCGATCTCCGGCGTCGAGCCGGTCGACAGGTCCGACGGCAGGCAGCCGTCGACGGCGTTGAGCAGGTAGACGGCGTTCCATTCCTGGCCTTTGGCGGAATGGATGGTCGAGAGAACGAGATAGTCCTCGTCCAGCAGCGGCACGCCGGATTCATCGCTGGTCGCGCTCGGCGGATCGAGCGTCAGTTCGGTCAGGAAGCGCTCGCGGCTCGGATAGGTGCCGGCGATCTGCGCGAGCTGCGCCAGGTCGCCCTGGCGGATCACGGCGTCTTCGTGCAGGCGGTCGAGATGCGGCTCGTACCAGCGGCTCACCAGATCGATCTCGCTTGGCCAGCCGACCGCGTTACGGCGCAGCAAGCCGATGGTCTCCTCGAAGTCGCCCCAGTGCGCGCTCGCGGCCGCCGGCGGCTTGAACGTGCCGATGGCGCCGGCCGGATCGCCGGTCTCGGTGATACGGTCGAGCAGGCGGCCGGCGGTGCCGGGGCCGACGCCGGGCAGAAGCTGCGTGACGCGGAAGCCGGCGACGCGGTCGCGCATGTTCTGCGCCCAGCGCAGCACCGCCAGCACGTCCTTGATGTGCGCGGCGTCGAGAAACTTCAGGCCACCGAACTTCACGAACGGAATGTTCTTGCGCGTCAGCTCCACTTCGAGCCCGGCGCTGTGGCTCGATGTGCGGAACAGCACGGCCTGCGACTTCAGAGCGATGCCGGCCTCGCGGTTTTCCAGGATGCGCTCGACGACGTAGCCGGCCTGCGCCACGTCGTCGGCGACATTGACCAGCGCCGGGCGCTCGGCCGAGGGCCGGTCCGACCACAGGTTCTTGGTGAAGCGTTCCGAGGCGAGTTCGATCACGGCATTGGCGGCGGCGAGAATCGGCTGCGTCGAGCGGTAGTTGCGCTCCAGCGTGACGATCTCGGCCTTCGGTGAAAAATGCGCGGGGAAGTCGAGGATGTTGCGCACGGTCGCGGCGCGGAACGAATAGATCGACTGCGCGTCGTCGCCGACCACGGTCATGCCGCGTCCGGTCGGCTTGAGCGCCAGCAGGATCGAGGCCTGCAGCCGGTTGGTGTCCTGATATTCGTCGACCAGCACATGGTCGAAGCGCGCGGCGATCTCCTGCGCGATCGCGCCCTCGACCATCATCTGCGCCCAGTACAGCAGCAGGTCGTCGTAATCGAGCACGTTCTGCTTCTGCTTGGCCTCGACATAGGCGGCGAACAGGGCGCGCAACTCGGCTTCCCATTCCGCGCACCAGGGGAAATGACGGCCGAGCACCTCGCCGAGCGGCGTCTCGGCGTTGACCGCGCGCGAGTAGATCGACAGACAGGTGCCCTTCATCGGGAAGCGCTTCTCCATCTTGGAGAAGCCGAGCTCGTGCCGCACCAGGTTCATCAGGTCGGCGGAATCCTCGCGGTCGTGGATGGTGAAGGCCTGCTCGATGCCGATGGCGCGCGCGTATTCGCGCAGCAGCCGGGCGCCGACGGCGTGGAACGTGCCCGACCAGGTCAGCCCGCCGGCCAGCGGCGGCCCTTGCGCGCCCAGCACCTGCGCGCTGATGCGCTCGACGCGTCTTTGCATTTCGGCGGCGGCGCGGCGCGAGAAGGTCAGCAGCAGGATGCGGCGCGGGTCGACGCCGCCGACGATCAGGTGCGCCACCCGGTGCGCCAGCGTGTTGGTCTTGCCCGAGCCGGCGCCGGCGATGATCAGGAGGGGAGCCGCCTCGTTCGGCGCGTCGCCGCCGTGCTCGACCGCGCGCCGCTGTTCGGCGTTCAGCTTGGCGAGGGTGCCGGCGCCGGCAGCGAGCGCCCCGGCGGCGATCGCGGCCGGGTCCAGACGATTCGCGCTAACGTCGTGTTTTTGCAGACTATTTCCCCGTCACGGTGCGCGTTGTTTATACGTACAAAGCATGAACAAAGCGTTTTGTCGATCAACGCGCGCGGGCGGGGGCACGGTGGGCGGGACATCTATGGCGCGAGGGGAAAAAGCGATGGTGCTGCCTGAGTGGATTGAACACTCGACCTCCTCATTACCAATGAGGTGCTCTACCACTGAGCTAAGGCAGCGAGATCGGGACGCCGGCCCGAGGGGCGGCGCAACCGCGGGCTTACTGCCATACGGCCCCCGGTGACGCAAGGCAAACGCGGGCGGCTTGCGCGTCCGGTCACCCCCCTTATAAGTCGCGGTCATGACGGTCCCCGGCGACAAGGGTAAATCGGCCCGGCGCAACGCGCGGCTGAAGGCGGCGTTGCGGGAAAACCTGCGCCGCCGCAAGGCGCAGGAGCGCGGCCGGGGCGCGGGGTCTGCGCCCGAGCCGAAGACGTCCGAAGCCGAAGGGACGCACGAGAGCCCGTCACGCTGACCGGCGTTGCCGGTGGGGTCCGACTTTCGCCTCATTTGGCAGGCGAAGGCTTCGGTAACCCTGCGAATTTTTAGGCTTTGCAGCCGGGCGGGTGGGGTTCATAGATCGGCCCGGTCAACGAAGGGCCGCAGCGGGCGGGGCGAAAGATGGATCGGATACGCATTGTCGGCGGCCAGCGGCTGACCGGGACGATCCCCATCTCGGGGGCCAAGAACGCCACGCTGCCCTTGATGATCGCGAGCCTGCTCACCGACGAGCCGCTGATCCTCGAAAACGTGCCGCGGCTCGCCGACGTCATCCAGCTGCAGCGCATTCTCGGCAATCACGGCGTCGACGTGCTGATCGCGGGCAAGCGCCCGGGCGACGATCCGAACAACGGCCGCACCATCCAGCTCTCGGCCAAGACGATTGTCGACACCACCGCGCCTTACGAGCTGGTGTCCAAGATGCGGGCGAGCTTCTGGGTGGTGGCGCCGCTGTTGGCGCGCATGGGCGAGGCCACGGTGTCGATGCCGGGCGGCTGCGCCATCGGCACGCGGCCGGTCGACCTGCTGATCATGGCGCTGGAGAAGCTGGGCGCCGACATCGAGATCGAAGGCGGCTACGTCATCGCCCGCGCCAAGAACGGCCTGCGCGGGGCTGAGATCGTGTTCCCCAAGGTCACCGTCGGCGGCACCCACACCGCGCTGATGGCGGCGGTGCTGGCCCGCGGCACCACCGTGATCGAGAACGCCGCGCGCGAGCCGGAAGTCACCGACGTCGCCGATTGCCTCAACAAGATGGGCGCCAGGATCACCGGCGCCGGCACCGCGCGCATCGTGGTCGACGGCGTGGCGCGGCTGCACGGCGCGCGCCACAGCGTGCTGCCGGACCGCATCGAGACCGGCACCTACGCCATGGCGGTGGCGATGACCGGCGGCGACGTGCTGTTGCAGAACACGCGGCCGGACCTGCTGCAATCCGCGCTCGACGTGCTGGAGCAGGCCGGCGTTACCGTGACGCCGACCAACGAAGGCATTCGCATCGCGCGCAACGGCGCGGGGCTTTCGGCGGTCGAGGTCACCACCGCGCCGTTCCCCGGCTTCCCGACCGACTTGCAGGCGCAGTTGATGGCGCTGATGACGCGCGCCAAGGGCACGTCGCACATCACCGAAACCATTTTCGAAAACCGCTTCATGCACGTTCAGGAATTGGCGCGTCTCGGCGCCCGCATCAGCCTCGACGGCGAGCGCGCGACCATCGAGGGCGTCGAGCGCCTCAAGGGCGCGCCGGTGATGGCGACCGATCTGCGCGCCTCGGTGTCGCTGGTGATCGCAGGGCTCGCCGCCGAAGGCGTGACCACGGTCAACCGCGTCTATCACCTCGATCGCGGCTTCGAGAA
>CAYJPU010000236.1:0-4912 GCA_964372105.1 uncultured Undibacter sp.
GCCTATTGTTTGCAATCGCGCCAGAGGGCAGTCTAGTGGGCAAAAGCTCATCAAGAGGCATCCCATGGAAACGCTCAGATCATTCCCGCTCAACGCCTGGTACGTCGCCGCGTGGAGCCACGAGGTCGGCAAGCGCGCGCCGTTGGCGCGCACGGTCTGCGCTAAGAAGATGGTGCTGTGGCGCAAGTCGGACGGCTCGGTCGCCGCACTCGAAGACGTCTGCTGGCACCGGCTGGCGCCGCTCTCGCTCGGCTGGCTGGAGAAGGACAGCGTCGTGTGCCGCTATCACGGCCTCGCCTTCGACGGCAAAGGCCAGTGCACCCACATGCCCTCGCAGGACAAGCTGAACCCGCAAGCCAAGGTGCACGCCTATCCGGTGGTCGAACGCTTCCGCTACGTCTGGGTCTGGCCCGGCGATCCGGCGCTCGCCGATCCCGCGCTGCTGCCCGACATGCACTGGAACGACGATCCGGAATGGGAAGGCGACGGCAAGACCATGTTCGCCAAGTGCAACTACCGCCTGTTCGTCGACAACCTGATGGACCTCACGCACGAGTCCTTCGTGCACGCCACCAGCATCGGCAACAAGCACGTCGCCGAACAGCCGATGACGACCACGCACAGCGGGCGCACCGTGACCTCGACGCGCTGGATGCTCGACGTCGATGCGCCGCCGTTCTGGCGCGCGCAGCTCAACAAGCCGGGCAACGTCGACCGCTGGCAGATCATCCGCTTCGAAGCGCCCTGCACCATCGTGCTGGACGTCGGCGTCGCGCTGGCTAAAACCGGCGCGCCGCAGGGCGACCGTTCCAAGGGCGTCAACGGCCGCGTCCTGAACACGATCACGCCGGAAACCGAAACCTCGTGCATGTACTTCTGGACGCTATTGCGCAACTACAATCTGCGCGACCAGACGCACACCAACCAGTTGCGCGACGCCAACGCCGGGATCTTCCTCGAGGATCTGGTCGTGGTGGAAGCGCAGCAGCAGGCCATGCTGGACAATCCGCACATGCCGCTGCGCAACCTGAACATCGACGCCGGCTCGATGCGGGCCCGCAAGATTATCGACGAGATGATCGCGGCCGAGACCCGCACCGTCGCGGCCTGACGGGCCGCGGCCCAGGCATATCTGCCGGCCAGACCGGCAGAATCGACGCTTGATCCGCGGAGCGGCACAGGCGAAATAGCGCCCATCTGCGGCATGGCTGCGTATTGCGACTTGAAGAAGAACATTATGGCTCGACACAAGATCCTCATCGCCGGCGCCGGTCTCGGCGGCCTGGCGGCTGCTTCGTTCCTGATGAAGGAGGGCCACGACGTCGAGGTCTACGAACAGGCGCCGCAGCTCGAAGAAGTGGGCGCCGGCATTCAGATCAGCGCCAATGCCATGCACGCGCTGCGTCACCTCGGGCTTGAGGAAGCCATCACCAAGGTCGGCGTGCGGCCGGGCGCCTATGTGTTCCGCCTGCACGACACCGGCGAAGAGATCCAGCGCTTCGCACTGTCAGACGAGCACGAGCGCCTGCACGGCGCGCCCTACACGCAACTGCACCGCGCCGACTTCCACAACATCCTGGCGGACCGCGCGCGGGCGTTTAATCCTGATGTCGTGCGGCTCAACCGCCGCGCCACCGGCTTTTCCGAATCTGCCGACGGCGTGACGCTGCACTTCGCCGACGGCTCGTCCGCGACGGGCGACCTGCTGATCGGCGCCGACGGCCTGAAGTCGGTCGTGCGCAAGCAGATCGTCGGCGAGGTGCCGGCGACCTACACCGGCGACGCCGCCTGGCGCATCACCGTGCCGATCGAACGGCTGCCGCCGAACTTCCTCGAGCAGGTGATGTCGGTGTTCATGGGCCCCGGCGGCCACGTGGTGATCTACTATCTGCGCGCCGGCGCGCTGTTGAACTTCGTCGGCATCGTCGAGACCGACGAGGTCTCCGACGAGTCCTGGACCGTCAAGATGCCGTGGGAACAGCTCAAGGCCGACTATGCCGGCTGGCACCCGGTGATCCAGACCGTCATCGACAAGGCCGACAAGGACAAGTGCTATCGCTGGTCGCTGCATAACCGCCTGCCGATCTCGAACTGGAGCACGGCGCGCGCGACGCTGCTCGGCGATTCCGCGCATGCGACGCTGCCGTATCTGGCGCAAGGCGCGGTGATGGCGATCGAGGACGGCGCGGTGCTGGCGCGCGCCTTGACCATGGAAAGCGACATCGCCGCGGCGCTGCAGCTTTACCAGCGCAACCGCATCGACCGCACGTCGCGCATCGTGCTGCAGTCGACCGCAAACCGCCGGCTCTTCCACCTGAGCTCCGAGGCCGAGATCCGCGCCGAATTCGCCAAGCGCGACGAAGGCAAAGAGCGCAACGCGTGGCTCTACTCGTACAATCCGCTGACGGTGGAGCTGAAGTAGCCCTCTCGTCGGCTGGCACTCCGCCACCGCCTCCGTTTATAAGGCTGATGCCCTTAAACGGATGATTCGATGCCTCCTCCCACCACCGGCACTGCCAGCTTCACGGTGGCGCTCGCAGACGAGCAGGCCACCCGCCGGCTGATGGCGGACGTCGCCTGCGCCATCGAGCCGGGCGACCTGATCACGCTGTCCGGCGACCTGGGCGCCGGCAAGACCACCTTCGCGCGCGCGCTCATCCGCCACTTGGCCGGCAACCCGGACATCGAGGTGCCGAGCCCGACCTTCACCTTGATGCAGGCCTACGAGCTGCCGCGCTTTGCCCTGATCCACGCCGACCTCTACCGGCTGTCGGGACCGTCCGAGATGGCCGAGCTCGGCTTCGAGGAGTTCGGCGACGACGCCGTGACCGTGCTGGAATGGCCGGACCGCGCCGAAGGCCAGCTTGCTCCCGACCGGCTCGACATCGCCTTCACGCTGGCGCCGGACAAGGGCCCGACGTTCCGCCACGCCGTGATTACCGGCCACGGCGCGTTCGCCGCGCGGGCCGAGCGCATCGGCGCCATTCGCCGCTTTCTCGAGGTCAGCGGCTTCGCCTCGGCCACCCGCCAGCGCATCCAGGGCGACGCTTCCTCGCGCTCCTACGAGCGGCTGGTGCGCGACGGCGCCAGCTACGTCCTGATGAATTCGCCGAAGCGGCCGGACGGGCCGCCGGTGCGCGACGGCAAGCCCTACAGCGCGATCGCGCACCTGGCCGAGAGCGTGACGCCGTTCATCGCGCTGGCGCGGGGCTTGCACGAGCGCGGCTTCTCGGCGCCGAAGATTTTCGCCGCCGACAGCGCCGACGGACTGATCGTGCTGGAAGACCTCGGCAACGAGTTGGTGGTGGATGGCGAGCCGCCGGCGCCGATCGAGGCGCGCTACGCGGTGGCGACGGACGTGCTGGCGGCCCTGCATCAGTTGAACCTGCCGGACAAGCTGCCGGTATCGCCGGGCGTGACCTACCGGGTGCCACGCTACGACATCGACGCGATGCTGATCGAGGTCGACCTGCTGCTCGACTGGTACTTGCCGAAGCTGGAAACCAAAGTTTTGCCCGGTCAGCGCGCGGCTTACGCGGCGCTGTGGCGCGCGGCGCTCAAGCCCGCGCTCGCGGCCGCGCCGACCTGGGTGCTGCGCGACTATCATTCGCCCAACCTGCTGTGGCTGCCGGAGCGCGAAGGCATCAAGCGCATCGGCCTGCTGGACTTCCAGGACGCCGTGCTGGGGTCCGGCGCCTACGACGTCGCCTCGCTGCTGCAGGACGCCCGCGTCGACGTGCCGGAGAAGCTCGAGATCACGCTGCTGTCGCGCTACCTGCGGGCGCGCCACACGGCCGATGCGAGCTTCGACGCCGCCGCCTTCGCCGCGCTCTATGCGACGATGGCGGCCCAGCGCGCCTCCAAGATCCTCGGCATCTTCGCGCGGCTGGAGCGGCGCGATCACAAGCCGCAATATTTGCGTCATCTACCGCGCGTATGGGGCTATCTTCAGCGCTCGCTGGCGCATCCGGCGCTGGCGCCCCTGAAGGCGTGGTACGACGCCCACGTTCCTGCATTGAAGTCCTGAACGCGCCAATCATGAGCAAGCCCACCCAATCAACGCCGCGCCGCGCCATGGTGCTCGCTGCCGGCCTCGGCACACGCATGCGCCCGCTCACCGACACCATGCCGAAGCCGCTGGTAAAGGTCGCAGGCCGAGCGCTCATCGATCACGTGCTCGACCGGCTGGCCGATGCGCGCGTCGCGCACGCCGTGGTCAACGTGCATTACCTGGCGGACATGCTGGTGCAGCATCTCGCCGCCCGCACGCGGCCGCAGGTCGTCATCTCCGACGAGCGCGGCCTGCTGCTCGGCACCGGCGGCGGCGTCGCGCGCGCGCTGCCGCAGCTCGGCCATGCGCCCTTCCTGCTCATCAACAGCGACACCATCTGGATCGACGGCCCGCAGCCGAACCTGGCGCGGCTGGCCGAAGCCTTCGAGCCCGCCGCGATGGACGCGCTGCTGCTGCTCGCGCCCACCACCGGCAGCATCGGTTATGACGGCCGCGGCGATTTCACCATGACGCCCGACGGCCGCCTGCACCGCCGCGGCGAGCGCGAGGTGGCGCCTTACGTCTATGCCGGCGCGGCGATTCTCTCGCACGCTTTATTCACCAACGCGCCGCAAGGCGAATTCGCGCTAACGACGCTGTTCGAGCGTGCCGCCGCCCAAGGCCGCCTGCACGGCCTGCGGCTGGAAGGGCTGTGGATGCACGTCGGCACGCCCGAGGCGATCGCCGCCGCCGAAGCCGCCATCGCCAAGAGCACGGGGTAGCACAGACTCGTGTCCCGGATGCGGTGCAGCGCGAGCGCAGCGAAGCGGTGCGCCGCTGATCCGGGACCCAGCTTACTTTTCCAAAACCGGGGTCCCGGGTCTGCAGCGCACCGCTTCGCGCTGCGCTGCGCCCGGGACA
>CAYJPU010000237.1:0-4893 GCA_964372105.1 uncultured Undibacter sp.
CTTCGGGTTTTGCCGAGCGCTATCTGGACATGCTGTCGGCCGGCGGCACCAAGCACCATGCCGAGCTGCTGGCGCCGTTCGGGCTGGACGCCCGCGACCCGAAGTTCTGGGGCGGCGGCTTGAGCGTTATCGCGAAACTGATCGGGGAGCTGGAGCTGTTGGATCAGGCGAAATAGAAATATATCAATATGTTAGCCTCTTATTGTATGCATGTATTACATTTGTTATACATGCTTGACAAATGAGGATTTCGGCCATGAACGAGACGCCGCGAAATCTCGAAATCGAGGGTTATCTTCTTCAGGTCAAGAAGATTGGAAATTCGCTCGGCTTCATTTTGCCGAAGGAATTACTTGCGCGCCTGCGGCTTAAGGAAGGCGACAAGCTTCATATTGTCGAGCAGACCGAGCGCGGCATTAAGCTCAGCCCCTACGATCCTAAGCACGCCAAGGCGATGGAATTGGCGCGGCGTTCGTTCCGCAAATACGCGGACGCTTATAAAGCTTTGGCGAAGTGAGCAGCGAGCCTGAATGGCTCGACATCGATATCGTTCTTGATTTCCATGCCGAGCAATTGGCGCTGTTCGGCGGTGCCGACGGACTCCGCGATCGTGGGCTTCTGGAATCCGCGCTGGCAAGGCCGGTCAATAAATTCGCCTACGGTGAAAAGGGTATCGCCGCGCTGTCGGCGGCCTATGGCTTCGGTATCGCGCGCAATCATGCTTTCATCGATGGCAACAAACGTACGGCGCTTGCCTCCATGATCGTGTTTCTCGGATTGAACGGGCTTGATCTTGACGTACCGCAGGAGGCGGCGACGGCCATGATCCTGAGCTTGGCTGCGGGAGAAATCACTGAAGAACTTCTCGCGCAATGGCTGGCCGATCATGTCATTCCGCTTGATGCGCCTGGCATTGCGCCCTGACGTGCTTATCTGATCGAGCACACAGGCGAGCGATCATGTCCGACACCGAACGAAACCGCTTCTCCGCCCGCGCCAAGCGCTACGCCCGGGTCGGCACCAAGGTCGGCGGCGTCGCCGCGCGCATGGCGGGGCAGCGCTTCTTGGGCGCGCCGGGGACGCGCGCCGGCAATGCGGCGGCGCTGGCCTCGGCGCTCGGCGGCCTCAAGGGCCCGATCATGAAGGTGGCGCAACTCTTGGCCACCATTCCCGACGCGGTGCCGCCGGAATACGCCAGCGAATTGATGAAGCTGCAGAGCCAGGCGCCGCCGATGGGCTGGGCCTTCGTCAAGCGCCGCATGGGCACCGAGCTCGGCCCCGACTGGCAGAGCAAGTTCGCAAGCTTCGAGCATCATCCGGCCGCCGCCGCCTCGCTCGGCCAGGTGCATCGCGCCCAGGCGCTCACCGGCGAGCCGTTGGCCTGCAAGCTGCAATATCCGGACATGCAGTCCGCGGTCGAAGCCGACCTCACCCAGTTGCAATTGCTGCTGTCGCTGCGCAAGCGCTTCGATCCGGCGATCGACACCACCGAAATAGCCGAGGAAATCGCCGAGCGGCTGCGCGAAGAGCTCGACTACGGCCGTGAGGCTAAGCACGTCGCGCTCTATCAGGCGATGCTGAAGGACGAAGCCGCCGTGCGCGTGCCGAACGTCTGGCCGAACCTGTCGACCGGCCGCCTGCTGACGCTCGACTGGTGCGAGGGCACCAAGATGCTGTCGCACCGCGACGACGCGTTGAAAGACCGCAACCGCATCGCCACCGCGATGTTCACGGCCTGGTGGTTTCCGTTCAGCCGCTTCGGCGTCATCCACGGCGATCCGCATCTCGGCAACTATTCGGTCTTTGCCGACGCAAAGGGCCGGCCGGCCGGCATCAATCTGCTCGACTATGGCTGCGTCCGCATCTTCCCCCCACACTTCGTCGGCGGCGTGGTCGATCTCTATCGCGGCCTGCTCCAGGGCGACGACGCTTTGGTGGTGCACGCCTACGAGACCTGGGGCTTCAAGCGCCTGACCCGCGAGCTGATCGACATCCTCAATATCTGGGCGCGCTTCATCTACGGGCCGCTGTTGAACAACCGCGTGCGCACCATCGCCGACGGCGTGAAGCCGTCGGACTACGGCCGCAAGGAGGCGTTTCGCGTGCACCAGGCGCTCAAGGCGCGCGGGCCGGTCACGGTGCCGCGCGAATTCGTGTTCATGGACCGCGCTGCCATCGGGCTGGGCGCGGTGTTTTTGCATCTCGCGGCGGAGCTGAATTTCTACAAGCTGTTCAACGAGGCGATCGAGGATTTCGATCTGCGGAAAGTGGCCGCCCGGCAGGCCGCCGGGCTGGCCGCCGCCGGGCTGTAAACCGTCCCCTGCCGGTTGCAGCCGCGCCGTTGCCCTTGGCGAACAATTGCGGTAACCCCACTACCGGCCCGCCTCGATTCAAGACCTCGGAGACCTCCCCCTATGGCCGACCACGGCACCGTCGAATACGCCACCGCCACCGGCAACGATTACCCGGCGCACGAGAGCACCTACGAGCGCTTCGTCCATTTTGCCTTCGTCGGCACGGTCCACGTCATCAACCTGATGCTGGGCCTGGCGACCGGCGGTGTGCTCGGCCACTGGTTCTGGGCGCTGCTGGTTTTCATCATCGCCATCCTGGGCGTTGTTCCGGGCCTGGTGACCGGCTCGAAGACCTCGAGCTACGTCGCTTTCGTGCTCAGTTTCCTGATTTTCGGCTTCAACGCGCTGTAACCAAGCTGACATGATCGGGCCAGATCCCGGGGGGGGCGCGAATGCGAATTGCCGTAGCGCGTGAGACGGACGCTCAAGAGCCACGCGTCGCGGCCACTCCGGAAACCGTCAAGAAATTCAAGGCGCTGGGCGCCGACGTCGCGGTCGCCCGCGGCGCCGGCATTGCCTCGGGCCTGTCCGACGACGATTTTGCCGCCGCCGGCGCCGAGATCGGCGACGACGTCACCCGCGACGCGGACCTCGTCCTGAAGGTGCGC
Source organism: uncultured Undibacter sp. (assembly GCA_964372105.1). Lineage (GTDB taxonomy): Bacteria > Pseudomonadota > Alphaproteobacteria > Rhizobiales > Xanthobacteraceae > Pseudolabrys. Next base: position 2,963 of record CAYJPU010000237.1, read on the forward strand.
CGCCCGGCGCCGAACGAACTCACCCACTACAAGAAGGGCGCGCTCGTCGTCGCCATCATGGACCCCTACGGCAACGAGGCGGCGCTCAAGCAGATCGCCGACGCCGGCCTTGCCGCCTTCGCCATGGAGCTGATGCCGCGCATCACCCGCGCCCAGTCCATGGACGTGCTGTCCAGCCAGGCCAACCTGGCCGGCTACCGGGCCGTCATCGACGCCGCCGCCGAATACGGCCGCGCCCTGCCGATGATGATGACCGCGGCCGGCACGGTGCCGGCCGCCAAGGTGTTCATCATGGGCGTCGGTGTCGCCGGCCTGCAGGCGATTGCGACCGCGCGCCGCTTAGGGGCCGTCGTCACCGCCACCGACGTGCGGCCTGCGACCAAAGAGCAGGTCGAGAGCCTGGGCGCCAAATTCCTCGCCGTCGAGGACGAGGAGTTCAAGAACGCCCAGACCGCCGGCGGTTACGCCAAGGAAATGTCCAAGGAATACCAGGCCAAGCAGGCGGCGCTGACGGCCGAGCACATCAAGAAGCAGGACATCGTCATCACCACCGCGCTGATCCCCGGGCGCCCGGCGCCGCGGCTGGTCACCAAGGAGATGGTGGCCTCGATGCGCGCCGGCTCGGTGATCATCGATCTCGCGGTCGAGCGCGGCGGCAATGTCGAAGGCGCGCAGCCCGGCTCCGTCGTCATGGTCGACGGCGTCAAGATTGTCGGCCACCTCAACGTGCCGGGTCGCCTCGCGGCGTCGTCCTCGGCGCTCTATGCCAAGAATTTGCTGACCTTCGTCGAGACGCTGATCGACAAGAAAGAAAAGGCGCTCGCGGTCAACTTCGACGACGAACTGGTCAAGGCGACCTTGCTGACGCGCGACGGCGCGATCATTCATCCGAACTTCATGCCGAAGACGGCGGCCTGACGGAGAGCCGATATGGACCACCTCGCGACCGCGGTCGATCCCTTCGTGTTCCGGCTGTCGATCTTCGTTCTGGCGGTGTTCGTCGGTTACTACGTGGTCTGGTCGGTGACGCCGGCGCTGCACACGCCGCTGATGTCGGTCACCAACGCCATCTCCTCGGTGATCGTGGTCGGCGCGCTGCTCGCGGTCGGAGTGCCGCTCGCCACCAACAGCGACGGACCGCTGCTGGCGCGCGTCTTCGGCTTCGTCGCGCTCGTCTTCGCCTCGATCAATATCTTCGGCGGCTTCCTGGTTACCTCGCGCATGCTGGCGATGTACCAAAAGAAAAAGAAGTAAGCGGCCATGAACGCCAACATCGCAGCGCTTCTCTACCTCGTCGCCGGCGTCCTGTTCATTCAGGCGCTGCGCGGACTGTCGAGCCCCGATAGCAGCCGCCGCGGCAACTTGCTCGGCATGATCGGCATGACCATCGCCGTCGTGACCACGCTCGCCGCGCACCCGCCGACCGACGGCATCGGCTGGGTGCTGGTGATCGGCGGCATTGTGGTCGGCGGCGGCATCGGTGCCGTCATCGCGCGCAAGGTGCCGATGACGTCGATGCCGGAACTGGTCGCGGCCTTCCACTCGCTGGTCGGCATGGCGGCGGTGCTGGTCGCGGGCGCGGCCTTCTACGCGCCGACGGCCTTCGACATCGGCACCGTCGGCAACATCCACAAATCGAGCCTCGTTGAAATGGCGCTCGGCGTCGCCATCGGCGCTCTGACGTTCACCGGATCGGTGGTCGCCTTCCTCAAGCTGTCCGGCCGCATGAGCGGCGCGCCGATCATGCTGCCCGGCCGCCACGTCATCAACGTCGCGCTGGCGCTGGCGCTCGTGTTCTTCATCTACGGACTGGTCGTGTCGCAGAGCCAGATGGACTTCTGGCTCGTCACCGGCATCGCGCTTCTGCTCGGCGTCTTGATCATCATCCCGATCGGCGGCGCCGACATGCCGGTGGTGATCTCGATGCTCAA
>CAYJPU010000238.1:0-4866 GCA_964372105.1 uncultured Undibacter sp.
GCTCATGATCATCAGCGCGGCGATGAACTCGACCGGGCGCAGCGGCGACATCATGATGTTGCCGAGGTTGCGCGCGTACATCTCTTCGAGGAACGAGATCGAGAAGCCGAGCTGGCCGCGGAACAGGATGTCCCACAGCAGCACCGCGCCGATGAACACGCCGCCGGCGCGCGCGAAGAAGCTGTCGTTCTGCGACACGTAGAGCTGCAGGAAGCCCCACATCAGCATCTGCACGGCCGGCCAGTAGATCAGGTCGAGCACCCGCGGCCACGACGAGCGCAGCAGGTACCAATAGCGCCGCACCATAGCGCTGACGCGGTTGAGGGAAAATTCTGTTGCCAAAACTCTCTGCATCACAGCCTCACCCGTTCGTCCCCGTACAAGCGGGGACCCAGCGCTGGATTCCCGCTTGCGCGGGAATGAACGGAGTTTGGGGAGACGCCCACGAGCACAACTTCTTCACCGCTCCGCCTCGCGATCGCGGCCGCGCGCGACATCGAGGAACACGTCTTCCAGCGTCTCGCGGCCGTAGCGCGCCAGCAGACGCTCGGGCGCGTCGTCGTCCTCGATACGGCCCTTCTTCATGATGATGACGCGCTCGCACAGACGCTCGACCTCCAGCATATTGTGCGAAGCCAGCAGCACGGTGGCGCCGTGGGCACGGCGGAAATGCTCGAGGCGGCCGCGCACCCAGTCGGCGGTGTCGGGATCGAGCGAGGCGGTCGGCTCGTCGAGCAGCAGCACGTCCGGCCGGTTGAGCAGCGCCTTGGCGAGCGACACGCGCGTCTTCTGCCCGGCCGAGAGCTTGCCGGTCGGCCGGTCGAGAAACTCGCCCAGGTCGAGATCGGCGGCGAGCTCGGCGATGCGGCCGTCGATGTCGGGCACCGCGTAGAGCTGGGCGAACACCGACAGGTTCTGCCGCACCGTCAGCCGCGTCGGCAGGTCGACGTAGGGGCTCTCGAAATTCATGCGGTGAAGCACGCGGTAGCGCTCGTCCGGCATCGCGGCGCCAAGCACCCGCACGGTGCCGGAGGTGGGGGTGACCAGGCCCATGATCATCGCGATGGTCGTGGTCTTGCCGGCGCCGTTGCCGCCGAGCAGGCCGGTAATCGAGCCCGCCGGCAGCTGGAACGAGATGCCGTCGACGGCGGTCGCCGTCTTGTAGCGCTTGACCAGTTGGTCGACCGCGATGGCGGGAGTGCTCTGCGCGTCCATGCCGGCAAGATGTGACGCTCCGCCGCGGGAAGCGCAAGGGGCGTCCGATTGCGCTTCAACGCCGCCGGGCCAAACCGTAAAGTGCCGCCATGGCGACGCCCGACATGGTCCATCACCACCCGCGCCGGAACGTGCGCCTCGACACGCTGGTGCGGCTGCGCTGGCTCGCCATCATCGGCCAGACCACGGCCGTGGTGGTCGTCGATTTCGGGCTCGATTTCGAGCTGCCGATCTGGGCCTGCCTCGCGGTGATCGCGCTGTCGGCCTGGCTCAACATCGCGTTGCGGCTGCGCTTCCACAGCACGCAGCGGCTGGAGCCTGACCGCGCCGCCTGGCTGCTGGCCTTCGACATCGCCGAACTGGCGGTGCTGCTGTTCCTGACCGGCGGCCTGCAGAACCCGTTCGCCTTCCTGTTCCTCGCGCCGGTGCTGCTGTCGGCGACCGCGCTGCCGCCGCGCTTTACCGTGATGCTGGGCGCCTTCGCGGTCGCCTGCGCCACCGTGCTGGTGTTCGTGCATTACCCGCTGCCGTGGGACAGCGACGACCCGCTGCAACTGCCGCCGATCTACATGATGGGCGTCTGGCTCTCGATCCTGCTCGCGATCGGCTTCATCGGCGTCTATGCCTGGCAGATCACCGAGGAAGCGCGCCAGCTTGCCGACGCGCTCGCCGCCACCGAACTGGTGCTGGCGCGCGAGCAGCATCTGTCGCAACTCGATGGGCTCGCGGCCGCGGCCGCGCACGAGCTGGGTACGCCGCTGTCGACGATCTCGGTCATCGCCAAGGAACTGGAGAACGCGATCCCCGCCAACGCGCCGCATGGCGACGACGTGCGGCTCTTGCGCGAGCAGGCGATGCGCTGCCGCCACATCCTCGCCAAGCTCACCGAACTGTCGTCGAGCATGGAGCCGTTCGACCGCATGCCGCTGACGACGCTGATCGAGGAAGTGGTGGCGCCGCACCGCAACTTCGGCGTCGCCATCGGCGTCACCGCGCCGCCGGACCGCAGCGGCGAGCCGATCGTGGCGCGCAATCCGGCGATCCTATACGGGCTCGGCAACATCGTGGAGAACGCCGTCGACTTCGCACAGGAGAGCGTGACAGTCGGCGCGCAATGGAGCGGCGACGACATTGAGGTCACCATCAGCGACGACGGGCCCGGCTTCGCGCCCGAAATCATGGACAAAATCGGCGAGCCCTACGTCACCAGCCGCCGCCGCAAGCCCGCCGACAGCGGCGAGGAGCCAACCGGCCTCGGCCTCGGCTTCTTCATCGCCAAGACGCTGCTGGAGCGCGCCGGCGCGACCCTGACGTTCGCCAACCGCCCGTCCCCCGGCCGCGGCGCCACGATTACCATCCGCTGGCCGCGCGCCGAATTTGAGCATCCGGTGGCCACCGCCGCGGCTTGAGGACGGGCGAAACCATCACTATTTTTTATGATGTGACAGCGGCCCAACGCCGCTAAGATGCGCTCAAATTGGGCGAAAGTGGGTGGAAGCGTGGACATTGCCGTCGATGACATCGCCGTTACGACGAGGAATGAGGCCATTCCGGGCGAACGATCGGTCTTGATCGTCGAGGACGACCGTTCGTTCCTGCAACGGCTGGCGAAGGCGCTGGAAAGCCGCGGCTTTCTCGTCACCATCGCCGAATCGGTGGCGGACGGCCTGCTGCAGGTCGAGCGGGCGGCGCCGGCTTTCGCCGTGGTCGACATGCGGCTGGGCGACGGCAACGGCCTCGACGTGATCTCCGCACTCAAGCGCCGGCGCCCGGAAGCGCGCGGCATTATCCTCACCGGCTACGGCAACATCGCCACCGCGGTGAACGCCGTGAAGCTCGGCGCGGTCGACTATCTGGCCAAGCCGGTCGACGCCGACGACGTGGTGGCCGCGCTGCTGGCGCAGGACAACCGCAAGATCGAGCCGCCGGAAAACCCGATGTCGGCCGACCGCGTGCGCTGGGAGCACATCCAGCGCATCTACGAGCTGTGCGGCCGCAACGTCTCGGAGACCGCGCGCCGGCTCAACATGCACCGCCGCACCTTGCAGCGTATCCTCGCCAAAAGGGCTCCGCGTTAGCGGAGACCGTCTTAAAAAAAGGCGCGCGCCGCGTTGACAACGCCCGTAGCTTTCATCGCCTTGGTGTTCACCGCTGCGGTGACGCTGACAAGCACGCCGGCGCTGGCGAGCGCCAATGTCGATTGTCAGATCGACGACAAGTTCATCACGTTCGACATGGAAGCGATCGCCGGCCGCAACGGCCCGATCGTGCAGGTCAACGTCGGCACGATCGCGCTCAAGCCGGCGGCGGCAAAGCTGCCGAAGCTCACCTTCGACCGCAGCCACATCGTGCAGCAATGGACGCTGGACGACGACCTGCGGCTGCAGATCGAGGTTGTCGACGACAAGACCAACGAAGGCGTCAATCTCGTGCTCGTCGCCAGGCTCGACAAGAAGACCGAGAAATACGCCGGCCGTTACGTGCTCACGATAACGCGCGGCGGCAAGTCGGTGGACTTCAAGGGCCGCATCAAGGAATGCGTCGCCGGCTAGCGGTCGCGCCGCTGATCGTCTCCCGCTCATCCCCGCGCAAGCGGGGATCCAGCTCTTGCACCGCGTGTGCCTGTGGCCCTGGATTCCCGCTTGCGCGGGAATGAGCGGAGCTTGAGGCTCCGCCCTCCTCTAATCTATATCCCCATAAGGCCCGGTCGGGTCCGCCAGCGATTGCAGGCGCGTCGCGGTGCCGCGCGCGACCGCGAGCGCAGTGTCTGACTGGCGGCCGTCGGCAGGCAGTTCCAGTTTCTGGGCGGCGAGGGACATCGACTTACCCATACTCTGTCATTCCGGGACGCGAGCGTAGCGAGCGGGCCCGGAATCCATACGCCGCAGCGCTAGTGGTTATGGATTCCGGGCTCGCGGCCGGAGCCTGCCATCGGGCCGGCCGAAGGCCGGACCCGTTGGGCCGCGCCCCGGAATGACGTCGCAAAATCATAGCCAAATCAGCTCCGCTCGGGAAACGCCGCTTTCAGCGCCGCGCGCTCCGGCTTGAGCACGCCGCGCTCGGTGATGAGGCCGGTGACCAGGCGGGCCGGCGTCACGTCGAAGGCGTAGTTTGCGACCGGTGAGCCGTCCGGCACCACCTGCACGGTTTCGATGCGGCCGTCGGCGGTCTTGCCGGTCATGGTCGCCACTTCCTCCGGGCCGCGCTGCTCGATCGGTATCTCGGCGACGCCGTCGCTGACGGTGAAGTCGATGGTCGGCGACGGCAGCGCCACATAGAACGGCACGTCGTTGTCGCGCGCCGCCAGCGCCTTCAGATAGGTGCCGATCTTGTTGCAGACGTCGCCCTGCGCGGTGACGCGGTCGGTGCCGACAATGACGAGGTCGACCAGGCCGTGCTGCATCAAATGGCCGCCGGTGTTGTCGGGAATCACGGTGTGCGGCACGCCGTGCTTGTTGAGCTCCCAGGCGGTGAGCGACGCACCTTGATTGCGCGGCCGCGTCTCGTCGGCATAGACGTGGACGGCAAGACCCTTGTCGTGCGCCATGTAGATCGGCGCGGTGGCGGTGCCCCAGTCGACGGTCGCCAGCCAACCGGCGTTGCAGTGGGTCAGCACGTTGACGCGTTCGCCGTTCTTTTTGCGCGCGGCGA
>CAYJPU010000239.1:0-4161 GCA_964372105.1 uncultured Undibacter sp.
GCTGGATTCCCGCTTTCGCGGGAATGAGCGGAGCAAACGGGCCGGATACAAGTTCAGGCAAAGGTAAGCGTCCATGACCGACATCACCGACCCGACCGCCGCCGATCCGCAGGTCGTGCCCTTCGTCAAGCCGGTGGCCGCAACGCCCGGACCCGGTCCGCGCGTGCTGGCGATCGCCAACCAGAAGGGCGGCGTCGGCAAGACCACCACCGCCATCAACCTCGGCACCGCCTTGGCCGCCATCGGCGAGCACGTGCTGATCGTCGATCTCGATCCGCAGGGCAACGCCTCGACGGGCTTAGGCATCGAGCGCAAGGCGCGCCGCACCTCGACCTACGACGTGCTCACCGGCCAGGCGCCGATGCGCGACGCGGTGATCGCGACCGCGGTGCCGCAGCTCTACATCGCGCCTTCGACCATGGACCTCTCGGGCCTCGAGTTGGAGATCGGCCAGAGCCGCGACCGCGCCTTCCGGCTGCGCACCGCGCTCAACAACATCAACAACGGCACGCCGGCGTTCAACTTCACCTACGTGCTGGTCGACTGTCCGCCGTCGCTCAACCTGATCACGGTCAACGCCATGGCGGCGGCCGACTCGATCCTGGTGCCGCTGCAGTGCGAGTTCTTCGCGCTCGAAGGCTTGTCGCAGTTGCTGAAGACGGTCGAGCAGGTGAAGACCACGCTCAACCCCAAGCTCTCGATCCACGGCATCGTGCTGACCATGTTCGACTCGCGCAACAACCTGTCGAACCAGGTGGTTGCCGACGTCCGTCAGTTCATGGGGCCGAAGGTCTACGACACGGTGATCCCGCGCAACGTGCGCATCTCCGAGGCGCCGTCCTACGGCAAGCCGGTGCTGGTCTATGACCTCAAGTGCGTGGGCAGCGAGGCATATCTCAGGCTCGCTACCGAGATCATCCAGCGCGAGAAGGCGCTGCGCGCGGCGGGGTAGTCTCCGTCATGCCCGGCCTTGTGCCGGGCATCCACGTCTTCCTTTTTGTGTCGAAGCAAGACGTGGATGGCCGGGACAAGCCCGGCCATGACAAAAACCAAGAAACTTCACACAAGAAAAGCAGAGGCGTAGCGTGTCGGTACACTCAGGAGCGGCGGCCATGGCGGATCACTCGCGGTTGGGACGCGGCCTTGCGTCGCTGATCGGCGACGTCGGCGACGAGAGCCCGACCGGCGCCGACGCCTCGCGCAAGCCGCGCCGCGCGCCGATCGAGAGCATCAAGGCCAATCCGCGCAATCCGCGCCGCGATTTCACCGAGGCCGAGCTGGAAGAGCTCACCGTCTCGATCAAGGAGCGCGGCATCATCCAGCCGATCGTAGTGCGTGAGTTGCCCGGCCAACGCGACTCGTACGAGATCGTCGCCGGCGAGCGGCGCTGGCGCGCGGCGCAGCGCGCCGGTCTGCACGACGTGCCGATCGCGGTCGTCGAGGCGACCGACGCGCAGTCGCTCGAGTTCGCCATCATCGAGAACGTGCAGCGCGCCGACCTCAATCCGATCGAGGAAGCGGCCGGCTACGTCGCGCTGATGGAGCAGTGCAACCACACGCAGGAGCAGGTGGCGCAGATCGTCGGCAAGAGCCGGCCCTACGTCGCCAACTACGTGCGCCTGCTCAAGCTGCCCGACCCGGTCAAACGCATGGTGCGCGAAGGCAGACTGTCGGCCGGCCACGCGCGCCTGCTGGTCGGTCACGCCAACGCAACGGCGCTTGCCGAAATGGCGATCGCCGAAGGTTACAGCGTGCGCCAGCTCGAGGATTGGGTGCGCGAGGACAGCAGCAAGCCCGGCGACGCAACCCTCGACAAGATCCAGCAGAAAATCCGCAAGAGCGAAGCGTCGAGGAAAGACGTCGACACGCTGGCGCTGGAACGCCGCATGTCGGACGTCCTCGGGTTGGACGTAACGGTCGACCACAAGGGCGACGGCGGCACGCTGCACATCAAGTACAGCGACCTCGACCAGCTCGACGCGGTGTTGCGGAAGCTCGGGGGGTAGGGCCGGGCGCGCGCGGTTTGTTTTGGATTTGTAGGGTGGGCAAAGCGAAGCGTGCCCACCACCGCATTTCAATCGATGTGAAACATTGTGGCGGGCTCGGCGCGTTCCGCGCCTTAGCCATCCTAAGGGTTTGGATTCCCCGACCCTAGGCCATCGCCTTCCAACAGGAGCGACCCATGGCCCAGCCCGACAAGAAAAAGAAGGTCAAGTGCAAGAACTGCGAGGGCAAGGGCCTGGTCAAGAACGGCGACAAGAAAGTGAAATGCCAGCGCTGCGGCGGGACCGGCTTCAAGTCGTGAAGCGCGGCCGGGCACAATGACGCCGCCGTTCCGGGCGGCGCCAAGGCATTAGCGCGGGTGGCTTTCTGCTTCGCCGCGAAGCAGGCGCCCGGGCCTATTCCGTCTCGGACGTGGCCGGCGGCTCCATCTTGTTGCGCAGCTTGTCGGTGCCGGTGATGGTGTCGCTCACCACGCTGATCGCGCTGGCGACGCGCTGGCCGAAGGTCTTGGACTTGCGGGCGCGCTTCGTGGTGCGCTTGGATTTAGTCTTGGCCTTGGATTTTTTGGCCGCGGGCTTGCGCGCCTTTCGCGTCTTTAAAACCTTGGTCTTGGTCCGTTTCACGGCGGACTTTTTGGCCGCCTTCTTGCGCGCTTTTTTCGCCATCGGCTTTCCCCCGGTGTTGCCCATCAACGGCCCAAGCATAGAGACGCGCCGCACCGGGCGCCAGCGCGTCCTCGACCTGCTGGCGACCGACCGCGTGTTCGTCGCGGGCTTCCACATGCCGTTCCCCGGCGTCAGATGGATCGAGCGCGCGCACGGCAGCTACCGCTGGGTGCCGCACAGTTATCAGATGAATTTGTAGGATCGCGGCTGTCATCCCGGCCAAGCGCGCAATGCGCGCGCGCCGGGATCCAGTACGTCGCAGCCTATCGAGAGACTGCGGCGTACTGAGTCCCCGCTGGAGCCTGTGCTCGGGCCGACCGAAGGTCGGACCCGAGTACGGGGACGACAGTAAGAGAGTCTCTTAACCCTCTCTTCTTCGCGCGTTGACGGCGAGCGACAGCAGCGTGCGCTGGGCGATGGCCTCGGCGAGCGGGGCGTTGCGGCGCGCTTCCAGCGAGGCGTCCGCGAGCTGTTGCATGGCGCGCACCAAACGCTGAGCCGACCACAGCCGCAAGGCGTCGCCGACCAGCTTCTGGCGGCTGAAATGCACCGGCGGCGCGCCGCGCTGCATGGCGAAGTCGATCGAATCGCCCATGTCGACCGCGAGCTTCATCTTGTGCAGGCTGGCGACGTGGCGGATGGCGGCCGAGACGATCGCGGCCGGCGACGAGCCGCCGGCGCGCGCCTTGAAGAACTCGCCGTCGACGTCGGCGGTCCTGCCGGCGAACGCCGCGTCGATCACGCCGTCGAGCGCCAGCGCGGACGCGTCCGCCACCACCGCCAGCACGTCGGCGATCTCGACGCGGGCCTGGCCTTGCGCGTACAGCGCCAGCTTGCGGATCTCGTTGCGCGAGGCGAGCCGGTCGCCGCCCAGGAGCGATAGCAACATGGCGCGCGCGTCCGGCGCGATGGCGAGGGCCGCGGCGCGCATCTCGTCGTCGATCAGGCGCGTCAAGGCGGCGTCGTTGTCGACATAGCAGGGCAGCGCGGCGGCGGCTTTCGCCTTCTCGCACAGCGCGCGCAACGGCGCGCTCTTGCGCAGGTCGCCGGCCTCGATGATGACGCGGCATTCGTTCGACGGCGCCTTGATGACGGTCTCGACCGCGGCCGCGATGTTGCGCGCGCCGGCCTTCACCAGCACCGCGCGGCGGCCGCCGAACAGCGGCACGGTGTGGGCTTCCTCGACCAGGCGCGACGGATTGCCGGAAAGGTCTTCGCCCTCGATGCGCACGAAGGCGAACGGATCGTTGGGATCGTCGACCGAGGCTTTGACCAGGGCGTCGACGCGCTCGCGCACCAGGCCGGCGTCGGGACCGTACACCAGCACGATCGGCAGCGCCGGATCGGGCCTGGCGATGAAGCGGTCGACGTCGGCGGCTTTGATGGCGGTCATGGATTCTCCAACGCGCACCGCGCTATCGCGGCCTCATGGTGAGGAGCGCTGCGAAGCAGCGCGTCTCGAACCATGGGGCCGCCCCATCGTACTGACGCC
>CAYJPU010000239.1:4171-4759 GCA_964372105.1 uncultured Undibacter sp.
ATCGCTGCGCGATGCTCCTCAGGATGAGGCGGAGAGAGGCTGCGGCGTACTGGGTCCCCGCTTTCGCGGGGACGACAGCCTCGATCACGTCCCCGCCGTGAAATACGAGGCGAGGCGGTTGCGGATGTTGTCGGCGATGACCTTGGCGGCGCGGTTCTCGGCGTCGCGCAGGCCGCGGTCGCCGGTGAAGCGCTGCTGCTGGCCGGGGATGTTGTAGGACACGCGCGCGAAAGTCTGGCTCTTGACCACCGGCTTGCCGGTGGTGAGATCGGTCAGCGTATAGATCGCGTCGATGCCGTAGTTCTGGATGTCCGGCCGGCCGCTGTTGATGTCCACGATCACCTGCAGCTGGGTGGACGACATCTGCACGTTCAGCAGGTAGTTGGCGGACGTTCCGCCCGAGCCGCCGGTCAGATCGAAAATCAGGCCGTTGCGGACTTCGACGGCGAGGCGGGCAAGACGGCTGCCGTTGGGAGCCTTGATTTCCGCCACCTCGACCGAGCTCATTTTGTCGGCGATAGCGGGCGCGGCGGCGCTGCCGAGCACGGCGCGCTCGCCATACATCGGCTGGAAGCAGCCGGCCGTGAG
>CAYJPU010000240.1:0-2168 GCA_964372105.1 uncultured Undibacter sp.
GATTGGCCAGCACCTCGGCGATGCCGCTCATGCCGATGCCGCCGATGCCGACGAAGTGCACCGGTCCGATGTCGCGCGGCAGTTTCATATCGCTGGGTCCCCCTGCTGTCATCACCCGCGCACGCGGGTGATCCAGTAATCACGGCGCTCGTTTAGGGTACAGCGTGAAAAAATGAAAGGTCGGGGTTACTGGATGCCCCCGCCCAAGCCGGGTTTGCCCGGTTTGGGCCAATTAACACTACCGATCTCGGGAAAACCCGAGATCGGGTGCGCGGGGCATGATGGCAGGGTTAAATTCCGGTCATCCGCTTACCGATTAGCCCACCCGGCATCGAGGAGCTTCGCCTCCCACCAGGGCCGGAACACCGTTGCGCGGCCACACGTTGTAGGTGCACAATATCTAATATGAATATGCACGCAAAACATCCCGCGATGAAGGTCCAGTACCTGTGCGTCGCCCAGCCCTTGGAGAACGGGGATTGGGAGGCGTTTTCGCTCGACTTCGACATCGCCGTGCAGGCAGCGACGTTCGACGACGCCAAGAGCGCGCTGCAGCATGCGGTCGCGACCTATATCGAGGACGCGATGAAGGAGGCGGAGCCGCACCGGTCACGCCTGCTGAACCGGCGCACGCCCTTGTGGGTTCGTCTCGTGTGGGGCTGGCGATTCTTCCTTGAGACGGTGCGCGACAAGCGCGGCCATCATGTGGCCGTCGGGTTTCCGATCTCTTGCCCCGCCTGAAGTGCACGTACCTCGAATTTTTGAAAATCATAGAGCGGTACGGATTCGTTGAAATCAGGCATGGCGCCACAAGCCATCGCCGCTATCGCGGAGTGATCGATGGTGAGGTCAGGTTCGTCGACTGGGCTCCGCACAACCTCAATTCGGAAATCCCAGTCGGGACGCTGCAAAGCATGATCCGGCAGTCGGGACTTCCGAAGAAGCTTTTCCGAAAATAGGCTTGCCGGCGAGACGGCCTTAAATTCCGGCGACATTCGACACGACATCCGCCAGCCTCTCCGCCGCATCCAGCGTGCCCAGGGACTTGGCCGCCGCCGCCATGCGGGCCAGCTGCTCGGGATCGCCGGACAGCGCCACGATTTCGGAGCACAGCCGCTCGGGTGTGAAGTCGCGCTGCTCGATGCGGACGGCGCCGCCGACCGCCTCCAGCGCGCCGGCGTTGTGGAACTGGTCCTGGTCGAGCGCGTGCGGCAGCGGCACGAGCAAGCCGGGCCGGCCGATGGCCGACAGTTCGGCGACGGTGGAGGCGCCGGAGCGCGAGATGACGAGATGCGCCGCCGCCATGCGCGCCGGCAAGTCCGAGAAGAACGGCGCGCAGTCGGCGGCGACGTTGAGTTTGGCGTAGGCCGCCTGCACCGCCGCGAGGTCCTCGCCGCGCGCCTGCTGCACGATCGACAGCCGCGCGCGGATGTCGGGGCTCATGCGCTCGACCGCGGCCGGCACGATCTCGGCCATGACGTGCGCGCCCTGGCTGCCGCCGAACACCAGCAGGTTCAGCCTGCCGTCCGGCTCGGGCGCGACATAGGGCGTGGCGGCGACGTCGATCACCTGCGGGCGCACCGGATTGCCGGTGAACGACATTTTGCCGGCCAGCGACGGATCGAGATTCTTCAGCGTGGGAAAGCCGGTGGCGATGCGGGTGACGCGCGCGGCCAGCATGCGGTTGGCGCGGCCCATGACGCTGTTCTGCTCGTGCAGCACCGTCGGCACGCCGCGCCAGGACGCGGCCAAGAGCGGCGGCACGGTCGGATAGCCGCCGAAGCCGACGACGACCGCGGGCCTGATGCGGCCGATCAGGCGCCAGGCTTTGAGCGTGCCGAGCGCCAGCAGCGCGCCAGTGCGCGCCAGCGCGATGGGATTCTTGCCGCGCACCGTGGCGCTCGGGATCAGGTGCACGTCGCGGGCGGGAAACTTGAACTGCGCGGCGCGATGGTCGGTGGCGAGATCGATGACCAGCCCACGCTTCTCCAGCGCATGGGCGAGCGACTCGGCCGGAAACAGATGGCCGCCGGTGCCACCGGCCGCGAGAAGGACCAATTTGTTGCTTTCGAGCTTCGGCATGTCCTCTCCACCGTCATGCCCCGCCGCGGGCCCGGCCTCCACCTCTTTACCCGCTAACCTAAACAAAACCTGGGTTGGCGGGCCAA
>CAYJPU010000240.1:2178-4719 GCA_964372105.1 uncultured Undibacter sp.
TGCCACGGGCCGGGAGGAGTATGATTTTGTTTTAAGTCAACAACACAAAATCCCGTCGTCATTCCGGGGCGCGTGCGCAGCGAGCGAACCCGGAATCCAGAAACTTGCGCCGTGCTTATAACTGGATTCCGGGTCCGGCGCTGCGCGCCGTCCCGGAATGACGGAAACCGTTACGCCCCGCTCCCCGCCGGCGCGGGTTCCGGCGTCATGTCCGGCGCGCGCAGATAAGCGGCGCGCGGCGCTTCGCGCGTCAACGCCAGCAGCATGCCCATGGCGTAAGCGAGTGAGATCATCGACGAACCGCCATAGGAGATGAACGGCAGCGTCATGCCCTTGGCCGGGATCAGCCGCAGGTTCACCGCCATGTTGATCGCCGACTGCGTCGCGAACAGCATGGTGAGGCCGGCGGCGGCGAAGCGCGTGAAGGCGTCGTCGTTGCGCATGGCGCGCGTCAGCGAGCGCAGCACGATGAAGGCGAAGATCGCGGCAATCGCCAGGCACAGCGCAACGCCGAATTCCTCCGCCGCCACCGCGAACACGAAGTCGGTGTGGCTCTCGGGCAAGAGGCGCTTGATGGTGCCCTCGCCCGGGCCTTTGCCGAACCAGCCGCCGCGCATGAAGCTTTCGGTGGCGATGTCGATGTTGAAGGTGTCGCCCGAGGCCGGATCGAGGAAGCGCTGGATGCGGCGCGCGACGTGCGGCACGGTGAAGTAGGCGGCGGTGAGGCCGAGCGCGGCGACACCGGCCAACCCGAACATCCAGATCACCCGCATGCCGGCCATGAAGAACAGCGCGCTCCACACCAGCACGATCAGCATGGTCTGGCCGAAGTCCGGCTGGATGACCAAGAGCGACACCACCATCAGCAGCAGGCCGAGCGCCAGCGCGTTGGCCGGCATCTCCGGGTGCTTGGCGGATTCGCCGAACAGCCAGGCGATCAGGATGACGAAGGCCGGCTTGAGGAACTCGGACGGCTGGATGTTGACGCCGAAGATGATGAGCCAGCGCTTGGCGCCCTTGATCTCGGCGCCGAACATCGGCGTCATCGCCACCATCACAAGGCTGACGGCGAATACGATGAGCGCGAGCCGGCGGATCTGGCGCGGGCTGAGGAACGACACGGCCAGCAGCACCGCGATGGTGGGGGCGAGGAACAGGATGTGGCGGTTGACGAAATAGAACGGCTCGAGGCCGAGCCGGCCGGCAACCGGCGGGCTCGCGGCCAGCGACAGCACGACGCCGGCCAGCATCAGGGCGCCGAAGGCGGCCAGCGTCAGCTTGTCGACCGTCCACCACCACTCGGCGAAAGGCGTGCGTTGCGCGCGCGAGACCATGGCATTCCTCGAACCGGCGGGACCCTCATAGTCCTGACGCGTCACGGTTTACGAAGGATTAACGTTCGATGTCATTGCCCGCGAAAGCGGGCAATCCAGTACGCCGCAGCGTCGGTGGCAGGCGTCGCGAACAACAGAGTCCACGGAGTACTGGATCGTCCGTTTGCGCGGACGATAACAGGAAGGAACCCGACCCACTCAACCGCCCGCAATCCTGGGGAAGAGGTCGTCCCAGTTTGGATTATCCTTCTCAATCAACTGAATCTTCCAAGCACGCGTCCACTTCTTGAGGCGCTTTTCGCGCCGGATCGCGTTCTCTGGATCGTCATATTGCTCGAAATAGACTAAGCGGGTGACGTCATAGCGCTTGGTGAAGCCTCGGGTCTGCTTCTCTCGATGCTGATAAACCCGGCGGACCAGATCGCTGGTAATGCCGATGTAAAGCGTGCCACCAAGCTGGCTGGCCAGGATGTAAACCCAGTAGCTCCTTTGCCCCATTGCGAAGCCTGCGTTTACTGGATCGCCCGCTTTCGCGGGCGATGACAGCTTACTACCGGCCGACAAGAGCCTGCTACACCGGCGTTACCCCCGGCACGGCCAGCACCAGATCGCTGAACGCCTTACCGCGCACCTCGAAGTTCGGGTACTGATCGAACGAGGCGCAGGCGGGCGACAAGAGCACCACCGGCTCCTTCAGGCCGGAGGCCTCGGCGTCGCGGGTGGCGGAATCGATCGCCGCCGACATGACGCCGACGATCTCGTAGGGCACCTTACCCTCCAGCGTCTTGGCGAACTCGGCCGCCGCCTCGCCGATCAGATAGGCCTTGGCGATGCGCGGGAAGAACTCGGCCAGACTGACGATGCCGCCGGTCTTCGGCTTGCCGCCGGCGATCCAGAAGATGTCGTGGAAGCTGCCGAGCGCCTTGGCGGCCGAGTCGGCGTTGGTGGCCTTGGAGTCGTTGACGTAGAGAATGTTGCCTTTACGGCCGACCTGCTGCATGCGGTGCGCGAGGCCGGGGAACGAGACGAGGCCCTTCTGGATCGTCGGCAGGTCGATGCCGATGGCGACGCAGGCGGCAACGGCGCAGGCCGCGTTCTGCGCATTGTGCGCGCCGCGCAACGAGCCGATGCCGGCAAGCTGCACCACCGGATGCGCCTTGCCGCCGACCGAATGCACGATGCGGCTGCCCTCGGCGTAATAGCCGTC
>CAYJPU010000241.1:0-4634 GCA_964372105.1 uncultured Undibacter sp.
GGCCGCGGAGCCCTGCCGCCACTGCGGCGTGGGCGAGCACGGGCACTAGAAGCGGGGGGGGGGGCCCCCCCCCCCCCCCCCGCGCGGGGGGGGGGGGGGGGGGGGGGGGGGGGGGGGGGGGCCAGGCCATTTCGGCGTTCGCGAAAAGCGCCCCCCACCCCGACATGCAATCGCAAGCGATTACATGTCGACCCTCCCCACCGCTTCGCGGGGGGAGTGAAAAGTGGAGCACGCGGCGCGCGCCTGAGATCATCTCACGCCTCATCCAACCCGACATCCACCGCCGGCGAGCCCTGAATCATCTTGCTCGACGAGATGAAATCGACGCCGGTTTCGGCGATGGCGCGCACGGTGTCGAACTTCACGCCGCCGGAAGCCTCCAGCGGAATGCGGCCGTCGACCAGTTTGACGGCGGTGCGCATGTCCGCGAGCGACATGTTGTCGAGCATGATGACGTCGGCGCGGGCGGCGACGGCTTCCTTGACCTGCTCGACGCGGTCGCATTCGACCTCGATCTTCACCAGCGCCGGCGCGCCGGCGCGCGCGCGCTCCACGGCTTTCGCAATGCTGCCGCAGACCGCGATGTGGTTGTCCTTGATCATCACGCCGCTATCGAGGCCGAGGCGATGATTGGCGCCGCCGCCGCAGACCACCGCGTGCTTCTGCAAGGCGCGCAGGCCGGGCGTGGTCTTGCGGGTGTCGATCAGCTTGGCCTTGGTGCCCTTGATCTCGTCCATCCAGCGCGCGGTCTCGGTGGCGATGCCGGACAGGTGCTGCACGATGTTGAGCGCGGTGCGCTCGACCGTGAGCAGGCTGCGGGCCTTGCCCTTGACCTTCAACAGCGTGGTCTTGGGCGCGACGCGGGCGCCGTCCTTGGCGGTGATCTCGACCTCGAGCGTCGGGTCGTACCGGCGGAAACAGGCGGCCGCGACCTCGATGCCGGCGACCGCGATCGGCTGGCGCGCGTTCATGGCGAAGGCGCCGGTCGCCTCGGCGTCGATCATGGTGAGCGAGGTGATGTCGCCATGGCCGATGTCCTCGGCAAACCAGAGGTCGATCAGGCGGTTGACCAGATAGAGATCGAGCATCGCGAGCCTTTCGCTTCCTGAGGAGCCGGGCCGGATCATGCGCCGTCAGCGCGGGTTGCGCGACCGGCCAGCGCTCTGGCACGGCTTTTGTATGTGTACAAACGATAGCGCGCGTGGTTGGATTGTCAAACCGTGGCAGCAATGCATGGTGCCGTGCGATGAGGCAGTCCGGCTGGCTTTTTAGCATCGGGCGGCGTCGGAAGAGCGGGTAACCTCTGTCGGAGCAACGGGAGAACGAGACATGAGCCAAGTGTGGAATGGATGGCGCGGCCGCGCCGTGCTGGGTGTGGCGGTGCTGGCGACCGGGGCGGCTGTCGCTTTCGCCGCGCCGGCCCTGAAGATCACGCTCGCCGGCGGTTCGGTCGGCGGCGCCTGGAGCACCATGGGTACGGCCATCGGCGAGACCATCCGGCTGGCGTCGCCGGGTTCGTCCTTCACCTATGAGCCGGGGGTGGACGCGGCCAACGTGCAGCTCGTTTCTACCGGCAAGGTGCAACTCGGCATTGCGCACGCGCAGATGGCGTTGCGCGGCCTGAAAGGCGAGGCGCCGTTCAAAGCGAAGACGTCCGATATCAAGGCGATCGCGCTGCTCGATCCGCAGGCCGCGGTGCAGATCATCGTGCGCGCGGACTCCAAGATCGCGAGCCTGGAGCAGATCAGACAAGACAAGATGCCGGTGCGCGTCGCCTTCAACAAGCGCGGCACCATGATGGCGGTGGCGGGCGAAGAAGTGTTCAAGACCGCCGGCATCGCAATCGAAGACATCGCCAAGTGGGGCGGGCGCATCGACTACGTCGACTACAACACCGGTCTCGCGCAGTTGAAGGACGGCAAGACCGACCTGGTGCTGAACATGCTCGCGTTCCCGTCGTCGCAGGTGAAGAACATGGCGCGCGACGTGGACATGAAGCTGATCGGCCTCGACAAGGCCGTGATCGACAGACTGAGCGTCAATGTCGGCACCAAGCCGGTCACCATTCCGGCCGACACCTATCCGTTCGCGAAGGCCGCGGTGGCGACCGTGACCGGCATGGTGGTGCTGGTCGCATCCGACAAAATGTCGGACGAGGAAGCCGCCACCATCGTCAAGGGCATGATCGACAACTACGGCTATCTGGAGAAGGCCTATCCGCCGTTCAGCCGCATGGGCGCCAAGGCGTTGCCGGACGTGGCGCCGCTGACGCTGCACCCCGGCGCCGCCAAGGCCTACAAAGCCGCGGGGCTGTTGAAGTAGGTCAACACAGGTGGCGTCGCCCACGAGCGACCCCCTCCTTATTCCTCCCCCTTTCAGGGGGAGGAAAGTGCGCGCGGTGGCATCCGCGCCTCATACAGCGGAACGAGCTTGCGGCAAAGTTCTCCCTCCCCCTGAAAGGGGGAGGGATGGGGTGGGGGTCTCTTGATCGTGCGCGGGAGTTTTTTTAATCACATCGCTCCCGGCATCGGGCGCAAACTGAGCGCGTTCGAGGACGGCCTGATCTACTGGCTGGCGGCGGGCACGGTCTCGCTCTTCATCGCGATCGCCTTCGGCGTCTACATCGACGGCGCGCTGCTGCTGTACTGGTTCCTCGGCGTCGTGCTGGCGGTGTCGTTCCTGACCGTGAACGGCAATCCGACGCGGCCGGCCAAGGGCACGCCGTTCGGCTGGGCGGCGGCGGCGCTGTCGTTGGCGATATCGCTCTATTTTATGTCACGCCAGCCGTTTTACGAAAAACGGCTGCCGATGATCGACGAGCTCAGCCTGCTCGACGAGGCGGCCGCCGTCGTCATGATTCTGCTGGTGTTGGAAGCGACGCGGCGCATCATCGGCGCGACGCTCGTCGTCGTGGTGCTGGTGTTCCTGGCCTACGGCGTGTTCGGGCACCTGATCGAGGGGCCGTTCTCGCATCGCGCCCTCAGCCTGCCGGAAATGCTCGACCAGCTCATGTTCACCACCAACGGCGTGTTCGGCTCGGCCTTGAGCGTCGCGGCGTTCCTGGTGTTCGTGTTCGTCACCTTCGGCGCGCTGCTGGACCGCTGCGGCGGCGGCGACTTCTTTTTCGACCTCGCCAACAGTCTGGTCGGTCGCCAGACGGGCGGCCCGGCCAAGGTCGCGGTGGTGTCGTCGGGCCTTTACGGCTCGATCTCCGGTTCGCCGACCGCGGACGTGGTGACCACCGGCGCC
Source organism: uncultured Undibacter sp. (assembly GCA_964372105.1). Classification (GTDB taxonomy): domain Bacteria; phylum Pseudomonadota; class Alphaproteobacteria; order Rhizobiales; family Xanthobacteraceae; genus Pseudolabrys. Next base: position 3,250 of record CAYJPU010000241.1, read on the forward strand.
TTCACCATCCCCCTGATGATCCGCTCGGGCCTGACGCCGGTTTACGCCGGGGCGATCGAAGCGACCGCGTCGACCGGTGGCGCGCTGCTGCCGCCGGTGATGGGCACGGCCGCGTTCCTGATGTCGGACTTCACCGGCATTCCCTATGGTACCATCGCCGTCGCCGCCGTGTTTCCGGCGCTGCTGTACTACTTCTCGATCTTTCTCGCCGTGCACAACCGCGCCAAGCGTGACGGCCTGAAGCCTGTCGTCAGCCCCGACATGCCGAGCCTCGTGACCGTGCTCAAGCGCGATTGGTACTATTTCGTGCCGATCTTCCTGCTGGTGTGGTTCGTGCTCGCCTATGACCGGCCGGTGTTCTCGGCGGCGCTGGCGCTCGCCGCGCTTGTCCCCATCACGCTTTGGCGCAAGCGCAGCATCATAGAGACCATCAAGACCGTCTTCGTCGCCTTCGAGGACTCGTTGCGCCGCATGACCGGCATCGGCGTCGCCTGCGCGGTCGCCGGCCTCGTCGTCGGCACGCTGGCGATGACGGACCTGACCGGCAAGATCTCGTCCGCCATGTTCGTGCTCGCCAAGGGCAGCCAGATCCTGACGCTGTCGATCGCCACCATCGTGGTGATCGTGCTCGGCATGGGCATGCCGACGCCGGCCGTCTATGCGCTGTCGGCGGTGCTGGCCGGCCCCGCGCTGCTTGCGCTCGGCGTGCCGATGCTGCCGGCCCATCTGTTCATCGTCTACTTCGCCTCGATGTCGGCGATCACGCCGCCGGTCGCCGTCGCGGCCTTCGCGGCCGGCTCGATCGCGCGTGCCAACCCGATGGCGATCGGCCTTTTGTGCTGCCGGCTGGCCATCGTCGCCTTCCTGATTCCGTTCGTGTTCATCTACCACCCCGGTATCCTGCTGATCGGCGACACCACGACCATCGTCGTCTCGTGCGCAAGCGCCATCCTCGCCGTGGTCGGCCTGGTGAGCGCGAGCGAAGGCTATCTGGTCGTTCCGCTGTCGATGGTACGGCGCGTGCTGTTCGCCGCGGCCGGCTTCCTGCTGATCACGACGCAACTCGTGCCGGCGCTGATCGGTCTTGCCTTGCTGGCGGTCGGTGTTGGTTGGGTGGTTGTCGATCGTTCGCGCCAGCGGGCGGCCAGAACGCAATGATATAATTCAACGACAACAAGGACTAACGGACAGCCCCGGGAAAAGCGGCGCGCTACCGCAGCGCGTCATGACGGCCGCCGCGGATATGCTAGGCTGACAAAAAAGGCACGCAGGGGAAACGAACAGGGGAGGGCTGGAAATGTCTGTCCTGATCATTGCGGCTGCGTCGATCGCCGGCATCTGGCTGGTCGTGATCTTGGCGTCGCCGATGTTCGGCTCCGACCACT
>CAYJPU010000242.1:0-4625 GCA_964372105.1 uncultured Undibacter sp.
GAATGTGAATCCACCTGCCCGCCTACGCGGGCATGACAGCAGTAAGCTGCTCCTTCATCCAATCCGCGCTCTGCGAACGCCAGCGGTAGGCGCGGTTGGTGGCGATGTGGTTGCCGTCCTCGATCATCATCAGTTCGACCGGACCCTTGGCTTCGCGCGCCAGCCGCTCGGCGTCGGCCGCCGGCACGATGCGGTCGAGCCGGCCGTTCACGATAAACAGCGGGCAGGTAATGTTGCCCGCCACGCCTTCCAGCGCCAGCGTGTTGGCGATTTGGCGCGCTTGCGTCTCGCTCTTGGCGTGGCTGCGCGCCGTGAAGGCCTCGCGCGTCAGTTCGGGCAGGTTGTCCCAGTTGGCGCCCCAGTTGAACGGCCCCCCGAGCGCGATGCAGGCCTTGATGCGCTTCTCGAAGGCGGCCGCGCGCGGCGCGTAGTAGCCGCCGAGGCTGACGCCCCACATGCCGATGCGCGCGCTGTCGAGATCGCGCCGCGTCTCGACGTAATCGAGCACGGCCTTCACCGGCACTTCGTAGTCGCCGCGGATGGCGAAGTCGTATTGTCCTTCGCCCTGGCCCGGGCCGTCGAAGATCAAGGTCGCGATGCCGCGCGCCAGGAACGGCGATTCATAGGAGTCGCCTTCCTCTTTGGTCGAGTCGAGGCCGACCGCCATCACCAGCACCGGCGGCTTCTCAATGCCGGCGGGCTTGCGCAAGATGCCGGCCAGCGTCTTGCCCTGATAGGGAATCGTCACGCGCTCGCCCGGCGGCCTTAAGTGAGGCAAGGCCGCCAGCCGGCAGGCGATCGCCTTGTCGTGCGCCGCCTTCATCTGCGTCCTGTCGCGCGTGAACAGGAACGCCGCGAAGTGATAGTAGACGCCCGCGCGTTGCAGGCATTCGCCGCCGGTGAGGTTGTGGCCGCGCGCCAACGCCTCGCGTCCGAGCTGTTCGTGCAGCGCGCCGCGCTTCGACCAGGCGCTGCACCAGTCGTTGTACGACGCCATCGAGGCGGTGACTTCCTCGAAATCGGTCAGCACGACGCCGTTGACGACGAAGCGCGGGCCCCAATGCGCGATCGCGGCCTTGAGCTGGGGGTCGGAGGACATCTGAACGTTCCTTTGGAGGGTCTAATTATCCGCTCGTCCCCGCGAAAGCGGGGACCCAGGGGCCACAATCTCAGGCGTGCTGACGAACTGGATTCCCGCTCCCTGCTCCGCCAAAGCGAAGCCACTTTGGCTTCGCGGCGGCGAGTGCGCGGGAATGAACGGAGATCGTGGCGAAGCCGAAGTCATAGTCACCCCGCCTTCTCGTCGCGGCGATACCACGGCAGGAAGCGGCGCGTGCACCAGGCCACCAGCAGTTCGAAGCCGACGCCGAAGGCCGCGAGCAGCAGCACGCCGACGAAGGCCTCGTTGTGGTGATAGGTGCGCGAATTGTAGAGGATGAAGTAGCCGAGGCCGCCGATCGAGAGGAAGAACTCCGCCACCACCGCGCCGATCAGCGCACGGCCGGCGGCGAGCCGGATGCCGGCCAGGAGATAGGGCATCGACGCCGGCAGCACGATGCCGAACAGTACGCTCGCCCGGTTGGCGCGGAACGACCGTGACACCTCAAGGAATTCGCGCGGCACCGCGCGGGCGCCATCGGCGACGTTGATGATGATGGAGAAGATCGCGGCGAACAAAATCGTGGCGATGCGGGTCGCGCCGGAATAGCCGAACCACAGCGAGAACAGCGGCAGCACGACGATCATCGGGATGGCGTAGAAGCCGTTGACGTAATGGCGGATGGCGCGTTCCAGCACCGGGCTGCGGCCCATCAGCAGGCCGATGATGGTGCCGACCACCAGCGCGGCGGCGAGCCCTTGCGCGACGGCGGCGAGCGTCGCGCCGGTCGCCGTCAGGAACGTCGGATCGACGATCACGCGCGGGATCGCCATCGCCACCGTGCTCGGCTTGGCGACGTAAGCGGGCGCCAGCGCGCGCACCACCGTTTCCCACAGCAGCAGGATGACGGCGCCGGTGATCAGCCGCGGCAGGAACGTGTCGCGCAGGCGCGCGGCAAGACGCGCTGGCTTTGCGGCGGCGGCGACCGGGAGCGTGGTTTCGGTCATCGGCTATTGCCTCCAGCGCGCGAAGTGCTGCTCGATCTTGAGCCCGAGCCGCATCAGCCCGACGCCGATCATGCCGATGACGAAGATCGACGCGAACACGCCGGCGGTGTCGAAGTTCTGCGACGCGCTCATGATGAGCTGGCCGAGGCCGGTCGAGGACAGGAAGAACTCGGCCGCGATCATGCCGACCAGCGCGCGGCCGATCGACTGGCGCACGCCGGTCATGGTGTAGGGCAAGGTGTAGGGCACCATCACCTCGCGCCACAGCGACCATTCGCTGGAGCGGAACGACTTTGCCACCTCGATCATTTCGGGCTTGATGCTGCGCGCGCCCTCGACCGTGTTGTAGAGCACGGGAAACACCGCGAACAGGAACACCACCAGCACTTTCGGCGCGAAGCCGAAGCCCATCAGCGACAGGATGAACGGGATCAGCGCCACCATCGGCGTGGCGTACAGAACCATCACGTAGGGCTCGATGCCGATGCGCAGCACGCGCACGCGCGCCAGCAGCATGCCGAGCGGCATGCCGACGATCAGCGCCAGCACGAAGCCGGTCAGGAACAGCTGGGCCGAGTCGAGCAGTTGCCGCAGGAACTCGCCGGTCTTGATCAGCCCCCACAGCGTGCGGACGGTCTCCGAGAACGGCACCATGAAGGCCGCGCTGGTCGAGCGCCCGGCGATCTCCCAGATGGCGATGCCGATCAGGATGCTGATCCAGAACGGCGCGTGGCGGCGGAGGTAGCTTTTAAACACTAAATTTCCACTCGTTCTGGTGTCATCGTCCGCGCAAGCGGACGATCCAGTAATCACCGATCTTGCGGCCCGTTACGAACGTTGAGGGTGCTGGATCCCCCGCTTTCGCGGGGGATGACAGCCAACATCGATTGAAAGCGGCTCCTGCGCCGCCTCACTTCACCTTCGCGTTGGCGTCTTTCCACACGCTGGCGTCGACCAGTTTGTCGAACGTCACCGCTTCCTTGTCCGGCTTGATGGCGCCGATCTTCTTCATCAGCGCGGCGACCGCCTCCAGCTTGGCGCGCGGCAGGCCGTCGTCCTTCGCCGACCAGAAGTCGATGGCGAGGAACTCCTTGAGCGCCTGTTTCGCCACCGCCTTGTTGTGGCCGGTGACGGCGGCGGCGTCGGCCACCGCGTCGGCGTTCTTCGGGTCCTGCATGAAGCGCGCGGCTTCGACCAGGCCGGCGACCGTGCGCACGATGGCGTCGCGGTTCTTCGCCAGATTGTCCTTGCGCACCACCAGCATCAGATAGTGGCTGGTCGGGTTGGTGTTCTTCATCGCCAGAAGGATGTTGAGCTTCTTGCCCTGGGCCTCGATCGCCGCGAGGTCGTCGAGATGCAGCACGGCGTATTTCAGCCGGCCGGCGATCAGCGCCGGGCCGGAAGTCGAGCCGAGCGCGACCTGCTTCATGTCCTCGAGCTTCACCTCCTTGCAGCCGGCGGCGATCATCGAGCGAAGCGCCACCGAGCGCGCGCCGCCGACCGAATCGACGCCGACGTCCTGGCCGGCGAGATCCTTGCAGGTCTTGCCGGCTTCGGTGGTGCCGATGACCCAGTCCGGGTTCGGCATGCCGTAGACCGCGACCAGCGGCACGTCGGCGTTGGAAATCTGGTTGATCACCGGCGGCGTCGGCGACCAGGCCATGTCGACGTCGCCGGCGACCACGGCGCGCGCCGCCGCCGTGCCGTTGTCGAAGGCGCGGACTTCGACGTCGGCGCCGTGCTTCTTGTAGAAGCCCTGCTTCTCGGCGACGTAGGCGATGGTCGCGGAGAAGATCGGCGGAATGCCCGGGATCGCCACCACCACTTTCTTGCCTTGGGCGAAGGCGGGCGCGGCGCCCATCATCAGCGCGGCGACGAGCGCGCCGCCGGCCAGGGTCGTGAACTGTCTGCGGATCATCTGAATCCTCCCAATCTGTTTTGACGTTTTGTTGTCAGCGTTCGAGTACGAATTCGGCTTCGCGGGCTTCGCGCATCAGCGTGCCCCACACCTGCTCGCGCAGTTCGGCAAAGCGCGGCTCGCGCAAGGTCTCGCGCGTGCGCGGCTCCGGCAGGTCGATGGTGATGGTCTCGTGGATGCTGGACGGCCGGCCCTTCAGCACGATCACCCGGTGACCGAGCAGCACCGCTTCCTCGATCGAATGGGTGACGAAGATCATCGCGGTCGGCCGCTCGTCCCAGATGCGCAGCAGTTCGAACTGCAGGATCTCGCGCGTCTGCGCGTCCACCGCCGCGAACGGCTCGTCCATCAGCAGCACGTTGGGCTCGACCGCCAGCGCGCGGGCCAGGCCGCAGCGCTGCTGCATGCCGCCCGACATCTGGTAGGGGAACGCCTTCTCGAAGCCGGCGAGGCCGACGAGCTTGATGAACTCCGGCACCTTGCGCTCGATCTCGGCCTTGGGTGCGCCCGCCATGCGCAGGCCGTAGGCGACGTTCTCGTACACGGTCTTCCACGGGAACAGGCCGAAATGCTGGAACACCATGGCGACGCCGGCGATCGG
>CAYJPU010000243.1:0-4609 GCA_964372105.1 uncultured Undibacter sp.
CGCCGAGGAAGCCGCCGACCTGGTGGCTGAAGAAGGCGAAGCCGAACAGCATCGCGAGCCAGCGCGTACCGAACATCACCGCGACCAGGCTGGAGGTCGGCGGCACCGTCGACAGCCACAACAGACCGGTGACGGCGCCGAAGATGATCGTCGTGACCGGATTGGCCGGCAGCAGCACGAAGACGGTGATGGAAATCGCGCGGGCGAAATAGATCGCCGACAGGATGTAGCGCTTCGGCATGCGGTTGCCGAGATAACCGGACGTCATCGAGCCGACGATGTTGAACAGGCCGATGGTGGCGAGCGTCCAGCCGCCGACTTCGGCCGACAGGCCGCGGTCGATCAGATAGGCCGGCAAGTGCACGGTCACGAACGCCAGTTGGAAGCCGCAGGTGAAGAAGCCGAGCACCAGCAGCACGTAGCTGCGGTGACCGAAGGCTTCGCTCAGCGCGTGCTTCAGCGATTGCGGCGGCCGCGCCGCCGTACCGGCAGCCTCGTTCTTCGGCGTCATCAGCACGAAGGCCAACGGCAGGATCAGCAATGTCAGCCCGGCGAACACCAGCAGCGACGTCTGCCAGCCGAATTTGTCCATCAAGGCGACGCCGAGCGGCGAATAGAGGAACTGGCCGAACGAGCCGGCCGCCGTGCCCAGACCGAAACCGAACGAGCGCCAGTCTTCCGGCAGCAGCTTGCCGAGCGCGCCGATGACGATGGTGAAGGAACAGCCGGACAAGCCGAAGCCGATCAAGACGCCGGCCGACAAATCGAGCATGCCGGGCGTGGTGGCATTGGCCATCAGCCAAAGACCGAGCGCGTAAGCGATCGCGCCCGCGGCCAGCACGCGCACGGTGCCGTAGCGGTCGGCGATGGCGCCGGCGAAAGGCTGGCCGAGGCCCCACAGCAGGTTCTGGATGGCGAGCGCGAGCGCGAACACGTCGCGGCCCCAGTTGTTGGCCTGCGACATCGGCGTCAAGAAGAAGCCGAGCGCCGAACGCGGCCCGAACGCCAACAGCGAGATGATGCAGCCGCACACGACGATCACCAGCGGCGTCCGCCAGCCGATTGCCGTGCCTGCTTTACCGGCTACCTGCTGCACCGTCATGTGTCGCCTCAAATTGATCGAAGTGGTGTTCGAATGTACCGAATGGTCCATAGGACAAAAACCGCGCCGGACGGCTGCGGGAAGCACAACATAGTGGGCCTGCCGGGGCCGCCCAAACGAATATTACTGATCCAAGCCATTCAGGACGCGCATGGCTTGGGGATTGGCTTGGCGCAAGGCTTGGGGATTGGCTTGAAAACCGAGAGCGGCCGATCAGAGCTTCTTGGCTTCTTCGGCGGTGTACTTGGCGTCGCCCCAGGTCGGCTCGTCGGAACCGTCGCCCCAATTGCGCGGGCGGTAGAAGCTGTGGACGCCGAGACTGTAGAGTTTCTTCATTTCCCCGACCCAGCTCGGGTGCACCCAGTAGGCATGGTAGTGCGTCGACTTGGCGACCTCGGGCATCCACAGTCTGCCGTCGAGCATATCGCGGGCGATGCGCTTGGCGCGCTCCCAGGCGTCCGGCTCGGTGACGATGTCGGGAATGCCGTCACACGCGAATGTGAACTGGCAGGAGTTATGGCGATGGGCGTTCTGGTAGACCACGTCGCACACCGTCTTCGGATAGAACGGCGAGAACACGCGGTTCAGGACCACCTGCGCGACCGCGATCTGGCCGCGTACCGGCTCGCCGCGCGATTCGAAGTAGATCGCGTTGGCGAGACACTTCTCCGACTTGGCGCGTGACTCGGCCGAAAGGCCGAGGCGTTCGGCCGGCGAGTGCGGGCGCTGGTTGACGCCGGTGACCTCGCCCTTGGTCGCGATGCTTTCGCCGGCATTGATGTCGCCAGGCTTCGCCGGCGTCAGCGCGGTCTGCTTGATGTCGGAATCGGCGATGCTGCGCGCGGCCATCACCACCGGCGCCTCGCCCGGCGCCCACGGCGCGATGACTTCCTGCCCGGCCGCCAGAGGGTCGACACCGAAATAGAGGCTGGCGGAGTCTTTGGCGCCGCCGTGCTTGGGCGCCGCCGGCGTCAGGTTGGCCGGCGGGATATCGGCATAAGGCAGTTCGACGTCGGGCGTCGACGCCCGGCCGTCCGGCGCGGTGGCGAACTCATATTGCGAGTAGGGATCGAAGCGGGCTTCGCCCTTCTGCAAGGTTGGTTCCGACGAGGTTGCGGGCACCGGGTCGATCGACACCAGCGGCGGCAAAGGCGGCATCGGCGCGCGCGGCCGCGACAGCAAGGAATCGCGCTTGGTCTTGCGGTTAGGCGACGGGAACGCGAGCGGCGACGTGCCGTCGCCCAAAGGCTGCGCGCCGATCGAGCCGGTGACGTCGCCCGGATCGAAATTTGCCAGCGCATAGAGCGGCGGGTGCGGAATGCCGGTACCGACCGGCCGCGGCAGGCTGAAGGTCGCCGCGTGAATGGTGCCGAAGGGCGAAGCGATGAGATGTTCGCGCGCGCGTTCGGCGACGCCCGGCTGATGGGCGAGCAGCGCGCCGAGATCCTGGAAGCCGAGAGACCGGGGAAACAAAGCGAAGGTGAGCGTCATGAAGCCGACCGACGCAAGACTGCGCCGCCGACGCCGCCGCGACTTTGCCTCAAACCCACCCACGCACCACCGCAACGTTACAAGACGTCTCGCCGCCCCACTCGCACTGCGACGGGTTGTTATGGCCTGATTAACCTTGCGAAGCCGTTAACTATGCGGGCGAGGCTTTGACGGGAGGGGACGGGCACGTTCGCGGATGGCTCCGGGCGGCCGGCCGCAACTAGCAATCTATATTAACTATATCGCAATTGCTGCTGCCCAATATCAGGCGGACTTTACCCGAGTACCGACGGGCCAACATGCTGTCATCGTTTCTACCTACCGGCGCCGCAGGGCAAGCCTTGCTGCTCGCGAGTGTCTGCCTAGCAGCCCTCGCCGTGGTGGCCGTCGTGCACCGGCGGCTGGCCGTGCGCAACCGGCAACTGACGAACGCCATCGACAACATGTCGCAAGGCCTCAACATGTTCGACGCGCAGGGCCGCATCATGCTGGTCAACCGGCGCTATCTCGACATGTACAAGCTCTCGCCCGACATCGTGAAGCCGGGCTGCACGCTGCGTCAGTTGATCCTGCATCGCAAGGAAACCGGCCTGTTCGTTGACGACGTCGATGCCTATGTCCAGAAGATCTTCGACAGCGTGAAGTACGGCAGCAGCGCGCCGCATTACGTGCAGGCGAGCGACGGCCGTATCGTGCATGCCAAGAACGAGCCGATGCCGGGCGGCGGCTGGGTCTCGACCCACGAGGACGTCACCGAACAGCACCGCGCCGAGGAAGAGCGCGCCGCCATCCGCGACCAGGAGAAGCGCCGCGCCATCATCGACGAGGCGATCGCGTCGTTCCGGCCGCTGGTCGAGCGGCTGCTGACGAGCGTGCGCGACAGCGCCACCGCCATGCGCTCGACCGCGGACGCCCTGCTCGGCTCCTCCGACCAAACCTCGCAGCGCGCCGAAAGCGCGGTGCGGGCCTTCAACGAAGCTTCCACCAATGTCGAGACCGCCGCGGTCGCGGCCGACGAACTGTCGCGTTCGATCGCCGAGATCAGCCGGCAGCTCACGCACACCAGCAACATCGTCGGGCTCGCCACCCAGGAAGCGCGCTCGACCGACGACGAGATCGCTGGGCTTGCCGACGGCGCGCAGAAGATCGGCGACGTGGTCAAGCTGATCCGCAACATCGCCGGCCAAACCAATCTGCTCGCGCTCAACGCGACGATCGAGGCGGCGCGCGCCGGCGAAGCCGGTAAAGGCTTCGCGGTGGTGGCGGCGGAAGTCAAATCGCTGGCGGTGCAGACCGCCAAGGCGACCGAGGAAATCGCCAACCACATTATGGCGGTGCAGAACTCGACCTCCGGTGCGGTCGACGCGATCCGCCAGATCGCCGCCCGCATGCAGGAGATCAATCAGTACACGGCGGCGGTCGCGGCTTCGGTCGAGCAGCAGAATTCGGCGACCAGCGAGATCTCGCAGAACGTCGCCAGCGCCGCCGAAGGCACCGGCCACGTCGTCGATGTGCTGGGCGAGGTTGCGGGCGCCGCGACCGCGACGCGCACCTCGGCCGAAGTCGTGCGCGACGCCTCCGAGACGGTGGAAACCGCCGTCGCCAACCTGCGCGACGAAGTCGAAGACTTTCTCGCCAAAGTGGCGGTGTAAGACTTTCTTACGCTTGGCTCGCCGCGGTCTTGCCGAGCGCGGCCTGCGCCGCCGCAAGGCGTGCGATCGGCACGCGGAACGGCGAGCACGACACGTAGTCGAGCTTGGCCTCGTGGCAGAACGCGACCGAGGCCGGGTCGCCGCCGTGCTCACCGCAGATGCCGACCTTGAGCTTCGGCCGCACCTTGCGGCCGCGCTCGACGCCGATCTTGACCAGTTCGCCGACGCCCTGCTGATCGATCGACACGAACGGGTCGGACGGCAGGATGCCGCGCGCGGTGTAGATGCCGAGGAAGCTCGCGGCGTCGTCGCGCGAGATGCCGAAGGTGGTCTGCGTCAGGTCGTTGGTGCCGAACGAGAAGAA
>CAYJPU010000244.1:0-4606 GCA_964372105.1 uncultured Undibacter sp.
TCAGCGCCGACAGCAAATTGTGCGCCGAGGTGATGGCGTGGAAGTCGCCGGTGAAGTGGAGGTTGATGTCCTCCATCGGGATCACCTGCGCGTAGCCGCCGCCGGCCGCGCCACCCTTGACGCCGAACGACGGGCCCAGGCTCGGCTCGCGCAGGCACAGCATCGCTTTCTTGCCGATGTAGTTGAGCGCGTCGGTGAGGCCGACCGTGGTGGTGGTCTTGCCCTCGCCCGCCGGCGTCGGCGAGATCGCCGTCACCAGGATCAGCTTGCCGTTCGGCTTGCTGGCCATCGACTTGACGTAGTCCATCGACACCTTGGCCTTGTAGTGGCCGTACGGGTCGATGTTTTCCGCCGCGATGCCGAGCTTTTCCTTGGCGATCTCGAGGATCGGCCGCTTGGTCGCGGTCTGCGAAATTTCGATATCGGATTTCGGATTTTGGTGCTGCGAGGCGGGCATGGTGCGTTTCCAAATATGCGGTGAACCGGCGAATTTCGTGTTGTCATGCCCGCGAAGGCGGGCATCCAGTAAACACCGACTATTCCGTGATTACTGGGTCCCCGCCTGCGCGGGGACGACGCATGAGAATCAGGTGAGTATCGCGCCCTTAACAACGTTGGCGGCCTTGGCCCATTCGCCGGCATCCATCTTCTTGCCGTCGGCGGGCTGCACGCGCGAGATCTTGAAACGGCCGTCGGCGCAGACGACGGTGATGCCGTCATCTTCCACGGCGACGACTTCGCCGAGCTTGCCGCCGATGCCCTTCGGGTCGCGCGCCGGAATGGGCTTGGCGTCGAACACCTTGACGGTGGCGCCGTTGAAGGTGGTCCAGGCGCCCGGCGCCGGATTGCAGCCGCGGATCACGCGGTCGATCTGCTCCCACGGCTTGCCCCAGTCGATCTTGGCGTTGCCGGCGCCGCACTTGCCTTCATAGGTCGCCTTCGATTCGTCCTGCTTGATGCGCGGCGCCTTGCCGGCCTTCACCAGGTCGACCGATTCCATCATGGCGTCGACGCCCATCGGGAACAGGCGGTCGAAATACACGGTGCCGAGCGTGTCGGTGTCCGAGATCGGCGTCTTCTTCTGGATCAGCACGTCGCCGGTATCGAGGCCGTTGTCGGGCCAGAAGATCGACAGGCCAGTTTCCTTCTCGCCCTTGATGATCGGCCAGTTGATCGCGGACGCGCCGCGATAGGCCGGCAACAGCGACGGGTGATACTGGATCGAGCCGTGCGTCGGCACGTTGAGGAATTCCTCCGGCACGAACAGCGTCACGAAGGCCATGACCTGCAGGTCGGGCTTAAGCGCCTTGAACTGCTCGACGACCTCGGGCTTGCGGTACGAGTCCGGCTGGTAGACCGGCAGGTTGGCCGCAAGCGCGGCTTCCTTCAGCGGATCGGCCTTGGCGCCGGGCTTTTCCGGCGCGACATAGACCGCGACCACATTCTCGCCGCGCTTGAGCAGCGCTTCCAGCACGGCCTTGCCGAAGGCCTGCTGGCCATGGACGACGATACGCATCTGACTGTTCCCCCTGAAATTCGTCAGCGAACGTGAAAGGCGAATAGTGAGTAGCGAATAGAAATCGTAGCTCGCTAACGCATCACCATTCGCTACTCCCTATTCGCTACTCGCGTTCTTTACGCCGCCTTCTCTTCCTTCTTCGGCGCCGACAGCGCGCCGGAGTTCTTGATCTCGGCGATCTCTGCCGCCTTGAAGCCGAGCACATCCTTGAGAATCTCATCGGTGTGCTCGCCCAACAGCGGCGAACGCGTCACCTCGGAGATCGAGTCGGACATCTTGATCGGATTGCCGACGGTCAGATATTTGCCGCGCACCGGGTGATCGACTTCGACGATGGTGCCGGTCTTGCGCAGCGACGGCTCCTCGGCGATTTCCTTCATCGACAAAATCGGCCCGACCGGGATGTCGACCGCGTTGCAGGCTTCCATCACCTCGAACTTGGTCTTGGTCATGGTCCAGTCTTCGATGCGGCGGAAGATCGCCTTCAGCTTCGGCAGCCGCGCCCGCGGCGTGGCGTATTCCGGATCGGTCTTCCAGGTCGGCTCGCCGATCAGGTCGCAGATCGGGCCCCAGACCGGAGCCTGGGTAATGAAGTAGATGTAGGCGTCAGGATCGGTCTCCCAGCCCTTGCACTTCAGGATCCAGCCTGGCTGACCGCCGCCGGAATCGTTGCCGGCGCGCGGCACCGCGTCGCCGAACGAGACGCCCTCGCCGTACTGGCTGTATTCGGTGAGCGGGCCGGCCTTGAGACGCTGCTGGTCGCGCAGCTTGACGCGGCAGAGGTTGAGCACGCCGTCCTGCATGGCGGCTAGCACCTTCTGGCCGCGGCCGGTGCGGTTGCGCTGGAACAGCGCCGAGACGATACCGAGCGCAAGATGCAGACCTGTACCCGAGTCACCAATCTGCGCGCCAGTGACCAACGGCGGACCTTCGCGGAAGCCGGTGGTCGAGGCCGAGCCGCCGGCGCACTGCGCCACGTTCTCGTAGACCTTGCAGTCCTCGTAGGGGCCGGGGCCGAAGCCCTTCACCGACGCGACGATCATGCGCGGGTTGAGCTTGTGGATGTAGTTCCACGTGAGCCCCATGCGGTCGAGCGCGCCGGGCGCGAAATTCTCGACCAGCACGTCGCAGGACTTGATCAGCGCGTCGAGCACGCGCTTGCCCTGCGGGTGCTTGGAATCGATCGTGATCGAACGCTTGTTGTGGTTGAGCATGGTGAAGTAGAGCGAGTCCGCGCCTTTCACGTCGACCAGTTGGCCGCGCGTGATGTCGCCGACGCCGGGGCGCTCGACCTTGATCACGTCGGCGCCGAACCAGGCAAGCAGCTGCGTGCAGGTCGGACCCGACTGCACATGCGTGAAGTCGAGAATGCGCACGCCGTCCAGCGCCTTGCCGGCCTGGCCGAACGGCTTGTTCGACGGCCTCGGCATATTGCTCGGCATGTTGCTCGACTTGGCCGCCGATTTGGCCTTCGCCTTCTTCGCGGCGGTCTTTTTGGCGGCAAGCTTCACGACCTTGCGCGCCGGCTTCTTCGCCGCGGCTTTGGTCGTCTTCGCCTTCTTCTGCTTCTTCTTGGCCATCTCGGGTTCTCCTATCTCTCGGCTGTCATGCCCGCGAAAGCGGGCATCCAGTACTCACAGCCCTATCGATTGTGCGTAACGTCGAATGTCCGGGGTTACTGGGTCCCCGCTTCCGCGGGGGCGACAGCCCTCTCTATTTCTTCTTGAGCTTGCTCTGCGGATTGAGGTTGCCGATGCGGCCGCTTTCGCTGCCGGCGGCCGGATCAAGCACCGCGTTGATGAGAGTCGGCTTGCCTGAGTCCATCGCTTCGTTGACGGCGCGCCTCAGCTCGTCCGGCGAGGTCGCGTTGACGCCGACACCGCCGAAGGCTTCCATCATCTTGTCGTAGCGCGCGCCCTTGACGAACACGGTCGGAGCCGGGTCGGAGCCGGCGGTGTTGACGTCGGTGCCGCGGTAGATGCCGTCGTTGTTGAAGATGACGATGCAGACCGGCAGCTTGTAGCGGCAGATCGTCTCGACCTCCATGCCGGAAAAGCCGAAGGCCGAGTCGCCTTCGATCGCCAGCACCGGCTTGCCGGTCTCGATGGCCGCCGCGATGGCGTAACCCATGCCGATACCCATGATGCCCCAGGTGCCGACGTCGATACGCTTGCGTGGTTGATACATGTCGATGATGCCGCGCGCGAGATCGAGCGTGTTGGCGCCCTCGTTGACGAGGATGGCGTCCGGCCGCTCCTTGACGATCGTGCGCAGGACACCCAGCGCGCCGTGATAATCCATCGGCGAATTGTTGTTCATCAGCCGCGGCGCCATCTTGGCGACGTTCTCGTCGCGCTTCTTGGCGACGGCGCCGGTCCAGTCGGCCGGCGGCGCCGGCCAGTTGGCGCCCATGGCCGCGAGTAACGCGGCGACGCACGAACCTATATCGCCGACCACCGGCGCGACGATCTCGACGTTGGAGTCCATTTCCTTCGGCTCGATGTCGATCTGGACGAACTTCTTGGGCGCATCGCCCCAGGCCTTGCCCTTACCGTGCGACAACAGCCAGTTCAGGCGGGCGCCGACCAGCATGACGACGTCGGAGTCCTTCAGCACCGTCGAGCGGGCCGCGCCCGCGCACTGCGGATGCGTATCGGGCAACAGGCCCTTGCCCATGCTCATCGGCAGGAATGGAATGCCGCTCTTTTCGACCAGCGCGCGGATCGCGTCGTCGGCCTGCGCGTAGGCGGCGCCCTTGCCGAGGATGATCAAGGGACGCTTGGCGCTCTTCAACACATCGAGCGCGCGCTTGACCGCGCCGGGCGCCGGAATCTGCGCCGGCGCCGCATCGATCACCTTCACCAGCGACTTCTTGCCGGCTTCCGCGTCCATCACCTGGCCGAACAGCTTGGCCGGCAGGTCGAGGTAGACGCCGCCCGGACGGCCCGAGACCGCCGCGCGGATCGCGCGCGCCAGACCGATGCCGATATCCTGCGCATGCAGCACGCGGTAAGCGGCCTTGCACAGCGGCTTGGCGATCGCGAGCTGGTCCATCTCTTCGTAGTCGCCCTGCTGCAGGTCGACGAT
>CAYJPU010000245.1:0-1688 GCA_964372105.1 uncultured Undibacter sp.
TCAGCGCGCCGGCATCTTCACCTTCACCTGCTTCACCACCGCCGACGGCAAGACGTCGAGATAGGGGCCGAGCAGGAAGGCTTCGCCTGAGCCGAGGCCGTACATGCGGTCGTGGGCGTCGATCATCGCCTGCACCGAACGGCTGCAAGCCGAAATCGAGTCGATGATCAGGTCGTTGATTTCGTCGGGGCGCATGTCGGTCGAATAGCGCGGGTCGCCGCCGACCTGGCGCACGATGCAGTCGGTCGCGCGCTGCACCAGCGGCAGCAAGGCGGCCTGCCGCTGCGGCGCCGACAGTTGCTGCCACCCGGCCCGATCGGTCCTGAACGGGACTTGGGCATCGAGCGAGACATTCAACACAAGCGACAATCCGAAAACGGATTCCAGAATCATCTCTTGAGCCTTGAGTCGAATCAGTGCCTGCATCGATGAGTAACGCACCGCGAGTCGCGCCGCACGCAAAACTTGATGCGTTGAGCGATGCCGATGAATCGAAGTCTTCCGCACCTTGCGACGATGGCGCGTGAACGAAACGAGTCCGGATTGCGCTAAGCGATTCAAACGACTCGCGTTTTGCCGAAACGGTGGAACCCGCGCGCTTGGTTTCAGGAACCAGCGGGCCCACCGCCGCGTTGCCCGTTCTTGGAAAAGGGACAACAGGCAGGAGCACACCATGACACATTTTCGCCAGACGGCGTTCCAGGCCGCCATCGCGACGGCGTTGATCGCAGGCGCGACGACGGCGCAAGCGCAGACCACCGTCATCACCCGTGAACCGGTGGAGACGCGGACGGTCGTCACCGAAGCGCCGCTCGCGCTCACGCCGGTGCAGCGTCAGACCGTTTACCGCACCATCGTGCGCGAGCGCGTGCAGCCGGCGCAGCCGACCGTCGACTATCGTGTCGGCGCCGCGGTACCCGGAGGTGTTGAGCTGTACGCGGTGCCGGACACCGTGGCCGTCGAAGTGCCGGCTGTCCGCCGGTACAAATACATGATGGTCAATGACCGCGTGGTGCTGGTCGATCCGGCCACCAGCCAGGTGGTTGCCGAACTGGTCGATTGATAACGGCCGCGCCACGATAATGGCTGGCCCGGCATCGACGCCGGGTCAGCTTTTTGGTGCGTAGGCGGCCGCTTTCGACATGCGCGGGGTTCTTTACCGTTCCGTTCGACCAGCCGACGCACGTCCAGCGCGTGCTGGATTTTCAGCTCTCCAGGGCCCATATTGGCGCTAAGGAGCTATGTCGATGATTAACTACCGCGCCCCGTCCGAGCTGTTTCCGAGCCGCAGCCGTAAATCTCGCCGTCCCATTGGCTACAAGCGTTTTCCGACCGCTGCGGAAGCGATCCGCTTTGCCATGGAGGAGTTGCCGCCGGAACTGCTGCTCGGGGCCTATCTCGAGGTCGAGGAAAAACGTTTCGACGGCAATGGCATTCGCCAGCTCTACGAGAGCGAAGACTACCCGCTGCCCCGCAAGTCCGAGAAGAAGCCGGCCAAGGCCGTCGCCAACTGATTTTTACCTGTTCTAAAGACAGATGACGCCATCGCCGGACCGCCGGCGGTGGCGTTTTTGTAGGCGCGTCAGGTCGTTGCGCGCGGGGCGGGCTTGCCTGGCGCGGCCTGCCATTGCGTCAGGCTGTCGCCGATCACTTTCATCGCCGTCATCGCGGCGTGGCTGAGGCTGGCG
>CAYJPU010000245.1:1788-4603 GCA_964372105.1 uncultured Undibacter sp.
CAGGCTGTCGCCGATCACTTTCATCGCCGTCATCGCGGCGTGGCTGAGGCTGGCGTAGCCGGCGATCTCGCGGTTGACGCGGTCGCCCTCGGCCTGAAGCATGCCGCGCACGCTTTGCAGCTCGGAGATGACGCGGTCGATCTCGTCCATCGACGCGCCGGACACGCGGCGGATCAGCGCGTTGAGGTTCTCGGCGACCGGCTGCTCCGGCGCAGCGTCGACGTCGTTGCGCGGCCGGCGCAGGAACGCGACGTCACGGCGCACGAACTCGCGGATCTCGCCTTCGAAGGCGTTGGCCGCGGCTTGATCGACGTCGCTGAGCTTCTCGGGCGGGCGGCGGTCCGGCGGAGCGTATTTGTCGGGGCCGGGTTTCTCCGCACCGGCCTTGCCGGTGTCGCCAAGCCGCTCGGTTCTGATGGCCGTCATGGGTCTACTCCTACAGAAGGCGCAGTCGCTGCGCGTTGACGTCGCGGACGCGAGCGGATTGCCGCATGCGAGTAGGGCGACGGTGGGGCGGCGGCGTGGCGCGTTTCGGGCGCTTGCCTTAAGCGCCCGCTAACCCTTGTCACCACTTCAGTTTGAAGCCGGCGCTGATGCTTTTGTTCACCGTCGTCTGGCCGACGTCGGTGACCGCGGTGGTGACGGACAAGGGGCCGAGCAGCTTCTGCTCGGCGCTCAGCCTGTTGTGCGTGACCGGATCGATCGACGACGACGCCAGCCCGGCGGCAAACGTGGTGCCGGTCGGCAGCACGTCGAACGTCACGCTGCGCTCGCTGCCGAACACTTGCGACGGCGCGCTGCCGCCGTCCTGCGGCAAGGCGATCATCGGCAGGCCGGCGGGCGCGCCGGCGCCTTGTGCGCTGAACGTGTCGGTGACCGAATAACTGTTCTGCAGCGTGACCGAGACGGCGCCGCCGACCGGCATCGACCGCTTCAACGTGCCGGCCAGCCGGCCCTGGTCGCTGGTGGGATCGACGCGCGCGTCGACGCTGCCGATATTGGCGACGCCGACCGAGGCCCAGGCCGCGCCGGAGTTGCCGCTCCGTCCCGGCGCCGCGAGCGGCCGCTGCGGGTGGTAGGCGTCGGGCGCGTCGCCGGCGACGCCGACATCGGCGCCGATCTTGGCGTCCCAATCGACCGGCAACGCCTGCTTCACCACCACCGTGCCGGAGCCGTCGGGCTGGGCGTTGGTGCGGCTGACGTCGAAGGTCTTCGGACGCTTGAGGCTGGGCAGCGTCAGCGCTTTGGCCGGGGCGCGGCCGGCGAGGTGGGAGGGATCGAGCGCGAGGGCCTGGCCGAGCACGGCGCTGTCGTCCGGGGCCTCCACCGCGACGGTGTCGCCGGTGGCGGCCGCATCTTGCGCCGAATCTTGCGCCATGACCGGGGCGCCGGCGAGCGCCAGCACGAGGGCCGCCAGCGGGGCGCTGATGATCGCGCGGGCGCTCATGCCTGAAGGACTCCCCTTACCGGCGTTCCGACAGCTCAATCTGTGCCACGGAACTGGGGCGAAGGTATGGAGCGGCGATGACAGCCGGCTCGGCCGCGGCGCCGTCGCCCCGCATGGCCGGCGCCGGATAGGCCGACGCCGCCAGCAGCGCCAGCAACAGGGCGCCCGGCACGATCAGCCCGATGAACACAATGAAAGCGACGATGAAGCGTTTCAGCACGGCACAAACCTCCCCGATCCACCTGCATGGGTCGTGCGGACGGGCGAAAAGGTTCATGCCGCGGTGCTAGCCGCCTACCGGAGCCCCAAGCGCGCCGGGCTGTAAGGTTCGGCGACGGGAACGGGCGACGGAGGATGATAATGCCAGCGCTGCTGCCGATGCTGCTGACCGCCGGGTTTGTCGTGCTGGCGGCGGACCAGGTGCCGGACTTTGATATCGAGCCGACCTGCCGCTCGGCCACCAACGCCTCGCCCGGCCGGACCATCGACATCTGCCGGCAGGACGAGCGCGCCGCGCGCGCCCGGCTCGAGCAGGACTGGAGCCGCTACGCCGCCAAGCACCGCGCCAGCTGCGTCCGGCTGAGCACGCTCGACGGCAACCCGAGCTATGTGGAAGTGCTGACCTGCCTGGAAATCGCCGCCGAGGCCGCGAAGGCCGCGATCGAGAACAAGATCTAGCGCGGGGCGCGCGCGCGGCCCGCGCCAGGCCAAGTCGGGCTGCTTGTCAGCCTTTCTTGCCGGCGGTGCTGCCCATGCTGGCGCCGCCGCTTTGCTGCGACAGCTTGTAGGCGGACAGCTGCTTCGGCTTGTCCTTGTCGGCTTTCGGCTTCTTCTTTTCCTTCGGCACGCGCATCTGACCTTTTGCCATGACGGCCTCCTGAAGCGTTGAGTCGAAACGGTGCGGATGGTGGTACGCCGCCGCGCGCCGGGCAAGTGGCTGGCGCCAACGCCGCACAACTGGATGCGATAAAAAGCCGTCCGGCCGGGCGCGGTTCAGCTTTTGGGCGCGGCCTTCAGCTTGTCGTCGATGCACTTGGCGACGACATCGGCGCGCTTGTCGATGTTCTGGCTGGCGTTGGCTTTCTCGGTGCTCATCCAGCACAGCTCGGCGGCGCGCGCGCGCGTCATCGGCGGCTCCGGCGGCGGCGCCGGCGCCGGCGCCGGCGCCGCGCCGGCGGCCGGGCCCGTGCCGGTGGTCTCGCAGCCGGCGAGCAGCGCGGCCGCCAGCAGCAGCGCGACGGCGGCGAGCGGCGTGCGGGAGCGAACGGCCTTTATCGTCGTGGTGTCCACCATAAGTGAGCCGCCGGTCGAAGTAGCAAGGCCGGACCTCTTATGCCACGGCCGGCAAAGATTCGCGCCGGTGTTATG
>CAYJPU010000246.1:0-4589 GCA_964372105.1 uncultured Undibacter sp.
GCGCACCGTTTCACGCTGCGCTGCGCCCGGGACAAGTGCCCTCACGAGCTCAGCACGAAGCGCCGGTTATCCTTCTGCACCGGCCGTGCGTTCATCGGAAACAGCTTGGCGAAGGCGTCGATGTCGGCCCGCGCGACCTGGATCGGTTCGCGCAGCAGCAGCCAGTTGACCACTTCGCTGCACGGCGGCGTCGTCAGTGAACCGGAATAACGATAGTAGCTGCGCCGCGCCGGCAGCATCTGGTTCGGATCGGCGGCGGCCATCTTGACCGGCGGGCCGGCCTTGGCGGGCATGGCAGCGGCGATCTTGCTGAAGGCCGCATTGGGCCGGCCAGCCGTCATCAGCGCACCGACGACCGCGAGATTGCCGGCGAGGTTGCGATGGACGAAATGCACCTCCATCGGAAAGTTCTTGCCGCCGACGAGGTGCTCGCTGGGGTGATGGAAATGAAACTGGACCAAATCATACTTGTCCTTGCCCACCGTGAGCGTGTTGCCCAGATCGGAATTGACCTGGATGGTGTGGCCGTTGTTGACGATCATGTCTGGCTTCGTTCGCCATGCGAACTGCAGCGGCGGCAATTGCGACTTGATGCTGCTCTGGATATCGATCGGCGATTGCTGCGAGCCGACCGAGCAGACTTTGCTGGCGGCGTCGATGTCGCCCCAATGCGCGGGACCGGCCGCGCCTTCGTAGCTCCAGTGCGCCCCTTCGGCGGCGAAGCCAACCGGCGCGCAGATCGGACAAAGCGCCAGACCAGCCAGCGCCTTCAGTGCATGACGGCGATTCATGAAGTCACCCCCGGTGATTGACATTAGATGGTGGCCGTACCGGTATCCGGCGCGCGCATCGGCACTGTCAGCAGCGCCAGGCGATAACCGGACTCTGTTATTGGCTGGCCCAGACGACGCGGGCCATCCACAGCACGTCCGACATCGATAGCGCGCGGTCGCGGTCCGTGTTGAGCGACTTGAGTTCAAGTTGCTTGGTCGTCTTGCGCTTGAACTCCTTGACCATCACCTCGCCGTCCTTGGTCTTCACCACGACGCGGTCGCCGCGGCGGACCGGCACGGAAGGCGAGACGACGATGATGTCGCCGTTGCGATAGGTCGGCTTCATCGTGTCGGAGGTGATCTTCAGCGCGTAGGCATGCTCGTCGGTGACCGTGGGCAGGTCGATCTCCTCCCAGCCCTTGCCGACCGGGAAACCGCCATCGTCGAAGTGGCCTTGCGCGCCGGCTTCGGAAAAGCCGATCGACGGCACGTTGTAGATCGGCGGCTTGGCGGCGTCGGTGATCAACGTGACGAAGGTGTCCACCTTGGTGCCGGTCGCTGCCAGCGCCTTCGCCACCGATTCGGTGGAGGGCCAGCGCGCGCGGCCTTCCGGCGTGATGCGCTTCGATTTGTTGAACGTGGTCGGATCGAGGCCCGCCTTTTTAGCCAGCCCGGAGGGCGTCAACTTGTGACGTGCGGCCAGACGGTCCAGGGCATTCCAGATTTGGCTATGTGTCAGCATGGTTCAGGCCGGGTTCGCGGGATAAAGGACGGAATCAAGTTTAGGAATTATACCCTCCAAACACCCCTGTCCTGCAACAAATTTCCTGCATTTTGCCTTGAATAAGTTTGCCAAGCGCCGATAGGGTCAATCGACCCCCCTTCCGCGTGGAGCCGGAATTCGTGATCGGTCTTTTCGATCGGCTATCCCGCCCGCTTCTGCGGGCCCTCGACCCCGAAGACGCCCATAACCTGGCGCTTAAGGCCCTGCGTTTCATGCCGGTGCCGAAGGCGGCGGCCGATCCGCCGGAATTGGCGGTTCGGGCTTTCGGGCTGAATTTTCCCAATCCGGTCGGAATCGCGCCCGGCTTCGACAAGAACGCGCTGGCGCCGGACGCCCTGTTGCGCCTGGGCTTCGGTTTCGTCGAGGTCGGCACGATCACGCCGCGCGCCCAGGCCGGTAATCCGCGGCCGCGCGTGTTCAGGCTCAATGCCGACGGCGCGGTGGTCAACCGGCTCGGCTTCAACAATGACGGCGCGCCGGTGGCGCTGGCGCGGCTCGCCGCCCGCTCGCAGCAGGGCGGCATCGTCGGGGTCAATATCGGCGCCAACAAGGATTCGGTCGACCGGATCGAAGACTATGTGCGGCTGATCGAGACCTTCGCGCCGGTCGCGAGCTATTTCACCGTCAACGTGTCGTCGCCGAACACGCCGGGCCTGCGCGACCTGCAGCAGGCCAAGGCGCTCGACGAACTGCTGGCGCGCGTCGTCGAGGCGCGCGACCGGGTTAGCCGCGACGCCGGGCCGACGCCGGTGCTGCTCAAGATCGCGCCCGACCTCACGCTGTCCGATCTCGACGACGCGGTCGGCGTCGCACGCAAGCACCGCGTCGACGGCATGATCGTCAGCAACACCACCATCAGCCGTCCGGCTTCCTTGCGCGAACGCGACAAGGCCAGGGAGACGGGCGGCCTGTCCGGCCGGCCACTGTTCAAGCTGTCGACCCGCATGCTGGCGGAGACCTTCGTGCGCGCCGAGGGCGCGTTCCCGCTGATCGGGGTGGGCGGCATCGATTCCGGGCCCGCCGCCATCGCCAAGATCAAGGCCGGCGCCACGCTGTTGCAGCTTTACACCGGGCTCATCTATCGCGGCCTCGGGCTGGTGTCGGAGATCAAGCACGATCTCGCCGCGGCGGTGAAGCGCGGCCGCCGCACGTCGCTGGCGTCGATGATCGGCGTCGATGCCGCCGAGATGACCGCGGAGAGCTGGCCGGGCTGACGCGCGTCGCGCGTCAGATGAACGGCGTTTTCGCCAGCGCCGGATAGCGCAGCGCCTGCAAGGCGCCGCGTGCGATGAAGAAGACCAGCAGCGCGATCCACAGGCCCGCGTTGTCGAGCGTCTGCAACAGCCACCAGGCGGCGAGATAGACCGCCAGCGACGCCACCATCAAATTGCGCATGTCGCGCGCCCAGGTCGCGCCGATATAGATGCCGTCGTAGCAGAACGCCATCACGCCGCAGACCGGCGCCAGCGCCGCCAGCCAGAGGAAATGCCGCGCGGCGTCGCGCACGTCGGGGCTGGCGGTCATCACATCGATCATGACATTGCCGCCCACGAAGAACAGCAGCGTCGCCGCCACGCCGAAGGCGAAGCCCCAGGCCAGCACCAGTCTCACCGCGCGGCAAAAGGCGTTTCGGTCGCGGGCGCCATAGGCGCGGCCGCACAGTTGCTCGGCGGCGGTCGCCATGCCGTCGAGAAAGAATGCGCCGACCAGCGTGAAGTTGTGCAGCACCGCGTTGGCGGCCAGCGTGACGTCGCCGGCGCGCGCGCCGCGCGCGGTGAAAAACAGAAAGGCCGCGATCAGCGCCGCGGTGCGGATCATGATGTCGCGGTTGACCGCCAGCATGCGCATCAGCCGGGCGCGGTCGAACAGCGTGGCGGCGGTCAGGCCGAAGCGGCCGCCGAGGATGCGCCACGCCACCGCCAGGCCGAGCGCGAGGCCTAAGACTTCGGCGATCACGGAAGCGAGCGCCGCGCCGTCGATGCCGGCGTTGAGCACCAGCACCAGGACGATCATCAGCACCATGTTGAGGACGTTGACGAAGATCTGGATCGCCATGCCGGTCTGCGCCCGCGCCAGACCGACCAGCCAGCCGAGCATCACGTAATTGGCGAGCACGAAGGGCGCCGACCACAGCCGCACGAAGAAATACTGCCGCGCGGCAGTGGTCACCGCTTCGCTGCCGCCCATCGATCCGAAGATGAGCGTCGCGATCGGTGCTTGCAGCGCGACGATCGCGAGTCCGATGGCCCCGGCGACCATGAGGGCCCGCGCCAGCACCGCGCGCTGTTCGGTGGCGTCGCCCGCGCCGAGCGCCTGTGCCGTGAAGGCGACCGTGCCCATGCGCAGGAACGCGAACAGCCAGAACATGCAGTCGAACGCCACCGACGCCATCGCGACGCCGCCGAGCAGGTGCGCTTCGCCGAGCCGGCCGATGGCGGCGGTGGCGACCACGCCGAGCAGCGGCGTCGTGACATTGGTGAGCATCGCCGGTCCGGCGATGGCGAACACCCGGGCGTGGGTAACCTCGACCGGAGCGGTCACATCAGCGGCCGCGCGGCGCGTTGACGATGCGGATGAAGATCCACAGCGGGACCACGATCACGGCGCCGAGCAGGAAATAACGCCACAGCCAGCGGAAGGCATCGAAGCCCATCTCCCAGATCGAGCGGATCAGGCGTTCGATGCTGTGCACGATGTCGAACGGGTCGAGGCCGAGCGCCGACAGGATGACGCCGACCAGCACCGACACCAGCACGAGCCGCGCCAGCACGGCCAGCGGCGAACCGCCGAAAATCCGGCTTGCAGTGTTGTTGGCCATCGGTTGCTCCGTTCGCTCAATATCGTTGGGCATGGTTCTTCCCGCGTGATCTTATCCGAAAACCGGCGTCCGTTTTTCAGGATCACGCGGCCCACCTGACGCAAGATGACCGCGCCGGTCAAGCCGCCCGGCCGGTTTCGAGTTTCCGCGGCATGGCCTCTAGCGTCTCCAGCCGGCTATATCTGTGCACTTGGGCGGCGCATGCGAGATGCCC
>CAYJPU010000247.1:0-4579 GCA_964372105.1 uncultured Undibacter sp.
TCCAGACCACGCGCGAAGGCCTCGGCCAGACCACCGCGGTCGGCATCGGCGGCGATCCGGTCAAGGGCACTGAATTCATTGCGGTGCTGGAGTTGTTCCTGGCCGATCCCAAGACCACCTCGATCGTCATGATCGGCGAGATCGGCGGCTCGGCCGAAGAGGACGCCGCCCAGTTCCTGAAGGACGAAGCCAAGCGCGGCCGCAAGAAGCCGATGGTCGGCTTCATCGCCGGCCGCACCGCGCCTCCCGGCCGCCGCATGGGCCACGCCGGTGCGATCATTTCCGGCGGCAAGGGCGACGCCGAGTCGAAGATCGCCGCCATGGAGTCGGCCGGCATCAAGGTGTCGCCGTCGCCGGCGCGCATCGGCAAGACGCTGGTCGAGATCCTCAAAGGCTGAGCCGGACCTCGCTGCTCCCAACAATTTGTGCATTGCCACACCGGCGGGGCCTTGACCCCGCCGGTGTGCGTTTGGTCGTCGCAGGCGAAAATTGCGGCACCGAATTCCGCCGGAATCAGGTTACGTAGCCCCGCGAATCGGCTCCGGATGGCATGATAAAGCACTGAATTCTGATTCAATTATTAGGCTTTTGTAGACTTACAGTCGACACAAATAGCGTTAAAAGAACCCCCACCGCCGGTTCTGACCCTCCCCGGCTCAGAATGGCGGTTGAAAGCGCGTTTTTCCGTTTCCGCGCAAGGAATCGACCGCCATGTCCCGTCAGGACGCCAACGCTGCCTTTGCCCGCACCTCGTTTCTCTATGGCGGCAACGCCGCCTACATCGAGGACCTCTACGCCAAGTACGAAGCCGACCCGTCCGCGGTCGATGCCGAATGGCGAGACTTCTTTCAGAGTTTGAAAGACGAACGCGCGAGCGTCGTCAAAAGCGCGCAAGGCGCGTCCTGGCAAAAGCCGAACTGGCCGGTGCGGCCGAGCGGCGATCTGGTATCTGCGCTCGACACCAACTGGGCCGAGACCGAGAAGAAGCTCGGCGAAAAGATCTCCGCTAAGGCGCAAGCCAAGGGCGTCGAGCTTTCGTCCGCCGATGTGATGCAGGCGACGCGCGATTCGATCCACGCGCTGATGCTGATCCGCGCCTACCGCATGCGCGGCCACTTCCACGCCAAGCTCGATCCGCTCGGCCTCGAGCCGGAGAAGAACGAAGAGGAGCTCGAGCCCGCGTCCTACGGCTTCACCGAAGCCGACATGGACCGCAAGATCTTCCTCGACAAGGTGCTCGGCCTCGAGTTCGCGTCGATGCGCGAGATCGTCAGCATCCTGCGCCGCACCTACTGCCAGACGCTCGGCGTCGAGTTCATGCACATCTCGAACGCCGCGCAGAAGGCGTGGATTCAGGAGCGCATCGAAGGCCGCGACAAGGAAATCGCCTTCACGCGTGAAGGCAAGCGCGCGATCCTCAACAAGCTGGTCGAAGCCGAAGGCTTCGAGAAGTTCCTCGACGTCAAATACACCGGCACCAAGCGCTTCGGCCTCGACGGCGGCGAGGCGCTGATCCCGGCGCTCGAGCAGATCATCAAGCGCGGCGGCAATCTCGGCGTGCGCGAAATCTGTTTCGGCATGCCGCACCGCGGCCGCCTGAACGTGCTCACGCAGGTCATGGGCAAGCCGCATCGCGTGCTGTTCCACGAATTCAAGGGCGGTTCGGCGACGCCGGACGAAGTCGAAGGCTCCGGCGACGTGAAGTACCACCTCGGCGCCTCGTCGGACCGCGAGTTCGACAACAACAAGGTGCACCTGTCGCTGACGCCGAACCCGTCGCATCTGGAGATCGTCGACCCCGTGACGCTCGGCAAGGTGCGCGCCAAGCAGGACCAGCACGGTTGCCACCCCGATGACCGTACCGCGATACTGCCGCTGCTCATTCACGGCGACGCGGCTTTCGCCGGCCAAGGCGTGGTGGCGGAATGCTTCGGCCTGTCGGGCCTGAAGGGCTACCGCACCGGCGGCTCGTTGCACTTCATCGTCAACAACCAGATCGGCTTCACGACCTATCCGCGCTACTCGCGCTCGTCGCCTTATCCGTCCGACGTCGCCAAGATGATCGAGGCGCTGATCTTCCACGTCAACGGCGACGATCCGGAAGCGGTCACCTTCGCGGCCAAGGTCGCGACCGAGTACCGCATGCAGTTCCAGCAGCCGGTCGTCATCGACATGTTCTGCTACCGGCGCTTCGGCCACAACGAAGGCGACGAGCCTTCGTTCACCCAGCCGCTGATGTACAAGAAGATCCGGTCGCATCCGAGCATCACCGAGATCTACTCCAAAAAGCTGATCGCCGAAGGCGTCGTCACCGAAGGCGAAGTCGAGAAGATGAAGGCGGACTGGCGCTCGCGCCTCGACGCCGAACACGAAGCGGGGCAGGGCTACAAGCCCAACAAGGCCGACTGGCTCGACGGCCGCTGGGCCGGCATGAAGCCCGCGCGCGACGCCGACGATCCGCGCCGCGGCAACACCGGCGTAGACGAGAAGGCGCTGAAGGACTTCGGCGCCAAGATCACCAAGGTGCCGGACGGTTTCCGCTTGCACCGCACGGTGCAGCGCTTCCTCGACAACCGCGCCAAGGCGATCGAGACCGGCAAGGACATCGACTGGGCGACCGCCGAGGCGCTCGCCTTCTGCTCGCTGCTGAAGGAAGGCCATCCGGTCCGCCTGTCCGGCCAGGACTCGGAGCGCGGCACGTTCTCGCAGCGCCATTCGGTGCTGTTCGACCAGGAGACCGAGGAGCGCCACACGCCGTTCAACTATCTCGGCGAGCCGCAGGCCCGCTACGAGGTGATGAACTCGAGCCTGTCGGAAGAGGCCGTGCTTGGCTTCGAATACGGCTATTCCACCGCCGAGCCGAACGCGCTCACGCTGTGGGAAGCGCAGTTCGGCGACTTCGCCAACGGCGCCCAGGTCGTGTTCGACCAGTTCATCTCCTCCGGCGAACGCAAGTGGCTGCGCATGTCGGGCCTCGTCTGCCTGCTGCCGCACGGCTACGAAGGGCAGGGGCCGGAGCATTCCAGCGCCCGCCTCGAGCGCTTCCTGCAGATGTGCGCCGAAGACAACATGCAGGTCGCCAACTGCACGACGCCGGCGAACTACTTCCACATCCTGCGCCGCCAGTTGCGCCGCGAGATCCGCAAGCCGCTGATCCTGATGACGCCGAAGTCGCTGCTGCGCCACAAGCGCGCGGTGTCGCAACTCGACGAGATGGTGACCGGCACCTCGTTCCACCGCCTGCTGTGGGACGACGCGCAATTGCAGCCGGACGAGAAGATCAAGCTCGTGCCCGACGACAAGATCCGCCGCGTCGTGCTCTGCACCGGCAAGGTCTATTACGACTTGTACGAAGAGCGCGAGAAGCGCGCCGTCGACGACGTCTACCTGCTGCGCGTCGAGCAGCTCTATCCGTTCCCGACCAAGGCGGTGGCGCACGAATTGGCGCGCTTCAAGCAGGCCGAGATCGTCTGGTGCCAGGAAGAGCCGCGCAACATGGGCGCCTGGTTCTTCGTCGACGTCTTCCTGAACTGGGTGCTGAACCAGATCCAAGCCAAGCATCGCGCCGTGCGTTATGCGGGGCGTCCGGCCTCGGCCTCCACGGCGGTCGGGCAGATGTCGAAGCACCTCGCGCAGCTCAAGCAGTTGCTCGACGAGGCGCTGGGGTAGAAATTGGCCGTCGTCCCCGCGAAAGCGGGGACCCAGTAATCACCGGCTGAGCGATCGTGCACCGTCCGTGGTTACTGGATCACCCGCTTTCGCGGGTGATGGCGGCGGAGCAAGATCAAGCGAACGGACAAGAGAGAATCATGGCTGACATCCGCGTACCCACCCTCGGCGAATCGGTCACCGAAGCGACCGTCGGCAAATGGTTCAAGCAGCCCGGCGACGCCGTCGCGGTCGACGAGCCGCTGGTGGAGCTGGAGACCGACAAGGTCACGCTCGAAGTGCCGGCGCCCGCCGCCGGCGTGCTCTCGGACATCGCGGTGCAGGGCGGCTCGACCGTCGCGGTCGGCGCGCTGCTCGGCCAGATCAAGGAAGGCGGCGCCGCTGCTGCGCCCGCCGCCGCCAAGCCGGCTGAAGCGCCGAAGCCCGCGCCGGCGGCTGCCGCCGCCGCGATGCCCATGGCCGCGGGCTCGCCCGCGGCGTCCTCAATGCCAATGCCGCCGTCGGTGAAGAAGCTTGCGGCCGAAACCGGCGTCGATGCCGCCAAGGTCGAAGGCACCGGCGTGCGCGGCCAGGTCACCAAGGGCGACATGCTGGGCGCCATCGAGCGCGCCGCCGCTCAGCCGACGCCGGTCGCCGCGCCCGCGCCCGTGCAGATGCGGGCGCCGTCGCCGGCCGACGACGCCGCGCGCGAAGAGCGCGTGCACATGACGCGCCTGCGCCAGACCATCGCGCGCCGCCTGAAGGACGCGCAGAACACCGCCGCCATGCTGACGACCTTCAACGAGGTCGACATGACCGCAGTGATGGCGCTGCGCAACCAGTACAAGGACCTGTTCGAGAAGAAGCACGGCGTGAAGCTCGGCTTCATGGGCTTTTTCGTGCGCGCCTGCATCCAGGCGCTGCATGACAT
>CAYJPU010000248.1:0-4526 GCA_964372105.1 uncultured Undibacter sp.
CCGCCGAACGGCGTCTCGACCTTGAACTTTTCCTTGGCGCTGTCGACCAGCCTGGCGTCGCAGGCGGCAAAGCGCGCGCGCACTTCGCGGTAGGCCTTGGCGCGGGCCTGCGCGGCGATGCGGTCGAGGATGACGCGCGCGATCTCGCGCTGCTCCGCGCCCCAGTCGGCGCCGCGCGCGGCGACGAGGTTGGCCTGCGAGCGCAGGATCAGGCCGTCGTCGACGATCTTGAGCCCATTGGCGGCCAGCGTGGCGCCGGTGGTGGTGATGTCGACGATCAGTTCGGCGGTGCCGGCGGCCGGCGCGCCTTCGGTCGCGCCCGCGCTCTCGACGATGCGATAGTCGATGATGCCGTGGCCCGAGAAGAAGTCGCGCGTGAGGTTGATGTACTTGGTCGCCACCCGCATCTTGCGGCCGTGGTGATGGCGGAACGCGGTGGCGACGTCGTCGATGTCGGCCATGGTGCGCACGTCGATCCAGGCCTGCGGCACCGCCACCACGACGTTGGCGAAGCCGAAACCGAGGCCTTCGATCAGCACCACGCGCGCGTCGGCGTCCGGCATCTGCTCGCGCACCAGGTCTTCGCCGGTGACGCCCATGTGCACGCTGCCTGCCGCGAGCTGCGAGGTGATCTCGGAAGCCGACAGATACGCCACCTCGACGCCGTCGAGCCCGACGACGGCGCCGCGATAGTCGCGCGCGCCGCGCGGCTTGATGAGGTTCAAGCCGGAACGCGCGAAGAAGGCCTCCGCGTTTTCCTGCAGCCGGCCCTTGGCCGGCACGGCGAGAACGAACGGACCGCTCATGCCGCGCCTCCGTAGGCCGCGAGGCGCTCGATCCACACCGCGAAGCCGACGGCGGCGATCGGCTCACGGCTGCCGAGGCGCGTGAGCAGACCGTCGTAGCGGCCGCCCGCGACCAGCGGATCGCCGGTGCGCACCGGATCGGTCAGTTCGAACACGAAGCCGGTGTAGTAGTCGAAGCCGCGGCCGAACGCGGTCGAGAAGCGCACCGACTTCAGGTCGACGCCGCGCGCGGCCAGGAAGCCGGTGCGGCTCTCGAACAGGTCGAGCGCCGGCGTCAACTCGGCCAGCATGCCGGCTTCGGCCGACAGCGCGCGCAATTCGGCGGCGGCCTCGTCCGGATCGCCGGTGATCGCCAGGAAGCGTTCGATCAGCGAGCGCACCTCGCGCGGCAGCTTGGCGCTGGCGCCGAGCGCCGACTGCTCCAGGAAGCGGTCGGCGATTTCGCCGACCGAGCGGCCGCCGACGGCATTGATGCCGGCGATCGACAGCAGGTCGGTGACCAGCGCGTGCGCGCCCTTCGGATCGGAGCCGGCGAGCGCGGCCAGCACGCCCTGGTATTCGGGCCGCGCGTTGTTGCCGCCCAGCACCAGCCGGTCGAGGTCCTGGGCCAGGTTGGCCTTGCGGTTGAAATCCTTGACCAGGCGGCGCTTCCAGGCCGGCGGCAGGTCGAGCGCGGCGATCAGCGCGGCGAACAGCGCGACGTCGCCGATCTGGACCGCCGGCGCTGTCAAACCATAGTGCACCGTCGCCTCCAGCCCGAGCGACAGCATCTCGGCGTCGGCGGCCGCCTTGTCCGGGCGACCGAAACTCTCGATGCCGGCTTGCAGGAATTCGGCCGGAGCGTCGTTGCGGTGGCGGAAGACGGGCCCGAGATAGCAGAAGCCGGCCGGGTGTCCGGCGAGGGGCGAGGCGAGGTAGTCGCGCGACACCGGGATGGTCAGGTCCGGGCGCAGGCAGAACTCAGCCCCGCCCGGCGCCGTCGTCAGGTACATGCGCTTGCGGATGTCCTCGCCGGACAAATCGAGAAACGGCTCGGCCGGCTGCAGGATCGCGGGTGCGACCTTGGCGTAGCCGGCGCGCTCGTAAGAGGCGACCAGCGCCTCCGCCCGCGCGTCCGATCCCGCCGTCCCTATAGTCGCACGCCCGTCCATCATCGTCCCAACAACGCCGCTGCCGTTCGAATTCGAAGCCGCGCGATCGGGTCCGAAAGCCGGTTTCCGGCGGCCGGGATCGTGCGGTGGCGGCCCTTTAGCACGGCCCGCTTAAGGATTCGACGCCGATTGCGGGGCGGCCTTAACGCCGGCCGGTGCCAAATCCCTGCCGTCGTTAACAAATTCATGAGGCGTCGGGGACGGCCTGCCGGCGGGAGGTAATTTGGTGCCAAGGCCCTCAACGCGTAAGACAATTTCAACACAACCGGCGTTTACTAGAGGTAAGCGGAGGCCGTTCCATGACAGACGCTGTGCCGCGCGCGGTGGTCGATGCTTTCTACGAGGCTTATGTCGCGCGCGACGCGCAACAGCTCGAGCCGTTCCTGCACGACGATGTCGTCTGGACCATCAACGGGCCGGTCGAAGTCTTGAGCTATTGGGGCACTCACCGCGGCAAGGCGGCCGTGCTCGATCTGATCGTGCGCGTGGTGCCGTCACAATTCCGCGTTGTCAGTTTTGTGCAGGAAACCGTCTTGGTGGAGGGCAATCGGGTGGCGATGCTCAATCGCCGGTCGGCGCGGCGCACCACCGACGGCCGCGTGATCAGCTACCGGGTGGCAGTTTTCTTGCGCTTCCAAGACGGCCAGGTGATCGAAAATATCTCGCTGCTCGACAGCTTCGATGCGGCTGAGCAGTTGCTCGGCCATTCGCTGGCCCCGCATGAGCCGTTGCCGGTCCAGGGCGACCTGGTCGCCGTCTGACGGCTGCCGCCGGCCTCACGAAAGTGCTAGCGTCCTCTCGTGCGCCCGGGGGGACCTTATGCTTCGCCTTCTTCTTGTTGTCGTCGCGGCCATGGC
Source organism: uncultured Undibacter sp. (assembly GCA_964372105.1). GTDB lineage: Bacteria > Pseudomonadota > Alphaproteobacteria > Rhizobiales > Xanthobacteraceae > Pseudolabrys. The sequence continues at coordinate 2,815 of CAYJPU010000248.1, forward strand.
CACGGCTGCGTCCGCGCTCGACCTGCCGACGCGCAAGGCCGGTTTGTGGGAACTCACGATGACGTTCGAGGGCCGCTCGCTGCCGCCCCAGGCGATGAAGCAGTGCGTCGATGCGGCGTCCGACAAATTGATGAACCTGGATTTCGCCGGCTCGAACGACCTGGCCTGTTCGAAACAGGACATGACCCGGAACGGCGGCACGACCGTCATTGATTCCGTGTGCAAGTTCGGCGAGACGACCACCACCTCGCACGCCGTCATCACCGGCTCGTTCGACAGCGCCTACGCGGTGCGGGTGAGCTCGACGCGGCAGGGCGGGCCGCCGCTGCCGGGCATCGCGCCCGGCGCCGAGACGCATATGACGATCGCAGCCAAGTGGCTGGGCCCATGCGCCGCCGGCCAGAAGCCGGGCGACGTCGTCATGGCGAACGGCATGACGATGAACGTTTTCGACATTCAGAAGATGCGGAAACCCGCCGCCGCGCCGAAATAGCCGGAAGCGTTATTTCCCGGGCGCGGCTTCGCTGCCGCCCGGCGCGATCAGGCGACGCCGCGGCGGGCGAGCAGGTCGCGCACCGCCTCGACCAGCTTGTCCTCGGAGACGGCGAACTGCGCCTCGGTCTGTTTCTTGAGGTAGTCGTCGCGTTCCTTGGACAGCCCGGCGAGCTCGGCGCCGAGGACGAGGTCCTTGATCAGCACCTCGCCACGCGCCCTTTCGTCCGAGCCCTGGATGATCGCGCAGGGTGACCCACGGCGGTCGGCGTATTTCATCTGCTGGCCGAGGCTGTGCTTCGGGTTGCCGAGATAGAGCTCGGCGCGGATGCCGGCGTTGCGCAGCGTCGTGACGAGCTTCTGGTAGTCGGCGACGTCGCCGCCGAACACCGTGACGACGACCGGGCCGGGCGCGGCCTTGCCCGAAATCTTGCCGAGCGCGGTCAGCGCGGCCTGCAGGCGCGACACCCCGATCGAGAAGCCGGTCGCCGGCACCGGCTCGCCGCGGAAGCGCGACACCAGACCGTCGTAGCGTCCACCGCCGCCGACCGAGCCGAAGCGCACCGGGCGGCCTTTGTCGTCATTGATCTCGAAGGTTAGCTCCACCTCGTAGACCGGGCCGGTGTAGTACTCGAGGCCGCGCACGACGGAAGGGTCGATCTTGATCCGGCGACTGCCATAACCGGCGCTTTCGTAGAGCAACGCGATATCGTTCAGTTCGTTAAGACCGGATGTCCCGACCTCGCTATTTACCAATAGCGGCTTCTGATGCGTGATCGTACCAAAGTTATCGATGAACTTCCGGCGCTTCTCTTGAGGATCGCCATGGCTAGAATCGACCGATTCCATGTCGTCGTATGGCCTGCCGGCGTCATCAATCTGTACGCTATAGCCATAAACGGGCCTAAGAAAATTCAATACGAACTCTACTTGTTCGTCGCCTAGCCCCGCACCTTTTGTAAAGTCTCCGCTGTCGTCTTTACGTCCGGAACCTAGTAGTAGCCTGACGCCTTCGTCTCCTAGACGGTCCAGCTTATCGATTGCGCGAAGTACAATCAGGCGCGTTCCAGCATGTTCGGCTCCTGCAAGGCCGATCGCCTCCATCATTCCATCCAGCACCTTGCGGTTGTTCACCTTCACGACGTAATCGCCGCGCGGAATGCCCAGCGCCTCCATCGTGTCCGCCGCCAGCATGCACATCTCGGCGTCGGCCGCCATGG
>CAYJPU010000249.1:0-4522 GCA_964372105.1 uncultured Undibacter sp.
TCGGCGAGCCGCGTGCGCGCGCGATTGACGCGCGACTTGATGGTGCCGACCGCGCAGCCGCAGATGTTGGCGGCTTCTTCGTATGAGAAGCCGGAGGCGCCCACCAGAATGAGCGCTTCGCGCTGATCCTGCGGCAACTGGTTGAGCGCTTCCCTGAATTCCCTGAACTCCACCTGGCCGTATTGCTCGGGCTGGGATTTCAGCGTCTCGGCATAACGCCCGTCGGCGTCCTCCACCTCGCGGCGGCGCTTGCGGTATTCCGATCGGAAGTGGTTGCGCAGGATCGTGAACAGCCAAGCCGACATGTTGGTGCCGGGCTGAAACGAGTCGATGTTCGCGAGCGCGCGCAGGAGCGTCTCCTGCACCAAGTCGTCGGCGCGATCCACGTTTCCGCTCAGCGAAATCGCGAAGGCGCGCAGACTTGGTACGGCGCCGAGAACGGCTTTGCGAACCGACTCGTCCATAGGCTTCATTGCCCTTCCTTCGTGCCTTTGCCATCGAGGCGATTGAGCAATTCTTCGAAGCGGTCAGGAACGCCCTGATTCACCACCTCGTCGTACATCGCCCGCAATTGTTGCCCGAGGCGCGCTTGCACGTCGCGGCCCAGCTTGGCGGGCTTTACGTTCACTTTCTTGCGGGTCGCCGCGGCTTCCATCGGTTTCTGCTGTTCCACGGACTTGCGCTCGTCGTTCATCGTTTTAGGCCCCGGTCACCTTGCCCGGCGCGGGCAGAGGTACCCCTCTGTGTTCATTCAAAACCCATGACGTGCCATATGGTTCCCTAAGGGACGGAACTTTTTTCGAGGCGGCACGTTGGTTCGGCGAAATCAGGCTGAGATCAGCTATGGGGCAGGGCCCGGCACTTGGGCCCCTATCGTTTCGGGAGGGATTTTTGTCGACATCTCAAGCGGTTGCGCAGCATTTGCCTTATCTTCGCCGGTACGCCCGGGCGCTTTCGGGCAGCCAGGCCTCCGGTGACGCCTACGTGGCGGCCACCCTGGAAGCCCTGATCCAGGACCCCAAAGTGCTGGAATCCGGCGCTTCGACCCGGATCGGCCTCTACAAGCTGTTCACGAAGATCTGGAACTCGGTCGCCGTGAACGGCGGCAAGGGCGCTGGCGGCGACCTGAACCAGCCGGTCGAGCGCCATCTGGCCCAGATCGCGCCCAAGCCGCGGCAGGCGTTCCTGCTGATTGCGCTGGAGGGCCTGTCCGAGGACGACGCCGCCAAGGTGCTCGACGTCGATGTGCCGACGCTGCGCGACCTGGTGGAAGAGTCGGGCCGTGAACTCGCGGCCGAGATCGCCACCGACGTCATGATCATCGAGGACGAGGCCTTCATCGCGCTCGATCTCGAAAGTCTGGTCGAAAGTCTCGGCCACAAGGTGCTGGGCGTCGCCCGCACCCACAGCGAGGCCATCGCGCTCGCCAAGGTCAAGCGGCCGGGCATCATTCTGGCCGACATCCAGCTCGCGGACGGTTCGTCCGGTCTCGACGCGGTCAACGAGTTGCTGCAGACGTTCGAAGTGCCGGTGATCTTCATCACCGCTTACCCGGAACGCTTTCTCACCGGCGAGCGGCCGGAACCGGCGTTCCTGATCGCCAAGCCGTTCCAGCCGGCGACCGTGTCGGCCGTGCTCAGCCAGGCGCTGTTCTTCGAACGCAACGCCAGGCGGCGCGCGCGCAAGGTGGCAAGCTGAGCCGCCTTGCGCTGATGGGATTAAGAACAGGAAAGGCGGCCGTGCTGCTCGCAAGCGCGGCCGCCTTTCCGCGCCAGTAAATAGCCGAGCATCGCGGCTTCGCCGCGATTACAGCGCGGCGTACCAGGCGCCCGACAAGGTGGTTGACCGTGATGGCGCCGCCGCCGAGCGCGGTGGACGACAGGCGGCGCAGGCGCTTTTCCAGATCGGTCGTCAGGTCTTCGATGGCGGCAATTTCGTCGGACGCCACGGATTTCGCTGCGCGCGTGGTCGTTTCTTAACCTCGGACGGTTAATTTGGCGATGAAACCCTGGGGCAAGAACGTGAGGCTCGGTCAAAAGGTTCCCGCGCCCGCTTGCCGCGCCGCACGACGTGAATGGCCTGAATGCCGTTGCGGCGACCGAAATACTGTTGGGAATGAAACGGATCGCGCGGCACGACGTTAAGCCACTCAGCAGCCATCGGAATTGTGATGGCGCACGGGCTGAGAGACGAGGTGAAGCGTCGTCTCCTTCGTTGACAGAGCGAGCAATGAGCGTGTTCATAAAGAAATACGATTCAGGGGCCGCCAGCTCCACGCCCGGCGCGGCGAACGCGCCGATTCGACGGGCCGGCAATCCGAGAACAATGACGAAGTCGCCGATGGTACGTGCAATGCCGGATGCGAACGAAGGCGAGCTCAGCAGGCTCAAGCGTGAGAACGAACGCCTGCAGGATCAGGTGAACGCGCAAGGCTGGGAACTCAATCTGTTGCGCGCGCGCTTTGCGCGATACGAGACTGCGCTGCACGGTTCCCAGGTCACGGTCTATTCGCAAGACCGCGACCTGCGTTACACCTCGATCAGCAATCCAATGCTCGGACGTTCGATCGACGACATTCTCGGCCGCACCGACGAAGAGATCCTGCCGCTTGAGGGCGCGGCGGCGATGATCGCCGTCAAGCGCGAGGTGCTGGCGAGCGGCCAGCCAAAGCGCACCGAAGTCGCCATCGAGGACGCCGGCGGCGCGCGCTGGCTCGATCTTCACATCGAGCCGCTGCGCAACGACAACCTGGACATCGTCGGAATCACCTGCGCGGCGGTCGATGTGACCGGGCGCAAGGAGGGCGAAGCCCATCTCCGCCTGCTGTTGCGCGAATTGACGCACCGCTCGAAGAATCTGCTGGCGGTGATCCAGGCGATGGCGCGCCAGACCGCGCGCCATGCCGGCTCGATCGAGGCGTTTCTCAACCGGTTCGGCGCGCGCCTGCAGGCGCTGGCCGATTCGCACGACCTGCTGGTGCGTGAGAGCTGGTACGGCGCCTCGCTCAACGAACTGGTGCGTTCGCAACTTGCGGCTTACGTCGGCGCGGAGGAGGAGGGCCAGGTCGCGATCGAAGGCCCCGCCGTCGCGCTCAAGCCGGAGGCGGCGCAGAACTTAGGGCTCGCGCTGCACGAACTCGCCGTCAACGCCGCGAAGTACGGCGCGTTGTCGGTGCCGAACGGCCGCGTCTCCATTACCTGGGACAAGCAGGAAGGCGAACACGGCAGCGCCATCGCCTTAGATTGGCGCGAGGAACAGGGCCCCAAGGTCAAGGTCCGCCGCAAGAAGGGCTTCGGCAGCATGGTGATCGAGCACAACCTGGCGCGCTCGCTCGACGCCGAGGTCAGCATGGATTTCGATCCGGACGGCCTGCGCTGCCACATCGTCATCCCGGCGAGCCAGCTGCTGGCCGCACGCTGAACACGCGCGCGTGACAGAACGCACGCGAACGTGACCGGAACATAAAGCCCCGCATTCCGTTTTCACATTGACTCATCGCGAGAACGCGGCCGTGCCGCAAAGCGGTATTGAGTTCATGGAGATCGTATGCGCGGCATCGCTTCATATCTGACGGCAGGCGCCCTGGCGGTGCTCGCGTTGGGCATGATCGCGCCGGCCGCGTGGCTGGGCCTGCCGGTCAGCGCCTGGACGTTGGCCGAACCCGGCACGGCGCTCCAATCGGTCAACCGCAGCGCCAAGTCCGATCGGCTCGTCGTGCCGGTGACGGTGGTCGGCAAGAAGGCGCCGGCCAGTGCGCCGGCCGTCGATAGCCAGCAGCAGCCGGTGACGCCGGTGAAGATCCTCGAAGGCTGCGATCCGGTGTTCAGCCCGCTGTCGTCCGGCGCGCGCGCCAATCTGCCGGGCCGGTGCGCCGTTTAGTCTTCAGCGAAACCAACTCTTCTTCGGCGAAACTAACTCTTCAGCGAAGCTCATGCCAAGCGGCGCCGCGCGGGCGGTCCGGAACCGGAACTTGTGCCGTTGCGTCGCGTTGGTTCCGCAGCTAACACAACGCATAAAGGAGTTTAACATGCTTAGGCCTGTGAGCGCTTTCGTCGCTTTGGCGGTTGCCGCGGCGGTCGCCCTGCCTGCCCCGACCATGGCTCAAGCGCCCGATCGGACCAGGGCCGGCACGCTGACTTGTGACATTTCCGGCGGCATCGGCATGATCATCGCCTCCAAGAAAGAAGTGACCTGCATGTTCACGCCGTCGGGCCCCGGCCCGCGCGAAGTCTATGTGGGCTCGATCACCAAATTCGGTCTTGATGTCGGCGCCACCGCCGGCGGCGAGATGGTGTGGCAGGTGCTGGCGCCCTCGACGCGCAAGTTCGGCGCGCTCGCCGGTCATTACGCCGGCGCCTCGGGCGAGGCCACGGTCGGCGCCGGCGTCGGCGCCAACGTCCTGGTCGGCGGCTCGGATCGCACCGTGACCTTGCAGCCGGTATCGGTGCAGGGGCAGGTGGGTCTCAACCTCGCCGTCGGCGTCGCGGGGCTCGATCTGCAGCCGGCGCGCTGACGCTTAAGC
>CAYJPU010000250.1:0-4521 GCA_964372105.1 uncultured Undibacter sp.
AAGATGCGCACGACGTGGTGCGCGCCGACAAAGACCGGGTCGAGGTGCAGCGCGAGCGCCAGCAGCATCATGGCGTCCACCGACCCCGGCGCATAAGCGATCACCACCTCGGCCAGGCGCATCGACAGCAAGCTGACGACGCCGGCGGCGGCGGCACCGGCGATCACAACCGAAACCGCGAAGGAGCCGAAGGCGGCGCCGAGATAGTGCAACAAAAGACGCAGCGGTGTGTTGGTGAAGCGCGCGCCGATCACCGCGCCGAGCGCAAGCGCGGCCGTGTTGGTGATCCACCACGGCAGGACGGCGTGAATGAGCCCCGAGCCGTGCAGCACCGCCGACGTGAACATGGCGCCGAACAGGAGCCCGCCCGGCAGCCGCAGGCGGTGGGCAAGCGCCGCCCCGATCGCCCCAGCCGCGACCAGGATCGCCAGTTCATCGATCCCCTGCAGCGTCAGCGGGACGGGATCGGGCCGCGTGGCGTCACCGACGAGGCCCAACAGCGCGAGGCCGGCCGGCAGGCCGATCGCCACGATCGCGACGCGCGTGCTCTGCACGATGGCGATAGCGCGCAGGTCGCCGCCCAGTTCGGCGCCGGCCGCAAGCGCCTGCGACATGGCGCCGGGCGCCGAGGCGAGATAGGCGTCGATCTTGCCCCAGCCATGGACGACGCGCAGATAGGCGGCACCGGCGAAACTGACGCAGGTCATCGCCACGATCAGCACGGCGACGCTCAAGGGATACGAAGCCATGCCGGTCAGCGTTTCCGGCGTGACGACACCGCCGAGCGTGATGCCGAGCAAGACGAAGATCGCGCGCATGAGCGGAACCGGCACCGTCATCGGACGGCCGCACAGCGCGGCGATCGAAACCGCCAAGATCGAGCCGGACAGATAGCCGGCCGGCACGCCGGTCAGGCCGAACGCCATGCCGCCGGCCACGCCGGTCGCAAGCGTCTCGGCGACACGGCGCAGCACGGCGATGTGGGCGGCGGATGCGGACAAGGCGCAATGACTTTCGCGAGCGCGCGCGAGCGGCGGGCTCGATACCGCCGCGATCAATGCCGCGCGCCGCAAGCGGCGTCAAATGCCAATCCGGACTGCTTGATCTGCATCAAGGCAGCAACGCCCCACCGGCGGTTGATTGATTCAACCGCCCGCTGAAAGATGAGGAACAGCCCATGCGCACGGGTTTGAGGAATTCAGCCGCTGCCTTGGCGCTCGCCGGCGTCATCGCGTCGAGCATGCCCGCCAGCGCCGGACCGCTGCCGGGCAATCTCGCCAGCGTCGGCGCCGCCGCGCCTTCGTCCGTCATCGAGGTGCGGCGGCGCGGTGCTGGTGTTGCCGCCGGTATTGTCGCCGGCGCCATCGTCGGCGGACTGATCGCCGGCGCCGCCAGGCCGTACTACGGCCCTGGCCCCTATTACGGCCCCGGCCCGTACTACGGCCCGGACTATTACGACGGCCCAGTCTACTATTATCGTCCGCGCTATTACCGCCCCGCGCCGGTCTATATCGAACCCGGCCCGGTCTATATCGATCCGCCGGCGGTCGATGCCCCGAACGGCCCGGTGCGGCGGTGCTGGGTTTCGACCGATTCGACCCGCGGCTACGGCTACTGGCAGCCGTGCTGACCCGATGAGCGCCTAGGCGCGTTCAGAACAGCAGATCGCGCGTGAGCGTCTCGAGATGGCGCACAGCGGCGAAGGCCTCGTGCAAGGCGGCGCGCTGTTCGCGGGCGAGCCGCTTGACCGCGACCTTGTTGCTGGGCGGCAGGCCGGCGCGCATGTCCTCGAGCTGCTGCGCAAGGATGAGATCGAGAAACAGCGCCTGCGCGCGCGCAAGCGCCGCGAGATCGTCGGCGCCGCCACGGCCGAGCGCCGCGATGGCGGCCAGCCGCGCCGGGGTTGCGCGCTCCAGCAGATGATGCCGGATCGCCAGCACGCGCGCGGTGGTGACGACGCCGAACAGCCCGGTCTTCTTCAGATCGATGCGGCCGTTTTCGGTGCGGAAGCCGCCGAACATGTTGACGCCCGCCTCGACACCGCCACCCGCCTCCGCCAACAGCTTGGCGAAAGCCGAGTTGCCTTGCGCCACGTCGAAGGCGCCGCGCCACAGGTCGTTGGCCAGCCGGGCATCGCCGTGCACACCGACGAGGTCGAAGAAAATATCGACCGACAGGAGATCGGCCGAATTGCTGCGCGTGATCCAGTCCGCGACGCGCGCGCGCCAGGTGTCGAGCGAGCCGCGCCAAGCCTCGTTCTTGGCCATCACGCCGCCTTTGCAGTAGGGCACGCCGACCTCGTGCAGGATATCGGCGACGATGGAACCGAACCGTGCGAACCAATGGTCGTTGGCGGAACCGGGCGCGCCGTCAGCGAACACGATGGCATTGTCCTGGTCCATGGCGAGCAGGCTCTCGCCGCGGCCGGCGGAGCCGAGCACGCACAACGCATAGGCGCAGGGCGCGCCGCCTTGGCCGCTCGCCTGCATGCGCCGTTCGGCCAACACGCCGGCGCGGCGGGTGAGCGCACCGAGCTCGCGCGAGATCACCGTCGCGATGTCGCGCGCGCCCACGCCTTCCGCCGTCAAGCCGGCGGCCGCCTGCGGCAGCCGCGCCCAGGCGGCGGCCAATGCCGGCACGTCGTCGGCCTGGCCGAGTGCGTCGCCGAGGATCATCGCCTCCTGCGCGCGCAGCCGCAGCAAGTCGCGCGACGTGACGATGCCGCAGACTTCGCCATTTTCGTTCTCCACGCCGAGATGGCGCAGCTTGAGCCGGCTCATGCGGCTGAGCGCGAGATAGACGAAGGCCGCGGCCGGCAAAGTGACCAACGGCTTGCTGGCGAATTGCGCTACCGGCCGCTGGAGTGATGCCGCGCCCTGCTCGGCCAAAGCACGCAACACGTCGCGCTCCGTGACGATGGCCGTGTCGCGCGCGCGCACCGCCGTGCCGAAGCCGACGGGCGCGACCAACAAAGAGGAAATCTTCTCACGTGCCATGCGTTGCAGCGCATCGGAGAGCGAGACATCGGCGGCGACGAATTCCGGCGGCGCGCTCATCACGTCGGCAATGCGATGGCGATAGGGATAGGTGTCGATACGCGCGAGCGTACGCTCCTCGCGCGCGCGTGGCCGCGTCACCGCCGCTTCCCAGCCGGCGCGGTGCTGGTCATCCAGAACGCCGGTCAACGCCAAGCAGGCCTGCTCGGCTTCCGCGAGCGTGCGGATATTGCCCTCGCGCAGCTTCGGCAGCAGCGCGAGAAATATCTTGCCGGTGAGCGTAGCGTCGGCAAGCGCGGAATGGCGGCCGTCGACTGCAACGCCAAGCCACGCCGCCAGATGCTCGAGCGTATAGCCGCCGAGATTCGGCTCGGCCACCTCCGCCAGAAGCCGCGTATCGAGCGTGTGCGGCGCGATCCAGGGCAAGCCGGCACGCTCGCATTCGCGCTTGAGCACGGCGAGATCAAAACCGAGCGTGTGGCCGATCACGATGGCGCCGGAGAAAACGGCCACTATCTCCGGCCATGCCGCGGCAAAGCCGGGGGCGGATGCGACGGCAGCGTCGTCGATATGATGGATCGCGGTCGCCGCCGGCGGGATCGGTTCGCCCGGATTGACCAAACGGCGCAGCGCCGCCGCCTCATCGAGCTTGCCGCCGGTCAGCGGCACGGCGCCGAACTCGACGATGCGCGCTTTTGACGGATCGAGCCCCGTCGTTTCGGTATCGATGACGAGCGCGTCGAGCGCGATCAGCGGCGTCGCGTTCTGGATCGTCTTGCCTGTCGCCATTCGCCCTTATCTTCGCGGTTCGCCCGATCCTACGCCCCGAGCGCCGCGACCAATGCCGTCCCGTCGGCGCGCCGCACGAATACCTCGTGCACGTTGCACAAATTCGCCTTCAGGAAGTTATGGATGGTCGGCCCGTCCTTCGCCCGCAGCTTCTCGTGGATCGGCATGGCCGCGACATAACGCTCGACGAAGCGCTCCGGCACGTCCATCACCCGCTTGACCGGGTGCATTTGCATGAGCGCCAGGTCGCGTTCGAGCGTGCGACGCAACTCGGCCCAGGCGGCGGCCCCCAGCGCCGCCGGAGCGGGATACCGATCGAACACCGCGAGCGCGGCGGCGCTGATGCCGTGCAGGACCGCGTCGGCGCGCGCGCCGGCCGCCGGCCGCAACACGCCTTCGACCGCTTCGGTCACCATGGCGAGCGTCACCGGAAAGGCCAGCCAGCGCGATTTCTCCAGCTCATCCAGGAACGACTTTTCGTCGAACAGGATGTTGCCGTACGGGCCGGCGCGGGCGCGCGAATACTCAAACATGCCCTTTTGCGTCAGAAAGGCCGCCTGGCGGTCGAGAAAATCGAGGAGCGCATCGCGCGAGGCGACCGCCGGCTGGCGGCGGAAAAAGTCGAAAATGCCCATGGCGCGTCGTATCCTGGTCTTTGGCGCAGTGTTCTGGCCGTGTTTTGTAGCTTATCTTAACCCAGACCGGGGCCCGCGACAGGGGGCGTTTCAGCGCGGCA
>CAYJPU010000251.1:0-4496 GCA_964372105.1 uncultured Undibacter sp.
GCACGAAGTGGTGCGCCGCTGATCCGGGACCCAGCTTTCTAGAAACCGGGGTCCCGGGTCTGCAGCGCACCGTTTCACGCTGCGCTGCGCCCGGGACACGCCACGATCGTAAGCGTATATGCTGCGCGGATGGCCGCGACTCGCCCCAACGTCTTCAACATTCCTGCCTCGGCGCCGTTTCTGCGGGTGCTGGTCGACGCCTTGCGCGCCGGCAGGCTGGTGCCGGGCTTCCCGGCCTCGCGCGATCCGCTCGAACTGGCGCGCGCGACGCTCTATCTGCCGACGCGGCGCGCCTGTCGCCTCGCCCGCGACGTGTTCCTCGACCGGCTCGACGGCGACGCCGCCATCCTGCCGCGCATCGTACCGCTCGGCGACATCGACGAGGACGAGATCGCCTTCGCGCAGGCCGCCACCGCCGAGCTGGCCGAAGCCGCGCTGGCGCTGCCGCCCGCCATCGAGCCGCTCGAACGCCGGCTGCTGCTGGCCGAGTTGATCCTGAAATGGGCGAACTCGGCCGAGGTGCGCGGCGCCGGAGGCGCTGCCTTGGTCGCCAACACGCCGTCGGCCGCGCTGGCCTTAGCCGACGATCTCGCGCGGCTGATGGACGACATGACGACGCGGCAGGTGTCGTGGGACCGGCTCGACACGCTGGTGCCGGACGATCTCGATCCCTATTGGCAGCTGTCGTTGCGCTTCCTCAAAATCGCGCGCCAAGCCTGGCCGGCGTTGCGCAACGAGCGCGGCGCCATCGAAGCGGCCGAGCGCCGCGACCTGCTCATCGAGGCCGAAGCCAAGCGTCTGGCCGGCAGCGACGCGCCGGTGATCGCCGCCGGCTCGACCGGCTCGATGCCGGCGACCGCGAAATTGCTCGCCACCATCGCGTCGCTGCCGCACGGCGCGGTGGTGCTGCCCGGCCTCGACATGGATCTCGACGCGCCGTCGTGGCAGCTCATCGCCGGCAGTGACGACGACAAGACCCATGACGGCGCGCCGGCCGCCGGCCACGCGCAATTCGCTTTGCAGGCGCTGCTCAAGCGCATGGGCATCGCGCGCGACGAGGTGACGCAACTCGCTGCGCCCGCGCCGTACGGCCGCGAAACGCTGGTGTCGGAAGCCTTGCGCCCCGCCGCCACCACCGAACACTGGCAGGTGAGCCGCACGGCCGACGCGTTCAATAGATCGACCGATGCGGCGCTCGGCGCGCTCGCTTTGATCGAAGCCGCCAACGCGGAAGAGGAAGCGCTCGCGATCGCGGTCTGCATCCGCGAGACGCTGGAGACGCCGGACAAGACCGTCGCGCTGGTGACGCCCGACCGCGCGCTGGCGCGCCGCGTGCTTGCCGCGCTGGAACGCTGGGCGATCGCGGTCGACGACTCCGGCGGCGACAGCCTGACCGACACCGAGGCCGGCCGCTTCGCGCGGCTCGCCACCGAGGCGGCGCTCAAAGGGCTCGAGCCGGTGACCTTGCTGGCGCTGCTCAAACATCCCTTGCTGCGGCTTGGGCAGCCGGCCGGCGGACACGACGCCGCCATTGCCACGCTGGAGCGCGCGCTGCTGCGCGGGCCGCGGCCGAAGCCAGGCACGCAGGCGCTCAAGGCTGCGCTGACGAGTTTTCGCGCCAGCCGCGGCACCTTGCACCGAAGCGATCCGCGCTGGCTGATCGAAGAGCATGAGCTCGATGCCGCTGCCGGTCTGATCGCACAGCTCGCGGACGCGCTCGCGCCGCTGGAGACCCTGAAAGGCCGCGACCATCCGCTGGCGACCTTGGCCAAGTGTCATCGCGCGGTGATCGACAGGCTCTGCACCGATGCCGGCGGCGAGATCGAAGCCTTCGACCGCCACGACGGCAAGGCGCTGGCCGAAGCGCTCGACGATCTGACGATGAGTCCGTCCGCTGCCGGCCTCGCCATCGCCGCAGGCGATTATCCGGAAGTGTTTCAGGCCGGCATCGGCGACCGTGTCGTGCGCCGGCCGGAAGCGCGCGACGTGCGCGTGCACATCTACGGCCCGCTCGAAGCGCGCCTGCAAACGATCGACCGCATCGTGCTCGGCGGCCTGAACGAAGCCACCTGGCCGCCGGAGACGCGCAGCGATCCCTGGCTCAGCCGTCCGATGCGGCGCGACCTCGGCCTCGATCCGCCGGAGCGGCGCATCGGTCTGTCGGCGCACGACTTCGCGCAGGCGCTCGGCACCGGCGAAGTCGTCTTGAGCCGCGCGCAGAAACTCGCCGGCGCGCCGACGGTGACCTCGCGTTTCGTGCAGCGCATCGCCGCGCTCGCCGGCGTCGCGCGCTGGAAGACCGTGCAGGCACGCGGCAACGGTTATCTCGCGCTGGCGCGCGCGCTCGATCAGCCGGAACAGGTGAAGGCGGCCGAGCGGCCGGCGCCCAAGCCGCCGCTCGCTGCGCGCCCGACCAGACTGTCGGTCACCGCCATCGAGGACTGGCTGCGCGACCCCTACACCATCTACGCCCGCTATATTCTGCGCCTGCAGCCGCTCGACGCCGTCGACACGCCGCCGGGCGCGCGCGACCGCGGCACCATCATCCACGGCGCCATTGGCGATTACACGCGGCTGTTCGCCAAGGCACCGCCGGCCGACCCGCTCAAAGAACTGACTGCGCTCGGCGAAGCGCGCTTCGCGCCGCTCGCCGATTATCCGGAAGCGCGCGCCTTCTGGTGGCCGCGCTACGAGCGCATCGCGGCGTGGTTCGCGCACTGGGACGGCGCGCGCCGCGCCAGCATCTCCTCGCTGCACGCCGAAATCCGCGGCGAGCTGACGTTCGCGGCGGGCCACCGCACCTTCACGCTCTCGGCGGTCGCCGACCGTATCGAGCGCCGCCAAGACGGCAGCTACGCCATCATCGACTACAAGACCGGCGCGGCGCGCACCGAGAAGCAGGTGCGCACCGGCCTGGCGCCGCAACTGACGCTCGAAGCCGCCATCCTGCGCGCCGGCAAGTTCGGCGATCTCGCGCCCGGCTCGGTGTCGGCAATTACGTATGTGACACTCAAGGGTGGTGAACCAGCGGGCAAGGAGCAGCCGATCCCGTTCAAGGAAGGCACGCCCGACACGCAAGCCGATCATGCGCTGGAAAAACTCAAAGCGCTCGCGGCAACGTTCGAAAACGCCGAGACGCCTTATCTCTCGCTCGTGCATCCGATGTGGAAGACGCATTACGGCGACTACGACCACCTCGCGCGCGTCAAGGAATGGTCGCTCACCGGCGGCGTGGATGAGGGAGGCAGCGAATGAAGGCTTTAGCGCTGCCCGCGGGCTCGCCGCATTTCATTGCCCGCTTGCTTACGCTTGCGGAAACGTTCAGGCGCAGCTTCTTGATCCGATACCGCAATTGGCAAAAGGAGATCGATTGGAACGCCAAGCGCACGAGCGAGCTTTTGATGCAGAGCAACCGGACCCTTGCGCTTTCCCGCTTCAAGATCGGACAGGTAGCCCTGAGTGATGCCGACCTCGACAGCGAGCTCAATCTGTGTTTTTCCGCGCCACGCGCGCAGCACCTGCACGGGATTTTCGCCTGCAACCAACCGATCGACCACGGCCTTGGGCAAGACAACTTCCTTGCCAGCGGCTATTGCCGTACGCGCGTCGCGCACGATTCGGGCCGTGCCAGCATCTTCCCCGCGCGCCAAGGCGGTGAGCCGCTCGTATTCGTCCTTCGGCAGAACAGCGAGCTCCTCGCCGCCGGTCGTCTTGATGAATTGCACTTTGGTCATGACGGTTCCTCAATCGTAGATCTCACGACGATGCCCGACGGCGGCGACAACCACCGTGTCATCCTCTACATAGAAGATCACCCGCCAGTCGCCGACGCGGAGCCGCGCTCCAGGACGGCCCTTAAGTCGTTTCACATCGCCGCGTCCGGTCGTAGCGAAAATCTTCAGCTTAGCCTCGATCCGCTGCCGCACATCAGGCGACAGACCAAGCCATTGCCGGGTGGCCGCGCTTGTGAAGGCGAGCTGCACAAAGTGTTTATAGCTAATTGCTATATTTTAGTCAAGTACATCACGAAACACGATACCGAGGGCGCTCCGTGAGCATCGCCCGCATCATCCCGCCCGACGTGCGCGCGGTGCAGATCGACGCCGCCGACCCCGACATCTCGGTCTTCGTCTCTGCCAATGCCGGTTCGGGCAAGACGCATGTCCTCGCACAACGGGTCATCAACCTGCTGCTGCGCGGCTGCGATCCGGCCAAGATCCTCTGCATCACCTTCACCAAGGCGGCCGCCGCCAACATGGCGAACCGCGTGTTCGGCACGCTGGCCGAATGGACCACGTTAGAGGACGACGCGCTCGACGAGCGCATCCGGCTCTCGACCGGCAAGAAGCCCGGCCCGAGCGAGCGCGCCCGCGCGCGACGGTTGTTCGCGTCGGCGCTGGAGACGCCGGGCGGCCTGAAGGTGCAGACCATCCACGCCTTTTGCACGCGGCTGCTGCATCAGTTCCCGTTCGAAGCCAATGTCGCCGCACGCTTCA
>CAYJPU010000252.1:0-1673 GCA_964372105.1 uncultured Undibacter sp.
AGATCGCTTTCGCCCTTGGCCTTGCGCAGCATCGCGCGGTCGAAATAGTCGGACGCCTGCGGATCGCGCTTGATCGCCTCGCCGAGATCGCCGATGGCGCGGGCGGCATCGCCCTTGGCCTTGTAGATCGCGGCGCGCGCGCGATAGGTGGCGGCGCCGGTCGCGCCCAGCTCGACGGCGCGGGTGTAATCGGCCAGCGCGTGATCGCTGTCGTTCTTGGCGAGATGGATCTGCGCGCGCGTCGCGAAGATGGCGGGGTCCTTGACGTCGCCGTTCGCGACCTGGTCGAGATCGCTCAGCGCGCGCGCGTAGTCCTTCTTGCGCGCATAGGACATGCCGCGCAGCGCCAGGGCGTCGCGGTTGTCGGCGTCCATCTTCAGAATCGCTTCCGCGTCCTGCAAGGCGCCGGCGACGTCGCCGTCCTCCAGCCGCAGCGTGCCGCGCACGCGCAGTCCGTTGACGGTGGTCGACGACTTCAGCGCGCGGCTGATGTCGGCATAGGCGCGCTTGCGGTCGCCTTTGGCGACGTAGGCTTCGGCGCGCAGGCGATAGACCAGCGCCGGGCTCTCGTCGGTCGCGGCCGCCTGGTCGTAGGCTTCGATGGCGCGGTCGACATTGCCCTTCTTGCGCCAGATCGCGGCCTGCGCGGTCCAGGCGTTGACCATTTTCGGGTTCCGCTTGGCGGCGTCCTGATAGTCGCGCAGCGCATTGTCGAGGTCGCCGGCGCCCTCGCGCGCCTGCGCGCGCAGCATGTAGTCGTCGGCGTCGGCATCGAGCTTGATGGCGCGGTCGAGGTCGGCGATGGCGCGGGCGTAGTCGCGCTGGCGCAGATACATCTCGCCGCGGCCGCTGTAGGGGCTGGAGCGGTTGCTGCCGAGGCTGATCGCCTTCTCGTAGTCTTCTTCGGCGCCGCGCGTGTTGCCGAGGTCGCGCCGCAGCGTGGCGCGGTTGACGTAAGGCGAGGGCGAATGGGGGTCGAGCCGGATGGTGGCGTCGTAGTCCGCCATCGCCTGCCCGTAGTTGCCGCGCGCGTACCAGGCGTTGCCGCGGTTCTGGTAGGCGGGGGCGAAATTCGGCGCGAATTGCACGGCGTTGTTGAGGTCGCCGATGGCGTGCGCGATGTCGCTGCGGTCGAGGTAGGCGAGGCCGCGCAGGCCGTAGGCAATGCCGAGCGGCTCGCCCTTGAGGCGGCCAGACCGGAGCACGGCGGAGCACGCGGCGATGCGCTGGTCGGCGAGGTTCTGGGCCTGGTTGGCGCAGGCGCGCACCGCGCCGCTCAGCGTTGGCGCGGCCGCGACCGGCGAGGCCGCCAAAGCGGCAAGCACCCAAGCTGCTCCGATCAGCGATTTGGCCCGCGACCCACGCATACGCTTAACCCTACTCCCTGCGCCCGCTCAACACTGCGCATTAACCATAGTGAGCCCCAAAAAACCCGTCCCGCCAATGCCTTTGGGGGGGCCTTCATCCAAATATGGTTAACGCGGGAGGTATCTGGGTGGGCAGTTGGGCCGCTGCGACCCAGGTTTTGACCCGGCGCGGGTCCGAAGGAATGGAATATGCAGTCAAGCGACCGCCGTTGTGTCGGGGGCCCTTGCCGGCTACCGCGGCATGACCAGCGCCGAGCCGTTGTCGCAACGAGCCCGCTAATCTCAGCAGCTCTAATCTCAGCAGCT
>CAYJPU010000252.1:1773-4488 GCA_964372105.1 uncultured Undibacter sp.
CTAATCTCAGCAGCTCTAATCTCAGCAGCTTATGAACGGCGTTCGCGCGCTAGCTTCGTTGCTTGCTTCCGACCAGGTATCCAATGATCGTTCCGATCCAACCCAAGATGGCGACGCCGATCGTCTTGAAGTATTCGAGATCGTGCCAATAGATCGTTCCGACGACCGTCAGTAAAAGTGCGCCGAGAAGTCCGATCGTAACGATCGCGAGCAAGTTCGGAAGCTGGTGTCTCGTCCCTAGCCAATTGCCGATCCGGCCGCCTTCAGCGCGGGCTTTCTCTTTTTCAAAACGCTCCGTGCGCTCGCGCGCAAGTTCGCGCACGAGCGTGTCCGGAATTGGATCGGGGCTTGTTGAAGTCATCTATGATTTAGTCGATTTGCCGCGACGTCAATCGTGTGCGCGACGGGCGGGAATATTCAACGAAAAGTGGTGTTTCTGCGCAAAAAAATATCACGCGGCAGCGTCAGATCGTCCTTCGGCGAATTGTTCAAGAATGCGGTCGACGGTGCCGTTCTTGAAGCCGCCAATATCGACGAGCGCCCTGCGAGAGTTTTCTTCATCGCCAAGCAAGAAGTAACGAAGCGCGATCCTCATGGCGTCCGCCTGCTCGGGAGAGCCGCCCGCCTTGCGCACCTGCTCATCGACGCCTTCGACAGCCCGCCGCGCTGCCTCTTCATCGGAGTCTCGCTGTTGCACGGCCTGGCCTACGTCAATGTGATCCATATCGTGTGCCCCCATCTTGAGGGACTGCCCCTGATAAACGGTTAACCGGGGCGGTCGTTCCGCCCGCAGATAGGTCAGCCCTGTTTCCCAATACCACGCGCGGTTTTTCGTCCACCGAGGGCGGGCCCTCGGCGATGCCCGCTTTCGTGCTGCAACCTGACAGCGGTCCGGAACTGGCCGCAATGCGGTAAGTCAAAGACCAATCGGTATTGGAGTCAACAGCCGAGAAGGTCCGGTCCCGATGCCGGGAGGGCTTGTACACGGATGGGCCAATCGGATTTGGGTGCATGGCCTCGTGGCGCTATCGCTTCACTGCGATGTCAGCCGTATCTGGTGCGCCGAAAGGTGACTGAAATCGGCCGATTCGTCGAGGGTTTTCAGCAAGCTGAGCTGAGTTGTTCAGCTCAGCAAGGCGACCTATGGACCTCGACCGATGCCGCGTGGCGCTTGATGATGTCGCGCTGCTGCTCAGGTTCGACGCTCAGGATGGGCGCTGGTCGGGCGGTTCGGCCGGCGCCGGCCTTCGGGACGACATCTCGGCGCCGGCGTCCGGCGCCAGCCGGGCGAAGAAGAACACCGACAGCGCCGAGATGGCGGCCACTGCCAGGAAGGCCGGCGGGAAGTCGGCCGCCTGCAGTGCGGCGTGGCCGTGAAAGTGCAGCGTCAGTTCGACCGCCATGGCGCCGATGGCGACCCCGGCGGATATGGCGAGCTGCTGGGCGACGCTGACCAGCGCGGTGGCGCGGCTGACGCGGTGCGTCTCGACCTCGGCATAGGCCAGGCTGTTGATGCTGGTGAACTGCAGCGAGCGGAAGAAGCCGCCGACGAACAGCAGCAGCACCATCACCGCGATCGGCGTGGTCTGCGTGAAGAAAGCGCAGACCGCGAGGAAAAGCGCGCTGACGATCGCGTTGGCGGTCATCACGTTGCGGAAGCCGTAATGGCGCAGGATCGAGGTGGTCGCCCATTTCATGCCCATGGCCCCGAGCGCGGTGGCGAAGGTGATGAGGCCGGAGTGGAACGGGTTCATGCCGAAGCCGATCTGCAGCATCAGCGGCAGCAAAAACGGCAGCGCGCCCAGGCCGAGCCGGAAGATGAAGCCGCCGACCACGCTGGCGTAGAAGGTCGGCAGCCGGAACAGCGTGAGGTCGAGCGCTGGGTTCGGCGTGCGCCGCGCGTGCACCAGATACGCCACGGTGAAAGCGGCGCCGCCGGCGATCAGGGCCACCACGATCCACATCGGCAGGAAGTTCAGTCCCAGCACCGACAGGCCGAAGGCCAGCCCGCCGATGCCGAACCCGGCGAGCGCCATGCCTGCGAGGTCGAAGCGCTCGTGCTGCTCGGCCCGCACGTCGGGGATATAGCGGGTGGCAAGGATGATGCCTAAGAGGCCCATCGGGATGTTGATGATGAAGATCCAGTGCCAGCTGGCGTAGGTGGTGATGAAGCCGCCGATCGGCGGCCCCAGCACCGGGCCGATCAGCGCCGGGGTCGAGACCCAGGCCATGGCGCTGATGAGTTCGCGCTTGTCGATGGTGCGCACCAGCACCATGCGGCCGACCGGCGTCATCATCGCGCCGCCCATGCCCTGGACGATGCGGGCGATGACGAAATCGGTCAGCGACGAGGACAAGGCGCAGCCGATCGAGCCGATCATGAAGACGGCCAGCGCCACGCGGAACACGGTGCGGGCGCCGAAGCGGTCGGCGGTCCAGCCGCTCGCCGGGATGAAGATCGCCAGCGACAAGAGGTAGGAGGTGACCGCCAGCTTGAGCGCCAGCGGGTTGGTGCCGATATCGGCCGCGATCGCCGGCAGCGACGTGGCGATCACGGTCGAGTCCATGTTTTCCATGAACAGGGCGACCGCGATGATCAGCGGAACGATACGGTCACGGCGCATGGAAAATGGAAATGGACACCCCGGGGTGGCGAGAAGAGAAACCCCGGGTAGCAAAGTTCGTGCGGGGGCGAAAGGCGGCTCCCGACCGGGC
>CAYJPU010000253.1:0-4426 GCA_964372105.1 uncultured Undibacter sp.
CTAGTTGCGCACCACCAGCACCGAACACTTGGCGTAGCGCACCACGTGGCCGGCATTGGAGCCGAGGAAGTAGGTGCGCATCGCCGGCCGGTGCGAGCTCATCACGATGAGGTCGGCGCCGATCGCCTTCGCCTCTTCCAGCACCTCGTGGTAGATGCCGCCCTGACGCACGGTCGACGAGATCTGCGCGGCGCCGAGCCCGCAATTGGCCGTCAGCCCGGCCAAGGCCTCTTCCGCCGATTTGTGCTGCTGGCTGTCGAAATCCGGCGGCACGTATTCGGCCAGCATCACCGGCGTCATCGGCAGCACGTTGACCAGACGCACCGCGCCGCCCGAATTGCGCGCCATTTCGCAGGCCGCCTCGATCGCTGGCTTGGCCAGTTCGATGTCGGCGACGTCGATCGGCACCAGGATTTTCTTGTACATGACAGCGCCCCTCGTTTCGCTGCAGGAGGCGTCAGCATGGCATGTTTTCATCGGAAGAAAGAAGAGGGCCTACCTCAATTGGCCGCGGCTTCGAGCGACTTGGGGCTGACGAAGCGCTCCAGCCGGCCGGACTGCGGGTGCAGCCGGGCCCAGTCGTCGAAGGCGAAATCCACGATCACCAGGCCGGAGGTCGGCAGCTTCTCGTTCAGCAGCTCGCGCGCGTCGACGTCGCCGGAGGCGATCAGCATCAACGCCAGTTCGTGCAGGCCCGGGTTGTGGGCGATGACCATCAGGGTATGCGCGCTCGCCGGCGCCCCCTTGATGACCGCGAGGATGGCGTGCGGCGTGGCGTCATAGAGCCGTTCCACCATGGTCGAGGCCGGCGCCGGGCGGAACGCGGCGGCGAGATGTTTCCACGTCTCCTGCGTGCGCGCGGCCGGCGACACCAACACGCGGTCGGGGTTGAGCGCATGCGCCGCCATATAAGCGCCGATCTTGCCGGCGTCCCTGCGGCCGCGTTCCACCAGCGAACGGTCACGGTCCGCCATACCCAGTTCAGGGCGTTCGGCCTTGGAATGACGAAACAACATGAGACGGCGCATGGTCTATAACGAGGCCGGGGGTTGACGGGTTCTCTGAGATTCGGATCGAAAGCGTCGATTTCGAATCCGCGGCAGTCTAGCATGCGTCTTGCCGCGCCATCAGGCGGAAGCGATCGGTATTCGGATGAGCCAAGAGGCCAAGAGCACAACCTCGACCTGGTACGAGACGACGAGTGTCGCGCGTCCGCAGCGGCCGCGCCTGAGCTTCGATCTCGACGTCGATGTCTGCGTCGTCGGCGCCGGGCTCGCCGGCCTGACGGTGGCGCGCGAGATCGCGCAGCGCGGCTGGTCGGTGGCGGTGCTGGAGGCCGGGCGCGCGGCCTGGGCGGCGTCGGGCCGCAATCTCGGTTTTGTGCTGCCGGGCTTTGCCGAGCACATCGAGCAGATGGTCGAGCGCGTCGGCCTCGATCACGCCAAGCAACTCTGGGCCTTGTCGGAGCAGGGCGTCGACTACGTCCGCCGCACGATCGCCGAGGCGCAGTTGCCCGGCGTCGATCCGGTGCCCGGCTGGTTGCACGTCTCCAAGACCGACAATGGCAACCGCATCCGCGCCGATGTCGAGCGCCTGCGCTGGATCGGCGCCGACGTCGAGTTCTGGCCGGCCGCGCGCGTGCGTGAGGTGCTGCCGAACCCGCGTTATTTCAACGGCGCGCATTACAACAGCGCCTTCCACATCCATCCGCTCAACTACGCCCTCGGCCTCGCCGCGCTCGCGGAGCAGGCCGGCGTGCGTATTTTCGAGGAAACGCCGGCGGTCGCCATCGATCCGGCCGGCGTGCGCAAGCGCGTCACCACGCCGGAAGCGCGCGTGCGGGCGGCGCACGTCGTGCTCGCCGGCAACGTGCATCTCGGCGCGCTGATGCCGCGCCTGGCCGCGACGTTGTTGCGGACGAACACCTACGTTCTGGTGACCGAGCCGCTCCCCCCGCAGCTCGACGAGGTGATCCGCTATCGCGGCGCGGTCAGCGACGGCAACCGCGCCGACAACCATTACCGCGTCGTCGGCGGCAACCGGCTCGAATGGTCCGGCCGCATGCGGGTCTGGGACGCCGATCCGCGCTGGATCGGCCGCGGCCTGCTCGGCGACATCCACCGCAACTTCCCCGGCCTCGGCAAGGTCGAAATCGCGCACCTGTGGCGCGGCACGATCGGCCGCACCGTGCACCGCATGCCGCAGATCGGCGAGATCGAGAGCGGCGTCTGGGTGGCGAGCGGTTTCGGCAGCCACGGGCTGAACACCACCGCCATGGCGGGCGAGCTGATCGCACGCGGCATCGTCGAGAGCGACCAGACCTGGCGGCTGTTCGCCCCCTATGAGCTTGTCTGGGCCGGCGGCCGTCTGGGCCGGGTGCTGGCGCAGGGCCTCTATTGGGCATCGCGCCCGATCGACCGGGTGGCCGAGCAGCTGGCCCGCCGGCGCGAACGGGCGCGCGCCCGCAAGCAGACCCGCCGGGCCGCCCGCCAGGCCTCGGCGGCCGCGTCTTGACGGAACCCGCGGCAAAAATGCCACAGATGGGCACAGTTATTTTACGGGTCCGGCTCCCCGAGCTGGCGTAAACGATGCGGAAGCGGGACTTTGATACAGTGCATTCGAATCTGGCCGTTCTCGGCACCGGAGGCCGAGGGCAGGGGAAGTTTGATGTCGCGTGTTTCGGTGCAGCGTGGGGTGGCCGGCCTGTCCGCGATGTTCGCGGTTCTGATGGCCGCGCCGGTTTTGGCTGCGGATTTCGTCAAGCCGGCCTGGGCGCCGGGCGCCTCCAAGGACTGGACGGTGACCATCGGTGTCGAAGGCCGCATGCTGCCGACCTTCGAGGGCTCGGATCGCTACACTTTCCTGCCGTTCCCGCTGTTCGACCTGCGCCGAGCCGGCACCGCGCCGAAATTCCGGAGCGCGCGTGACGGCTTCGGTTTCGGCTTCATCGATACCGGCCGCTTCCGCGCCGGTCCCAGCTTCAAGGTCAAGCTGCCCCGCCGCGAGAGCGACGACAGCGCCCTGCGCGGCCTCGGCAACGTCGACTTCACGCTCGAAGCCGGCGCCTTCGCCGAGTACTGGATTGTGCCCTGGCTGCGCACCCGCGCCGAGCTGCGCCAGGGCTTCGGCGGCCACCATGGCGTGGTCGGCGACCTGCTTGCCGACGTGGTGGTGCCGATGACCTCGCAACTGACGTTTTCCGGCGGCCCGCGCCTGACGATGGCCAGCGCCGCGGCCGTCTCACCGTACTTCAGCGTCACGGCCGCACAGTCGGCTGCGTCGGGCCTGCCGGTCTATGACGCCGGCGGCGGCATCTACAGTTACGGGGCGGGCTTCCAGGCGCGCTACCAGTGGTCGCCGCAATGGGCGAACTCGGTCTTCGTCGAATACGCCCGTCTGGCCAGCGAGGCCGGCGACTCGCCGGTGGTGACGCTGCGCGGCTCGCGCGATCAGGTGCAGGTCGGCATCGGCCTGACCTACTCTTTCGATATGCGCGCTTTGTGGTAGGAACTCGGCCCGAGCCCCGAATCCAGCCACGAGACCTTTTCTCCCATGCGTCTTATTTCCGTCTGCCTGTGCTTCGCGGCGCTGGCCCTAACCGGCTGCGCCAACACCAATATCACCGGGACCAAAACGGGCGGCAGCGGTTTGGCCGCGCCCAAGACCGTGGTCGTGAGCGACCTGGCCTTTTCCTCCGACGTCGTCGCGCTCGACCGCGGCTTCACCGCGCGGCTGTCGCGCAAGCTCGGCGAGATCCCGCCGCACGAGCGTAAGCAGCGCACGGCCGAGCGGGTGAACGACGAGATCGTGGCGACCGTCGTCGCGACCTTGCGCGAGGCCGGGCTCGACGCCCGCGTCGGTAGCGAGGAAAGCCTGACCCTGAGCGACGATGCGATCGTGGTCACCGGCCGCCTGCGCGCGGTCGACGAAGGCAACCGCACCGAACGCAATGTCATCGGCTTCGGCGCCGGCCGCAGCGGCGTGGTGGCCGACATGGCGCTCACGCACTTCTCCAGCGCCGGCAAGAAGCAACTCATGAATTTCACCGCCGAGGCGCAGAGCCGCCGCCGTCCCGGCGCTGCCGCCACCGCGCCGGTCGCGGCCGCGAGCGGAGCGGCGATTGCCGCCATCACCGCCGCCGGTGGTGTCGCGTCGGAGAAACTGTCCGCCGACGTGGAGGCGCAGGCGCGCAGCCTGGGGCGCGCCACGGGCGAGAAGATCGTCGCCTATGCGCGCGAGCAGGGTTGGCTGACCAAGCCCGGCACGGGTGCCGACCGGCCGGAGAGCTGAAGACCTGTCATCCCGGGTCTCCGCCTTCCCCATCAAACAGCCTCTTCTTCGTCCTTCCGGGGCGCGAGCGCACTGTCGGCTGTCATCCCGGGCGACCCCCGACTTGATCGGGGGGAGACCCGGGATCCAGTACGCC
>CAYJPU010000254.1:0-4305 GCA_964372105.1 uncultured Undibacter sp.
CCCTCACGCAGGTCCTTGGATTTTCAATGCGCCGGCGGCGCGAAGTCCTGGATGACGTTGCTGCGCGCGACGCGCACTTTCCTGATGCCTTCCGGCGTGTTGCGGCTGCGGCCGACAAAGCGGGGAACGCCGTCCGTCACCAGCGCGCTGACGGCCGCGATGTCGCCGTTGGCGAGGCCGGACAACGCATCGTGCTTCGAACCGCCGGAGCAGGCATCGATGACGACGATGTCGGCGTCCTTGCCGGGCGCGATGACGCCGGAGTTGAGCCGGTAGGTCCTGGCGTTGTTGCCGGTCGCCGCCGCGATCGCCCATTCCACCGGCAGGCCGGCGAGGCTCGCCAGATGCGTGATGGTGTACATCATGCCGAGCGGCATGATGCCCGAGCCGGTCGGCGTGTCGGTGGCGATCAGGAAGCGGTCGAACTGGTCGGCCTCGCGCACCAACTTGCTCAGCCACAGCGTGGTGCGCAGGTTGCCGGCGGTGCAGACCTGCAACGCCACTTTCGATTCGTTCACCAGCCGCGGAAAGCCTTCGTCCGGCATGGCGATCGGCCCGCCGTTGACGTGGAACGAGACGTCCGGATCGAGCGCGAGAATATGCTCGGACCAGATGCCGGACGAGCCCGGGATCGACGAGCCGCCGGTGTGCACGGTCGTCACCATGCCGCGCTCGCGCGCCCATTTGACCATCGGCTTGTAGTCGTACGGCGTCTTGAAGGCGCCGAAGCCGGCTTTGGCGAGCCAGATGCCCTTGGCCTTGAGCTCGTCGAAGTCGCTCTCGACCAGGCCCGGCTCGAGGATGACCGAGCCGGCATGCACGCGCATGCCGCCCGGCCGCCAGTTCTGGAAGCTCTTGAGCGCGGCCACCGCCAGCGCCTTGACGCCTTCGGGATCTTTCGGCCGGCCGGGAACGTGCACTTCCGACGCCGTGACCGCGGTGGTGACGCCGCCATGGGTGTAGCTTTCGAGAAAGCCGACGGTCTTCTGGCGCGGCGTGTAATCGCCGAACGTAATGTGCACGTGCGAGTCGATGAGCCCCGGCATGGCGACCGCGCCATCGGCATCGATCACCACATCGCAGCTTTCGATCAGCTTGGCATCGGCGGTGCCGACATGGACGATCTGGCCTGCGTCCGAAACGATGGTGTCGCCGTTGGCGAAAGGCTGGCGCCAGTCGCCGGTGACGATGGTCTTGAGATTGACGATGGCTGTCTTCATGGCCGGCTTATCCTTTTGCGCATGATCTTATCCGAAAACCGGTTCCCACCCCGGATCACGTCCGGGGCAGGCTTTTTTCGGCATCATGCGCTAACCCTTTTTCTTCTTCTGCGCTTCCTCGTAGGTCATGCCGCCGACGCGGGCATTGAGGCGGCCGCGGTTGGCGAGGCAGAAGATGATCGCGATCTCGTCCGGCAGCGGCGCATCCGGCAGCACCAGGCTCATGCCATCGTAGTGCGAGCGCACGTAGACGTCGTCGACGCAGTTCATCGGGATGTCGATCAGCGTGCCGGGCGCGGCCACCTTGGTCATCGACGAGATCCAGGCATCGCCGCCGCCGAGCGCGTCGCGGAACGGATTGGCGAAGGCCGTGGTCAGCAGCGCGTTGGCGTGCTCCTGCTCGCCGGCAAGGCCGACGATGCCGCCCTTGCCGTAGCTCTGCGCTTTGAAGGCGCCGAGCGCGGGGATGGTCTGCGCCGCCATCGCCGCGCCGAGCGCGGGGCTGGCCTTGATCATCGGCGACAGGTCGTCGACGTAGCGGCCGATATAGGGGTTTTCCAGCACGATCACACCGGCGACCTTGCGCAGCGGCACGTCGGCTTCGCGGCCGGCCTCGACGCGGCGCTCTTCGACGATGGTAAAGGTGCGGCGAATTTTCAATTCCACGGGGCGTTTCTCCGGCAGGCGTTGTCTGAAACCGTTTTCCCGACGAAAGCAAATCACCAGACAATCGGCAAGAAAGGGCCGGAGAGGCGGCGCTTTGACGAGGAGAACTCGCCGGCTACGGCAACGGCTTGATCCGCAGCATCCTGCGGCGCCTGATCGCGTGCATCACTTCCCTTTCGCGGACGATGCCTAAGACGGCTGCGCCGAGCACCCCGCGCGCAAGATGCACAATTGCCCGACAGCGATCCAGCCGCGCGATGCGAAGACCGCGCGCAAGGCAGCCTATGAGACGTCAGCGTGAAGCTGGATTTTTCCGGAGCGCCGCATTTTTTGGCGGGAAATGGTGACGGGGCGGAAACACGAAGTCGCTCAAAAAAAGCTTAAACGACCGGGAATTTTCGAAACCCCTGACGACGTACCCGCATTCGTACCCGCGCCTTCATCCGTAGCTACGGTTTGATTCGGTAGGCAGCGCACGCGACGCGACCCGCAACGCGGGCATTTCAGCCGGCTCTCAGGCCTCGCCAATGGGAATCTCTGCCCCGCGTCCAAACAAGCGTCTGTAGTTCCAATTCTGCGCCATAGACGCATCCCCACACGCTCCTCATGCCGTCGGCGGCCCATCAATAACTATTGTTTCCTACGGTATGAGGCCCTCTGTGAATAACTGGCACAAAAGAACATAAGAGGAACTTTTTTAGGGACTCCTCCGGTAGAGGTTTATAATCGGTGCAACCAAGTCGATTCGCCTGAGTATTCAAAATTTGAAAATTAGCTCGCGGCCGCCGTGAAACCCTGGCTGCGGTAAGGAGCACTCGCGTGAACGTTAAGCTCAAAGACGATTCTTACAGCGGCCGATGGGCTGCGATGCAAGACAACGAACTGATTGATACCGCGCTCACGACCGACGACCCCGAAAGTCTCCCTAATATCGTAAGACAAGTGCCGCCCGGCAGTGAGGAGCCGTTCGTAGAGTATACGTACGACTTGAACGGTTCTGGCCGCCCGCGACTGCATTGCGTCCACGAAAACCACGCACACCTAAAAGGCTTCGTGATGAACAAGGCCGGCCAACGCTTCCTAGTCGGCTGGGTCTGTGGCGAAAAGCTGTACGGACAGCACTTCAACAAGCTGTACGCCGACTACGATGCCGCTGTGACAAGACAGGACTCGCTGAAGCGAGCTCGCGAAATCAAGAGAGCAACTGAGCCATTCGGAGCGTGGCTGACAGAAGTCGCCGACTCGGACGTGTTCAAACGCTTCGAAAGCGTGCGAGAACAAATGTTTGAACATTTCGAATGGGTCCACGAGAACTTATTCTATATCTTTGAGGTTGATGTGCGAGCGCGGCGTGCAAACGTGCCGCACCGGCTTTTCGATGAGGATAATGACCCAGAGGTGGATTGGAAAAAGGCTGTGGCCGATTTCAATATTCTTGCCGCGCTGGTCCTCGCTAAGAACGACTGGGCAGAAAAAAATATCGTCGGAATGAAGCGGCGGATGGAAAGCCTACTTCAGCGCTTTGAAGAGGTCCTAAAACGGCTGAAAGAGCTGGAAGATTTCTTTCAGCCGGAAGTACTGGCACTAGTATGCGACTACGCAAACAAGCACGACAATCCGAAGAAGCGCACGTATATCGCAGGCCTTCTCGCCATCACCTGCAAACGAGGCAAGAACCCAACAGTGGTGTGCATGCCTAAGAACTATAAGATCCCGAGCATGCAGAGACTTGAGGCCTTCCGCTCCACACTTTCTGGACTTTCGCTTTCCAAAAACGCGGCGGCATAAAGTAAAGAAAAGAGGGGGGCAATGTCCGCAATTGTACCCGCACTATCACCGTCCGCCATGGGAAACTGTGCGCAGCCTAAAAGCCGCAACACATTGATTTTGCAGCGGAATGAGAAGCAGTGAGGCGTTATGGGGAAGTAAATGGTGCCCAGGGGCGGAATCGAACCACCGACACTGCGATTTTCAATCGCATGCTCTACCAACTGAGCTACCTGGGCACCGGGGCCTGCCCCGAGGGACAGGCAACCAGAGCGCGGGCGTTATAGAGGCTCGATTTCGCCCTGTCCAGAACGGCGCCGGACCGCGCTCCGGTTTTGTTTCAAAGACTTGGACCGACCCCGATGGCGGCCCGGAACCGGGTCTTGATGGCCTCGCCGTCGCGCAGCGGCAGCACCCGGGGCGGTTCGGCGGCGTCGATCGCCACCCGGGCGAACAGGGTGCCGTCGAGACCCTTCAGCCGCCCGGCCAAGTCGTCGACGCCGGCGGTGTCCGCAACGTCCAGGCAGGTGCCGATGCCGGAGGCCCGGGCGATCGCGACGAGGTCGACGCCGCCGGCGGTATGGGTCGGCTGCATGCCGGTTTCGCCGTAGACGCCGTTGTCGAACACGACGATGGCGAGGTTGGCCGGCTT
>CAYJPU010000255.1:0-4276 GCA_964372105.1 uncultured Undibacter sp.
CGCCACCCTCTCCCCGCACGCGGGGAGAGGGAAGAAAGCGTGGGCGCCGCCCGCCCTTTTCACGCCAACGGACGCGGCTCATAATGCCGCGTCGTTTTCATTTGTCCTCGATCGTGAAAGTCCGACCCGCATGATCCTCGAAATCGCGCAGATCGACGTGAAGCCCGGCACGGAAGCCGAGTTCGAAGCCGGCGTGACGCAGGCCGCGCCTTTGTTCAAGCGCGCCAAAGGCTGCTCCGGCATGGCCTTGCAGCGCTCGCACGAGAAGCCGCAGCGCTACCGCCTGTTCGTGCAATGGGCGACGGTCGAGAACCACACCGTCGACTTCCGCGAGTCCGCCGACTTCCAGGAATGGCGCAGACTGGTCGGCCCGTTCTTCGCCGCGCCGCCGGACGTCGAGCACGTCAAGGAAGTCGTCAAAGGCTTCTAGTTTCTTGTCATTGCCGGGCCGGCGCTCACCGCGCCGTCCCGGAATGACGACCTCCTACGCCGCCACCTTAGGCAGCTCGGCCAACGCGGCCTGCAGCACAGCTTCGTCGTAGTCGCGGTCTTCCAGCTTGCCGGCGAAGTAGTCGGTGTACGCCTGCATGTCGAAATGGCCGTGGCCGGACAGGTTGAACAGGATCGTCTGCGCCTTGCCTTCGGCCTTGCAGCGCAAGGCCTCGTCGAAGGCAACGCGGATCGCGTGCGATGACTCAGGCGCGGGAACGATGCCCTCCGTACGCGCAAAGGCGACCGCAGCCTCGAAACAGGCAAGCTGGCGCACGGCGCGCGCTTCGATCAAACCGAGCTCCTTCAAGTGGCTCACCATCGGCGCCATGCCGTGATAGCGCAGGCCGCCGGCATGGAAGCCAGGCGGCATGAAGGTGGAGCCGAGCGTGTGCATCTTGACGAGCGGCGTCAGATGGCCGGTGTCGCCGAAATCATAGGCGTAGGTGCCGCGGGTGAGCGACGGACAGGCCGCCGGTTCCACCGCTACGACGCGCACCGCCTTGCCCTCGCGCAGCTTCTTGCCGATGAACGGGAAGGCGAGCCCGGCGAAGTTCGAGCCGCCGCCGGCGCAGCCGATCACCACGTCGGGCCAGAAGCCGGCCATCTCCATCTGCTCGATCGCCTCGATGCCGATCACCGACTGGTGGATCATCACGTGGTTGAGCACGCTGCCGAGCGCGTAGTTGGTGTCGGCGTTCTTGGCGGCCACTTCCACCGCCTCGGAGATGGCGATGCCGAGGCTGCCGGGCGAATCCGGCGACTTGGCCAGGATGGCGCGGCCGGAATCGGTTTCGTTGCTCGGACTGGCGATGCAGGTTGCGCCGTAGGTTTCCATCAGCGCGCGCCGGTACGGCTTCTGCTGATAGCTGACCTTGACCATGTAGACCTTGACTTCGAGTCCGAACAGTTGCCCGGCAAAGGCGAGCGAGGAGCCCCACTGCCCGGCGCCGGTTTCGGTCGACAGTTTCTTGATGCCGGCCTCGCGGTTGTAAAAGGCTTGCGGCACC
This sequence comes from uncultured Undibacter sp., assembly GCA_964372105.1. GTDB lineage: Bacteria > Pseudomonadota > Alphaproteobacteria > Rhizobiales > Xanthobacteraceae > Pseudolabrys. The sequence goes on from CAYJPU010000255.1 coordinate 1,500, forward strand.
GCGGTGTTGGGCTTGTGGCTGCCCGACGGGCTGACGCCTTCGTATTTGTAGAAGATGCGCGCCGGCGTATCGAGCAAGCGTTCCAGGCGGCGCGCGCGATAGAGCGGCGCGGGCCGCCACAGCTTGTAGACCTCGCGCACCGGTTCGGGGATTTCGATCTCGCGCTCGGCCGAGACTTCCTGCGCGATCAGCGCCATCGGAAAGATCGCCGACAGGTCGGCCGGCCCGATCGGCTGGCCGGTGCCCGGATGCAGCGGTGGCGGCAGCGGCTGCGGCAAATCGGCCGCGATGTTGTACCAGGCTTTCGGAATACGATCTTCGGGCAAAAGGTATTTGACACTATTACTCATCACACCATTCTCCGGCTGGTTTGACTGACGGGTGGTGCCATTTTGCGCATTCTTGGCGCGAGTGCCACTGGAAACACGAGTGCTTCCGGCGGACCGGCGGCCGCCCTTTCCCCGCCACAAGACTCGCCTCATAGTCCGGCCATGGCCAAATCCCCCGACAAATCCAAAAAATCCAAGGATCCCGCGCGCCCCACCCGCGCCAAGGCGGCGCGTCCGGACCAGCCGGCGACGCCGGATGCGCTCGCCGAACTGCTCAATCCCGGCATCGGCCGCGGCACTGCCGGGCTCGGCTCGGGCACGGGCATCCAGCCGCCGCCGGCGACGTCGTGGCAGCGGCGCGCCGAATTCGCCGCCGAGCACAAGGCGCGCAAGTCGGCGCAAACTTCCGCGCAAGAACCGCAGCAAGGATTCGAAGAGGCCAAGCAGAGCGACTACACGGGTTCGCCGATCACCGGGCTCGATCCGGCGCTGGCGAAGGAACTGGGTTTAGGCGACGACGACCTTTCTTCACCCTCCCCTGCAGGGGGAGGGTCGCCGAGCGAAGCGAGGCGGGGTGGGGTGCGCGGCGATGACGCAAGTTCACCCCCCCCCCCCGCGCGGCGCGACCCCCCCACCCCCCCCCCCCGGGGGGGGGGGGAAAAAAAACCCCAAAAAACCCCACCCCCCTCCAGGGGGAGGTGGAAGAACGAAAGGGGGAGGTGAAGAAAGAAGACCCGAAATACCGCCTGCCGCGCGCTGATCTGCCGCAGCCCGGGCAAGGCCTGTCGTCGATGGGCGTCGAAGCGACCGCGCAGTCGCTCGAACGGCTGCTGCGCGAAGGCCGGCCGGAATTCGCCCAGGCCGGCGACGTCTGGACGCCGCACCGCCCGCCCCGGCCGGAGAAATCCGAAGGCGGCATCCCGTTCAAGATCGTGTCCGACTTCGAGCCCAAGGGCGACCAGCCGCAGGCGATCAAGGAGCTGGTCGAGGGCATCACACGCCACGACCGCACGCAGGTGCTGTTAGGCGTCACCGGCTCGGGCAAGACCTTCACCATGGCCAAGGTGATCGAGGCGACGCAGCGCCCGGCGCTCATCCTGGCGCCCAACAAGACGCTGGCCGCGCAGCTCTACGGCGAGTTCAAGTCGTTCTTTCCCGACAACGCGGTCGAGTACTTCGTCTCCTATTACGACTACTACCAGCCGGAGGCCTACGTCCCGCGCACCGACACCTACATCGAGAAGGAATCCTCGATCAACGAGCAGATCGACCGCATGCGCCACGCGGCGACGCGCGCGCTGCTCGAACGCGACGACGTCGTCATCGTCGCCTCGGTGTCGTGCATCTACGGCATCGGCTCGGTCGAAACCTATTCGGCCATGACCTTTACGTTGAAGCAGGGCGGCCAGATCAGCCAGCGCCAGTTGATCGCCGACCTGATCGCGCTGCAATACAAGCGCACGCAGCATGATTTCGTGCGCGGCTCGTTCCGCGTGCGCGGCGATACGCTCGACGTCTTCCCGGCGCACTACGAGGACCGCGCCTGGCGCGTGCATCTGTTCGGCGACGAGATCGAGAAGATCGAGGAGATGGACCCGCTCACCGGCGCCAAAACCGACGAGCTGGAATTCGTCAAGGTCTACGCCAATTCGCACTACGTCACGCCGCGCCCGACGCTGATCCAGGCGATGAACTCGATCAAGGAAGAGCTGCGCGTCCGCCTCGACCAGCTCAACGGCGCCGGCCGCCTGTTGGAAGCGCAACGCCTGGAGCAGCGCACCCGCTTCGACCTGGAGATGATGGAGGCGACCGGCGCCTGCGCCGGCATCGAGAACTACTCGCGTTATCTGACCGGCCGCAAGCCGGGCGAGCCGCCGCCGACGCTGTTCGAATACGTGCCGGACAACGCGCTGGTGTTCGCCGACGAAAGCCACGTCACCATCCCGCAGCTCGGCGGCATGTTCCGCGGCGACTTCCGCCGCAAGGCGACGCTGGCCGAATACGGCTTCCGCCTGCCGTCGTGCATGGACAACCGGCCGCTGCGCTTCGAGGAATGGGACGCGATGCGGCCGCAGTCGGTCGCGGTCTCCGCCACGCCCGGCGACTGGGAGCTCAACGAGTCGGGCGGCGTGTTCGTCGAGCAGGTCATCCGCCCGACCGGGCTGATCGATCCGCCGGTCGAAATCCGCTCCGCCCGGCTGCAGGTCGACGACCTGGTCGGCGAGGTGCGGCAGGTGGCGCTGAAGGGCTACCGTTCGCTGGTCACCGTGCTGACCAAGCGCATGGCCGAGGACCTCACCGAATATCTGCACGAGCAGGGCATCCGCGTGCGCTACATGCACAGCGACATCGACACGCTGGAGCGCATCGAGATCATCCGCGACCTGCGGCTGGGCGCGTTCGACGCGCTGGTCGGCATCAACCTGCTGCGCGAGGGCCTCGACATTC
>CAYJPU010000256.1:0-4252 GCA_964372105.1 uncultured Undibacter sp.
GCCTTCATCGTGTTCATGGAGCGCGCGCAGCGCCGGCTGCTGATCCAGTATCCCAAGCGCCAGGTCGGCAACCGGATGTTCGAGGGCCAGTCCTCGCATCTGCCGCTGAAGCTCAACACCTCGGGCGTCATCCCGCCGATCTTCGCGTCGTCGTTGTTGCTGTTGCCGACCACGGTCGCCAACTTCAACGCCGGCAGCGGCCCGGGCTGGCTCACCACCGTGACGACGCTGCTCGGCCACGGCCGGCCGCTGTTCCTGATCCTCTACATCGCGTTGATCGTGTTCTTCGCGTTCTTCTATACGGCGATCGTGTTCAACCCGAACGAGACCGCCGAAAACCTGAAGAAGCACGGCGGCTTCATTCCGGGCATCCGCCCGGGCGAGCGCACGGCCGAGTACATCGACTTCGTGCTGTCGCGCATCACGGTCGTCGGCGCGATCTATCTCGCCATCGTCTGCCTTATTCCGGAAATCCTGATCTCCTACGCGGCGGTGCCGTTCTATTTCGGCGGCACCTCGCTGTTGATCGTCGTCAGCGTCACGATGGATACGGTGGCGCAGATCCAGGGCTATCTGCTGGCCCATCAGTATGAAGGCTTGATCAAGCGGTCGAAATTGCGGGGGCGCAATCGATGAGACTGGTCCTGCTCGGACCGCCGGGGGCGGGGAAGGGCACTCAAGCGCAGCGTCTGGTCGACAGGCACGGCATCGTGCATCTCTCGACCGGTGACATGCTGCGTGCCGCGGCGGCTGCCGGTACGCCGGTCGGCCAGCGCGCCAAGGCCATCATCGAAGCCGGCCAGCTGGTGCCGGACGAGGTCGTGGTGGCGATCGTCGCCGACCGCATCGACCAGGTCGACGCCAGGCGCGGCTTCGTGCTCGACGGTTTTCCGCGCACCGTGCCGCAGGCCGAGGCGCTCGACCGCCTGTTGGCCGACCGCGGCCTCAAGCTCGACGGCGTCATCGAGCTCAAGGTCGACGAAGGCATCCTGCTCAAGCGAATCGAGACCCGGGTGGCCGACATGACCGCCCGCGGCGAAAAGGTGCGCGCCGACGACAATCCGGATGTGCTGAGGGGCCGGCTGGAGGCCTACCGGGTCCAGACCGCACCGCTGACCACCTATTACGCCGGCAAGGGGCTGCTGATGGCCGTGGACGGCATGGCGCCGATCGACGACGTCACCGCCGCCGTCAATGCCGTCCTGACCCCGGTCAAAGGAACGACCAGGCGCAAGGCCAAATCGGCCGGCAAGACGGCCGGCAAGACGGCCGGAAAGTCGGCCAAATCCGCCAAATCGGCGAAAAAGACCGCCAAAAAGGCGGGCAAGGCCAAATCCAAGGCCGCCAAAGGGCGTTCCAAGAAGAGTTCGGGCAAGGCGGCGGCGCGGTCTAAGTCCAGGGCTAAGGCCAAATTCAAGGTCAAGTCGTCCACCCGCCGGGCCGCAACCGCCGGTTCCAAGGCCGGTTCGTCGCGGACCAAGGCGACCCGCGTTAAGTCAAAGACGGTACAGCGTAAATCCTCCTCCAAGCGGAGGTTGACGAGAGCGCGATGAATCCCTTAATAAGCACACCATTCAGGAGTTTGACGCGATGCCGGGCCCCAGGTAGGCGGGGCCGGGTGTCGTGTTACGCTTTGCGCTATACCCTTCTGGGAAAACAAGAAATTGGCGCGCTGCGCGCCGCAGGCCGGTAACAGGAGAGCAATTCGTGGCTCGTATCGCGGGTGTCAATCTACCCACCAACAAGCGCGTGATCATCGCGCTGCAGTACATTCATGGTATCGGGCAGAAAAATGCCAAGGATATCATGACCAATCTGGGCCTGCCGCTGGAGCGGCGGGTGTCGCAACTCACCGACGCCGAGGTGCTGCAGATTCGCGAGCTCATCGACCGTGACTACATGGTCGAAGGCGACCTGCGCCGCGAAGTGGCGATGAACATCAAGCGCCTGATGGACCTCGGTTGCTACCGTGGCCTGCGCCACCGCAAGGGTCTGCCGGTCCGCGGCCAGCGCACGCACACCAATGCGCGCACCCGCAAGGGCCCGGCCAAGACGATCGCCGGCAAGAAGAAGACCGCTTAATTGATCTGAACTTTGCCCGCGCCTGAATCAGGCTGGCGGGCAGCGAAAGGACTAAGAGATGGGTAAGGAAGCCACCCGCGTCCGCCGGCGCGAACGCAAGAACATCGCGTCCGGCGTGGCGCATGTGAATGCGTCGTTCAACAACACCATGATCACCATCACCGACGCGCAGGGCAATGCGATCGCCTGGTCGTCGGCCGGCACCATGGGTTTCAAGGGCTCGCGCAAGTCGACGCCCTATGCCGCGCAGGTCGCGGCCGAGGACGCCGCCAAGAAGGCGCAGGAGCACGGCATGCGCACCCTCGAGGTCGAGGTGTCGGGTCCGGGTTCGGGCCGTGAATCGGCGCTGCGCGCGCTGCAGGCCGCGGGCTTTACCGTGACCTCGATCCGCGACGTCACCACGATCCCGCACAATGGTTGCCGTCCGCGTAAGCGCCGTCGCGTCTAATTGCGTTTTCTTTCGCGGGCTCGTTGTGAGCCTGCGCCGCTGATTGACCGCCGAATATTCCCCACGCGGCGGGTGGGACGCGCGAGGCCCTTAACGCCTCTACCGCTACAAAGGTGAACACGTGATCCAAAAGAATTGGCAGGAATTGATCAGGCCGAACAAGCTCCAGGTCACCGCGGGCACCGACGCTGCGCGCACGGCGACCGTGGTGGCCGAGCCGCTTGAGCGCGGTTTCGGCGTGACGCTCGGCAACGCGCTGCGCCGCATTCTGCTGTCGTCGCTGCAGGGCGCGGCGGTGCAGTCGGTGCACATCGACGGCGTGTTGCACGAGTTCTCCTCGATCGCCGGCGTGCGCGAGGACGTCACCGACATGGTGCTCAACATCAAGGACATCGCCATCAAGATGCAGGGCGAAGGCCCCAAGCGCATGGTGGTGAAGAAGCAGGGCCCCGGCACCGTGACCGCCGGCGACATCCAGACCGTCGGCGACGTCGTCGTGCTCAACCCCGACCTCGTGCTGTGCACGTTGGACGAGGGCGCCGAGATCCGCATGGAGTTCACGGTCAACACCGGCAAGGGCTACGTCCCGGCCGAGCGTAACCGTCCCGAGGACGCGCCGATCGGTCTCATCCCGGTCGACAGCCTGTACTCGCCGGTGCGCAAGGTGTCGTACAAGGTCGAGAACACCCGCGAGGGCCAGATCCTGGACTACGACAAGCTGACCATGACCATCGAGACCAACGGCGCGGTGACGCCTGAGGATTCGCTGGCATACGCGGCGCGCATCCTGCAGGACCAGCTCAACGTGTTCGTGAACTTCGAAGAGCCCCGCAAGGAGCAGGCCGCGGAGGCCATTCCGGACCTGGCCTTCAACCCGGCCTTCCTCAAGAAGGTGGACGAGCTCGAGCTCTCGGTGCGTTCGGCCAACTGCCTGAAGAACGACAACATCGTCTACATCGGCGACCTCGTGCAGAAGACCGAAGCCGAGATGCTGCGCACGCCGAACTTCGGCCGCAAGTCGCTCAACGAGATCAAGGAAGTGCTGGCGCAGATGGGCCTGCACCTCGGCATGGAAGTGCCGGGCTGGCCGCCGGAAAACATCGAAGAGCTCGCCAAGCGCTTCGAGGATCATTACTGAGCGAATGAAGAAGCAGCGAATAGGAAGTAGCGAATAGCGAATAGATGTTTGACTGGCCGCTATTCGCCACTCGCCGTTCACTATTCGCTAACTTGGGCGAACGCAGGAAGCCCACCTGAGCACAGCGTCCGACGAACCGTCGTGACACAGAGAAGAGAAGGATTAGTTCAATGCGTCACGGCAAGGTTCATCGCAAGCTCGGCAAGAAGCCCGCGCACCGCAAGGCGATGTTCGCCAACATGTCGGCGAGCCTCATCAAGCACGAGCAGATTACGACCACGCTGCCGAAGGCGAAGGAGCTTCGCCCGGTGGTGGAGAAGCTTATTACGCTGGGCAAGAAGGGCGGCCTGCACGCGCGCCGTCAGGCGATCTCGGAGATCCGCGACGTCGCCATGGTCAAGAAGCTCTTCGAGGTGCTGGCGCCCCGCTACAAGGAGCGCAAGGGCGGCTACACCCGCATCATGAAGGCGGGCTTCCGCTACGGCGACTCGGCCCCGGTGGCCGTGATCGAGTTCGTCGACCGCGACGTCGACGCCAAGGGCCTGGATTCGGGTCCGGTGCAGACGCAGGCCGCGGAAGCGGCG
>CAYJPU010000257.1:0-4250 GCA_964372105.1 uncultured Undibacter sp.
GGCTTCCGGCTCGCCGACGATCTGCCACACCTTCTTCTCGTCGGTGTCCTCGTCGATCAGCGTGACGGTGGCGCCGAACTTGATGGTGTCGCCCGACAGCTTCGACACGTCGATGACGTCGGCGCGCGCGAGCTTGTCCTGCAGCTCGTCGATGCGGCCCTCGTTGAGCGACTGCTGCTCCTTGGCGGCATGATATTCGGCGTTCTCCGACAGGTCGCCGTGCGAGCGCGCCTCGGTGATCTGCTGAATGATGCGGGGCCGTTCCACCGACTGGCAGTGCTTGAGCTCGGCTTCGAGCACCGCATAGCCTTCGGCCGTCATCGGAAGCTTTTCCATCGTCTCATTCTCCTCCTGGCGGGCGCTAGATACAACTTGAACGCGCTATCGCGCCGCCAAGCCCTTCCACCCTCGATCGAACCCTTCGACCACTCGTAATTCGACTCCGGCCACGGCTTCCCGCACCGGAGTCCTACAACGAGGGCCAGCTTAAAAAATCCGACCGCGGCCGGTTCACCCCGCCGCGATCGTGGACTTCCGGCCTAACTCGCGCCGCCGCTTTCAGGTCCCGCGCCCGTGGGGGAATTCCCCCTTAGGTGTGGTAGTAGCTCTGCAGCGCCCGTACTTCGAGGTCGCCCCCGAGATAGGCTTTGATGCCTTGCGCTGCGGCGACGGCACCCGAAAGAGTGGTGTAGTACGGTACTTTATGCAAGAGGGCGGCGTGGCGCAGGGACCGGCTGTCGGCCAGGGCCGTCGCCCCCTCGGTAGTATTGAAGACCAGCTGGACCCCGCCGTTCTTGATGGCGTCGACGATATGGGGCCGGCCTTCCAGCACCTTGTTGATCTTGGCGGCCGGAACGCCCTGTTCGGCGAGGTAGCGCTGGGTTCCCGACGTGGCGATGGTCTTGAAGCCGAGCGCGGCCAGCAGCTTGATGGCCGGCAGGATGCGCGATTTGTCGGCGTCCCGCACCGAGACGAACACCGTGCCTGAACGGGGCAGGTTGGTGCCGCTGCCGATCTGGCTCTTGGCGAAGGCGATCTCGAACGAACGGTCGAGGCCCATCACTTCGCCGGTCGACTTCATCTCCGGGCCGAGCACGGTGTCGACGCCGGGGAAGCGGGCGAACGGGAACACCGCTTCCTTGACCGCGCGGTGCGTATAGGTGCTGGGCTTCAGGTTGAAGCTCTTCAGGCTTTCACCGGCCATGACGCGCGCGGCGATCTTGGCGACCGGCAGGCCGATCACCTTGGCGACGAAGGGCACCGTGCGCGAGGCGCGCGGGTTCACTTCCAGCACATAGATCTCGCCGTCCTTGATGGCGTATTGCACGTTCATCAGGCCGCCGACATTGAGCGCGAGCGCGAGCCCGCGGGTCTGGCGTCCGAGCTCGGCGATCATCTCATCGTCGAGCGAATAAGGCGGCAGCGCGCAGGCTGAATCGCCGGAGTGGATGCCGGCTTCCTCGATGTGCTCCATGATGCCGGCGATGAACGTGTCCTTGCCGTCGGCCAGGCAGTCGACGTCCACTTCGGTGGCGTCCGACAGATAACGGTCGATCAGCAGCGGGCTCTTGTCCGAGACCACCAGCTCCGACGGCTTGTCGAGCGTGGCGGCGAGACGGCCGACGTAACGGTCGAGCTGGGCCGCGTCGCGCACGATCTCCATGCCGCGGCCGCCCAGCACGTAAGACGGGCGAATGACGACCGGATAGCCGATCTCGTCGGCGATGGCGCGCGCCGCGCCCGGCGAATTGGCGATGCCGTTCTGCGGTTGGCGCAGCTTGAGCCTGTCCAAGAGCTTCTTGAAACGGTCGCGGTCTTCCGCCAGGTCGATGGCGTCCGGCGAGGTGCCGAGGATCGGCACATTGGCCTTTTCGAGATGCTCGGCGAGCTTGAGCGGCGTCTGGCCGCCGAACTGCACGATCACGCCGTGCAGCGTGCCGCGCGAGCGCTCGATGTCGATGATCTCCAGCACGTCTTCTGGCGTCAGCGGCTCGAAATAGAGCCGGTCGGAGGTGTCGTAGTCGGTCGACACCGTCTCCGGATTGCAGTTGATCATGATGGTCTCGTAGCCGGCGTCCTTCAGCGCGAAGCAGGCGTGGCAGCAGCAGTAGTCGAACTCGATGCCCTGGCCGATGCGGTTCGGGCCGCCGCCGAGGATGACGACCTTCTTCTTGTCGGACGGCAGCGCCTCGTTGCTGAGCTTGCCGGCGAACGGCGTCTCGTAGGTCGAATACATGTAGGCGGTGGGCGAGGCGAACTCGGCCGCGCAGGTGTCGATGCGCTTGAACACCGGCCGCACGTCGAGCGCGCGCCTTTTTTGCGTCACCGCCTCGGCCGGGGTCGCGGTCAGCTTGCCGAGGCGGGTGTCCGAAAAGCCCATGGCCTTGAGCCGGCGGAACGGCGCCGGCGTGGTCGGCAGGCCCTTGGCCTTGATCTCGGCTTCGGCATCGACGATGCCGCGCAATTCGGCCAGGAACCACGGGTCGATGCGGCAGGCGTTGTGAATGAGCTCGTCGCTGGCCCCCAGCCGCATGGCCTGCGCCACCTTCAGCAGGCGGTCGGGCGTCGGCGTGCCGAGCGCGGCGCGCACGGCGTTCTTGTTGTCGGGGTCTTCCATGCCCTTGGCGGCATCGAAGCCTTCGATGGTGATCTCGTCGAGCCCGGTGAGGCCGGTCTCCAGCGAGCGCAGCGCCTTCTGCAGGCTTTCCTGGAAGGTGCGGCCGATCGCCATGGCCTCGCCGACCGACTTCATCGAGGTCGTAAGCACATTTGAGGCGCCGGGGAACTTCTCGAAGGCAAAGCGCGGAATCTTGGTGACGACGTAGTCGATGGTCGGCTCGAACGAAGCCGGCGTCGCGCCGCCGGTGATGTCGTTGGCGATTTCATCGAGCGTGTAGCCGACGGCGAGCTTGGCGGCGACCTTGGCGATCGGGAAGCCGGTGGCTTTCGAGGCCAGCGCCGACGAGCGCGACACGCGCGGGTTCATCTCGATCACGATCAACCGGCCGTCGACCGGGTTGACCGCGAACTGCACGTTCGATCCGCCGGTCTCGACGCCGATCTCGCGCAGCACCGCCAGTGAGGCGTCGCGCATCATCTGGTATTCTTTGTCGGTCAGCGTCAGCGCCGGCGCGATGGTGATCGAGTCGCCGGTGTGCACGCCCATCGGATCGACGTTCTCGATCGAGCAGATGATGATGCAATTGTCGTTCTTGTCGCGCACCACCTCCATCTCGTACTCTTTCCAGCCGAGCACGCTCTCCTCGATCAGCACCTCGTCGGTCGGCGAGGCGTCGATGCCGCCCTCGACGATGTCGATGAACTCGGCGCGGTTGTAGGCGATGCCGCCGCCGGTGCCGCCCATGGTGAACGACGGGCGGATGATCGCCGGCAGGCCGATGTCGTCGAGCGCTTCGAGCGCCTGGGACAGAGTCTTGACGTGGTGCGAGCGCGGCGTCGCCAGGCCGATCTTGGTCATGGCCTCGCGGAACAGCTCGCGGTCCTCGGCCTTGTCGATCGCCTCGGCGGTGGCGCCGATCATCGTCACGTTGAACTTGTCGAGCGTGCCCATCTTCTTGAGCGAGAGTGCGCAGTTGAGCGCGGTCTGCCCGCCCATGGTGGGGAGCAGCGCGTCCGGGCGTTCCTTCTCGATGATCTTGGCGACGATCTCGGGCGTGATCGGCTCGATATAGGTCGCGTCGGCCAGATCCGGGTCCGTCATGATCGTGGCCGGATTGGAATTGACCAGGACGACCCGGTAGCCCTCTTCCTTGAGCGCCTTGCAGGCCTGGGTCCCGGAGTAGTCGAATTCGCAGGCCTGTCCGATAACGATCGGACCGGCGCCGATGATCATGATCGATTTGATGTCTGTGCGTTTGGGCATTGGCTACGCGACAATCCTTTGCCGTTTGTCGTTCCAGGACGAGGCCGGGCCTCGCCACCGTTATTCCGTGGCGCAGGCCCTTGGCCCGCGGATCCGGAATCCAGACGCCTCTTCCAAGCTCATCGTCTGGATTCCGGCTCAGCGCGCACGCGGCGAGCGCCCCGGAGTACGAGGCACACAAAAAAAGGGCGCGCTTGCCGCGCGTCCTTTCGCCCCAGGCGGGAGGTAGCCCCGCGCGAAGGGTGCTTAGACCAGATTCGCGGGGGAGGGAAGGGCGCGGGCCGCGCGCCAGTTCATAACTGGTGGAGGCCGCCGCCGGCCTTATTTCTGGCAGCGAACCTGCCGCGGATTGGCGATGCCGCTGGCG
>CAYJPU010000258.1:0-4230 GCA_964372105.1 uncultured Undibacter sp.
GCGACGGCGCGCCCAGACTTTTGCGGGTTTCGCCATCCACCGCCCGGATTGCCTCGCGCCCGCGCAAGGCCTATACGGACCCGACATCGGCCATTCCGGTCCACGATTCCATCCGGTTTACGTCCATGACAGCGCGCATCTACAAGCCCTCCAAGACCGCCATGCAATCGGGCAGCGGCAACACCAAGTTGTGGGTGCTCGATTACGAGCCGGAGGCGCCGCGTCAGGTCGAGCCGCTGATGGGGTGGACCTCTTCGGGCGACATGAACCAGCAACTTCGCCTGCGTTTTTCCACCAAGGAAGAGGCGGTCGCCTATTGCGAGCGCCACGGTCTCGCCTACCAGGTGTCCGAGGACAAGCCGGCGCACCGCCGCGGCATGTCCTACGCCGACAATTTCGCGTTCAAGCGGCGCGACGCCTGGACCCATTGATCCGTTCGGCGCGGGCCGCGGTCCGGCTCAGGCCGGGCGCCGCTCGGGCGTTCGCGGCGCGGCATTCGGCAGGTTGCGGCCCTGGGTGGCGGCGCGCTGGCGCAAGAGCGAGATGAAGCGCTCCTCCGGCATCGGCTGGCCGAGCAGAAAGCCCTGGCCGTAGTCGCAGCCCATGCTCACCAGCGCCACGGCGTCCGCCGCCTTTTCGATGCCCATGGCGACCGCGACGCGGCCGAAATTATGCGCCAGGTCGATCACCGTCTTGCACAGCGGGGCGTTGACCTTGTCGGTGCCGCAATCGGCGACGAAGGCGCGGTCGAGCTTGAGTTCGGCGAAAGGCAGCTCGCCGAGCCGGGCCAACGATGAATAGCCGCGGCCGAAATCGTCGATCGCGAGCCGTACGTTGTGCCGCTCGAGCCGGGCGGCGAGCTCGCAGGCGAGCTTCAAGTCGGTGACGATCTGCTCCTCCGGCACGTCGATGATCAGCCCGGCCCATTTGTCGCTCGGACCGCGGTGTGTGCGCACGATGTCCTCGACCGGCAACGCCATCAGCGCGCTCACCGGGATGTTCACCGTCAGCTTCAGGTTGATGCCGAGCTTCGAAAAGGTGAGCCCGGCGCGCAGCGCATTGGTGAGCGCGAGCTCCGACAGCTTGACGAGATCCTGCTCCGAGGCGCCCGGCATGAACGCGCCCGGCAGCAGCACGCCGGCGGTCGGATGGCGCGCGCGCGCATAGGCTTCGGCGCCGGCGAGCTGTTTCTTCTTCAGGTCGATCTTCGGCTGGTACCAGAACTCGATCCAGTCGTTGGCGAGCACTTCCGCAAGGTCGAGCTTGGCCGCGCCCGCCGCCGGCGTCCCGAGCTTGAGCTCCTGGATGACCTTGAGAATGACGTCGGTCTCGAACGGCTTCTTGAGCGCCGGCAGCATGGTGAGAGCGTGCTGCTTGCCGATGCCCTTGACGTGCTCCAGCACGGCGGAGCCGCGGTTGCTCATGAGCTGGACGTGGCCGCGCAGGCCGCTTTTGCCGAGTGCGATCATCGACTCGATGGCGTCGGCGGAATCGAGTGAAATATTGTGGAAGATGAGGTCCGGCGCGCGCTGGGCAACGGCGCGGCGCAGCGCGACGCCGTCGGGAAACTCCATGGTGTCGATGCCGGCGCCGTGCAGCACCAGCGATAGGAAGTGCCGGATACTGGCTTCCTCGTCGACCACATAGCAGAGCGGGACAGCCCCCGGCGCCAAAGGCGGCGCATCGGCGACTCTCTCGGTGGGCTCTGATGCCGAGCGATCGATGGCTTCTATCATCGGTGACGTATCTTTAGATGAGGTGCGCTCAAGGCACTCCCATACCAGTCAAACTGCTTAAACAATCTTAAATAAACGTTTCCCTTCTTAATTTGGATGAAGGGTCGCGCCGAAAAGCGGCGGCCGCGGGCCGGCCACCGTGCGGGCTACGGCGTGGCGCTCTCGGCTGGCGCAGCCGAACCGAGTAAGTTCAATGCGTTACAGCGGAAGCCATCAAGGTCGACCCGGCCTTCAGGCGCGGCCGTGACGCGCGCGCTGTCGGCCTCGCTCGTCAAAGAGACATCTCTTGAAGGCCGGCACTTGTGTTCCAATTCTAACATTCGCATCCCGTCTGGGGAGGCACTTTTGCGAATGTTAGAATCAAAGGACCACTAGCAAGTTATTGTTGCTAGTGGAGCTTTGGATTTGACGTTCGCTTAGGATATTCGCGGCTAGCGGGTAGCGGACGTCAAATCCGCTCCACTAGCGGCTTGCAAGCGTCGCCGACATGACGCGGCGGGCCGGCTTGCGCTCGACCACAATGGTGCGCGGCGCCGAGGCCGGCCCCGTGAACACGACGGACTTAATAGTATCCCTGCGTTTCGGGGCGAGCTTGAGCAATTCGTCGCGGACCTGATCGTGCGGCAGCCCGATCAGAGAGGCCGCGATTTCGGCCTGTTCGTTGAGTTCGTCGGACAAGCCCTGGGCGGCGGCGATCGCTTCCTCAAGCGTTGGCGCTTCATGCCGGACGCGGCGTGGACCATATTTGGTGTTCCACGCTTGGTCTTTGTTTTTGCTCATGAATTATGATTCCTTAGACACGGTTTCCGATCATTATGACGCAAAATGGTGCGTCGCAGCAAGTCAATTGTGCATTGCAGTAAACATTGCATATATGGCACGAGATATCGCGCCTATAAGGGCGCCGAACATTTTTCCGAGCCCCAAGTTTCGAGTCCCAAGCGCCCATGATCCGTCTCGACAACATCAGTAAACAGAACGGCCACCAGCTCCTCTTCATCGAGGCCTCGGCGGCACTCTACAAAGGCGAGAAGGTCGGCCTGGTCGGTCCGAACGGCGCCGGCAAGACCACGCTGTTCCGGATGATCACCGGCCAGGAGCAGCCCGACGAGGGCCAGGTGGCCGTCGATCGCGGCGTCACCATCGGCTACTTCAGCCAGGACGTCGGCGAGATGTCCGGCCGCAGCGCGGTGTCCGAAGTGATGGACGGCGCCGGCCCGGTCGCCGCCGTCGCGGCCGAGTTGAAGGAACTGGAGGCCGCCATGTCTAATCCAGATTTGGCGGATCCGGACCGGGCGGACGAGATGGAGACCGTCATCGAGCGCTACGGCGAGGTGCAGCACCGCTTTCAGGAGCTGGACGGCTACGCCCTGGAAGGCCGGGCGCGCGAAGTGCTGAGCGGCCTGAGCTTCAGCCAGGAGATGATGGACGCAGACGTGGGCGCGCTGTCGGGCGGCTGGAAGATGCGCGTGGCGCTGGCCCGCATCCTGCTCATGCGGCCCGACGCCATGCTGCTGGACGAGCCGAGCAACCACCTGGACTTGGAAAGCCTCATCTGGCTGGAGCAGTTCCTCAAGGGCTACGAGGGTGCGCTGCTGATGACCTCGCACGACCGCGAGTTCATGAACCGCATCGTTACCAAGATCGTCGAGATCGACGGCGGGGCGCTGACCGCGTACTCGGGCGACTACGCGTTCTACGAACAGCAGCGCGCGCTGAACGAGAAGCAGCAGCAGGCTCAGTTCGAGCGTCAGCAGGCGATGCTCGCCAAGGAGATCAAGTTCATCGAGCGCTTCAAGGCGCGCGCCTCGCACGCCGCCCAGGTGCAGAGCCGGGTGAAGAAGCTGGACAAGATCGAGAGGGTGGAGCCGCCGAAGCGCCGCGAGACCGTATCGTTTGAGTTCCTGCCGGCGCCGCGCTCCGGCGACGACGTGGTGAGCCTGAAGAACGTGCACAAGGGCTACGGCAGCCGCAGCATATATGCTGGGCTGGATTTCATGGTGGGCCGCAAGGAGCGCTGGTGCGTGATGGGCATCAACGGCGCCGGCAAGTCCACGCTGCTGAAACTGGTGGCGGGCTCCACACAGCCGGACGACGGCGCGGTGACGCTGGGCGCGAGCGTGAAGATGGGCTACTTCGCGCAGCACGCCATGGATCTTCTGGACGGCGAGCGCACGGTGTTCGAGGAGCTGGAATACTCGTTCCCTCAGGCCGGGCAGGGGTCGTTGCGCGCGCTGGCCGGCTGCTTCGGCTTTTCCGGCGACGACGTCGAGAAGAAATGCCGGGTGCTGTCGGGCGGCGAGAAGGCACGGCTGGTGATGGCGAAGATGCTCTACGACCCGCCGAACTTCCTGGTGCTGGATGAGCCCACCAACCACCTCGACATGGCGACCAAGGAGATGCTGATCGCGGCGCTGTCGCAATATGAGGGCACGATGCTGTTCGTCTCGCACGACCGGCACTTCCTGGCCGCGTTGTCCAACCGGGTGTTGGA
>CAYJPU010000259.1:0-4193 GCA_964372105.1 uncultured Undibacter sp.
CCACCTTCGCTAACGCTTCGGCGGGTCGACCTCTCCCCGCACGCGGGGAGAGGTGAAGAAAGAATCAAACACTCGCGCGCAAATGATCCACCAGTTGCCTTGCATAAGGCGGCAGCGCGGCGACGTCGCGCACGCAGATGGTCAATTCGCGCTGCGCCCAGGCGTCCGTGAGCTGTACGGCGCTGATCGCCATGTTGCGCATGGTGCGCTGAACCGTGGTTTCCGGCACGACGCCGACGCCGACGTTGCATTCGACCAGCCGGCAGATCGCGTCGAAGCTGCGCAGTTGCACGCGCAGGCGAATGGCGCGGCCGATGCGGCTCGCTTTGTCGGCAAGAAACCGCTGGATCGCACTGGCGCGGTCGAGCCCGACCATGTCGTAGTCCAGCACCTCGGCAAAGCCGACGCCCTTGCTGCCCGCCAGCGGATGGTTGCTGCCGACCACCAGCACGAAACGGTCGCTGCGGAACGGAAACGTATGCAGGCCGCCGTAGTCGACGGTGCCGGCGACGATGCCGATGTCGCCGGTGCCCTCGGCGATCAGCCCGACGATCTCGTCGGACAGCCGCTCCTCGAGATCGACGCTGATGTCGGGAAAGGCCATCAAAAACGAACTCAGCGTCTCCGGCAAGAATTCGGTGAGGGCGTTGGTGTTGGACAGCACACGCACCTGGCCGGCGAGGCCGCGCGCGTAGGGGCTCAAGTCCTCCTGCATCCGCTCGCTCTGGGCCAGGATGCCGCGCGCGTGCTGGAGCAGCGTGCGGCCCGCCTGGGTCGGCGTGACGCCGCCCCGGCCGCGCACCAGCAGCTCGGTGCCGAAGCCGAGTTCCATCTTGCGGATACGGGTCGAGGCGGCGGCCAGCGCCAGATTGGCGCGCGCCGCGCCATGGGTGATGCTGCCCGCCTCGACGATGTGGCGGAAAAGATTCAGGTCGGTGAAGTCGAAACGCAAGGCAACCGCTTCCTTCTTATTCTGCGAAGGCAGACTTCCTAAAACACATATTGAGCAGTCACTTTACCCAGTCTAGTTTCGCTTTTGAAGAAGTTAGAACAAATATAGCGAGAGAGTGGCGGCTGGCCCAACCGTTAAGTGCGTTGCGGCAGGCGCCCGCTTTGGCTACCAACCGCCCGCGACCGCCGACAGGGTTCCGGTGGTGCGGAGTGTGGGAGAGCGACCATGGCCGAGCTTGAGGCGAGCACCACTACGGGAGCGCGCCGAGCGCGCCCGCTCTCGCCGCACCTGCAGATTTACCGCCCGATGCTGACGATGATGATGTCGATCGTGCATCGCATCACCGGCGCCGCGCTGTATTTCGGCACCCTGCTGCTGGCCTGGTGGCTGATCTCGGCGGCCGCCGGCCCCAACGCCTACGCCAACGTCGAATGGTTCATGGGCAGCCTGATCGGCCGGCTGGTGCTGCTCGGCTACACCTGGGCGCTGCTGCACCACATGCTCGGCGGCATCCGCCACCTGGTCTGGGACATGGGCCGCGGCTTCGAGCCGGCCGAGCGCGAGCTGCTGGCGGCCGCCACGTTGATCGGCTCGATCGCGCTGACGGTGGTGCTCTGGGTCGTCGGCTATCTCGCCATGGGAGGCCCGCGATGATCGGACAGCGTCAAAACGATCTGCGCACCCCGATGCGCCGCGTGCGCGGCCTGGGCGCGGCCCGTTCCGGCACCGGCCATTTCTGGCATCAGCGCGTGACGTCGGCCGCCGGCGTGCTGCTGACCATCGCGCTGCTGGTGATCGTCGTCGGCCTCCTGGGCCGCAGCCACGCCGCCGTCGTGCAGATTATCGGATCGCCGATCGTGGCGATCGTCATGCTGCTGTTCATCGTCAACAGCAGCTATCACATGTGGATCGGAATGCAGGAAATCATCCTCGACTACGTGCACGAGGACAAATTGAAGTTCCTGAGCCTGATGGCGAACACCTTCTTCTGCTTCGCCGTCGGCCTGGCCTCTTGCTTCGCCATCCTGAAGCTGTCGTTCGGAGTCTAAGTCAATGGCGGGCAACGGAAACGGAAAGTCCACTGGTGGGCCGGCGGTGAACGGCCGCGCCTATCCGATCGAAGATCATCACTACGACGTCGTGGTCGTCGGCGCCGGCGGCTCCGGCCTGCGCGCCGTGGTCGGCTGCTCGGAAGCCGGCCTGCGCACCGCCTGCATCACCAAGGTGTTCCCGACGCGCTCGCACACCGTGGCGGCGCAAGGCGGCATCGCCGCCGCGCTCGGCAACATGAGCGAGGACGACTGGCGCTGGCACATGTACGACACCGTCAAGGGCTCCGACTGGCTCGGCGACCAGGACTCGATCGAGTACATGTGCAAGAACGCGCCGGCCGCCGTGTACGAGCTGGAGCATTGGGGCCTGCCGTTCTCGCGCCGCGAGGAAGACGGCAAGATCTACCAGCGCCCGTTCGGCGGCATGACCACGCATTACGGCAAGGGCACCGCGCAGCGCACCTGCGCCGCCGCCGACCGCACCGGCCACGCCATGCTGCACACGATGTACGGCCAGGCGCTCAAGCACTCGGCCGAGTTCTACATCGAGTACTTCGCCATCGACCTGATCATGGACGGCGAGGGCCGCTGCCGCGGCGTCGTCGCCCTGAACATGGACGACGGCACCCTGCACCGCTTCACCGCCAACCAGACCATCCTGGCGACCGGCGGCTACGGCCGCGCCTACTTCTCCTGCACCTCGGCGCACATCTGCACCGGCGACGGCGGCGGCATGGTGCTGCGCGCCGGCCTGCCGCTGCAGGACATGGAGTTCGTGCAATTCCATCCGACCGGCATCTATCCGGCCGGCTGCCTGATCACCGAAGGCTCGCGCGGCGAAGGCGGCTACCTCACCAACTCCGAGGGCGAGCGCTTCATGGAGCGCTACGCGCCGTCGGCCAAGGACCTGGCCTCGCGCGACGTGGTGTCGCGCTCGATGACCATCGAGATCCGCGAAGGCCGCGGCGTCGGCAAGGACAAGGACCACATCTATCTGCACCTCGACCATCTCGATCCGAAGGTGCTGGCCGAACGGCTGCCCGGCATCAGCGAGACCGCGCGCATCTTCGCCGGCGTCGACGTGACGCGCGAGCCGATCCCGGTGCTGCCGACCGTGCACTACAACATGGGCGGCATCGCCACCAACTATCACGGCGAAGCGGTGACGCTGAAGAACGGCAACCCCGACACCGTGATCCCCGGCCTGATGGCGCTCGGCGAAGCCGGCTGCGTCTCGGTGCACGGCGCCAACCGGCTCGGCTCCAACTCGCTGATCGACCTGGTGGTGTTCGGCCGCGCCGCCGCCTTGCGCTGCGCCGAGACCCTCACGCCCGGCGAGAAGCAGCCCAACCTGCCGAAGGATTCGGCCGACTTCGCCCTGTCGCGGCTGGACAAGTTCCGCCACGCCTCCGGCGGCACGCCGACCGCGCAGCTCCGCCTCAACATGCAGCGCGTGATGCAGAACAACTGCGCCGTGTTCCGCACCGGCGAGGTGCTGGAGCAAGGCCACAAGCTGATCCACGACGTCTATGCCAGCATGCCGGACGTGAAGGTCAACGACCGCTCGCTGACCTGGAACTCCGACCTGATCGAGACGCTCGAACTCGACAACCTGATCGCGCAGGCGGTCGTCACCATGGACTCGGCGAGGAACCGCACCGAAAGCCGCGGCGGCCACGCGCGTGAGGACTTCCCCGACCGCAACGACGCCGACTGGATGAAGCACACGCTGGCGTGGATGAACGACAAGGGCGACGTCACGATCGACTACCGCCCGGTGCACGCCTACACGCTCACCAATGACGTGTCCTACGTCGAACCGAAAGCGCGCGTTTATTGATGTCCTGTCATTGCCGGGCTCGTCCCGGCAATCCCGATTAGGAAGGCACTGCGTCCCTAAGCGAGATGGCCGGCACAAGGCCGGCCATGACAACGACAAGAGAAAGCGGAAAATCCAATGGTTGAATTCACGCTGCCGAAGAACTCCAAGGTCACCGAAGGCAAGACTTGGCCGCACGCCGAGAAGGCCGCGGACGAAACGGAATTCCGCATCTACCGCTGGAATCCGGACGACGGCCAGAACCCGCGCGTCGATACCTACTACGTCAACCGCGACGACTGCGGCCCGATGGTTCTCGACGCGCTGATCTGGATCAAGAACAACGTCGATCCGACGCTGACCTTCCGCC
>CAYJPU010000260.1:0-4180 GCA_964372105.1 uncultured Undibacter sp.
GGCACGCCGTTCTATTGCTATTCGACGGCGACGCTGACGCGGCACTACCAGGTGTTCGCCGGCGCCTTCGCCGACGTGAACGCGCTGGTCTGTTACGCCATGAAGGCGAACTCCAACCAGGCGGTGGTCAAGACGCTGGCCAAGCTGGGCGCCGGCGCCGACGTCGTGTCCGGCGGCGAGTTGAAGCGCGCGCGCGCGGCCGGCGTCCCGGCCGACAAGATCATGTTCTCAGGTATCGGCAAGACCGAAGCCGAACTGGCGCTCGCGCTCGACGAAGGCATTCTCTGCATCAACGTCGAGTCCGAGCCGGAGCTGCACTTTCTGTCGTCGATCGCGGCGTCGAAGGGTCGCACCGCGCACGTCTCGGTGCGCGTCAATCCCGACATCGACGCCAAGACGCACCACAAGATCGCCACCGGCAAGGCCGAGAACAAGTTCGGCATTCCGCTCAGCCGCGCGCGCGAAGTCTATCAGCACGCCGCCGCGCTGCCGGGCCTCAAGGTGTCCGGCGTCGACATGCACATCGGCAGCCAGATCACCGATCTCGATCCGTTCGGCAACGCGTTTGCGCTGCTCGCCGACTTCGTGCGCGAGCTGCGCAGCGACGGACACACCATCAGCCACATCGATCTCGGCGGCGGCTTGGGGATTCCCTATCACGACGACAACGAACCGCCGCCGCACCCGGACGAATACGCCGCCGTCGTCAAGCGCGCGACGCGCGATCTCGATTGCCGGCTGATCTTCGAGCCCGGCCGCCTGCTGGTCGGCAATGCCGGCATCCTGGTGACGCGCGTGCTGTTCGTAAAGCACGGCGACGTGAAGCACTTCATCGTCGTCGACGCCGCGATGAACGATCTGATCCGCCCGACGCTCTATGACGCGCACCACGCGATCCTGCCGGTCGCCGCGCCCACGCCGGACGCCAAGCGCATGCGCGCCGACGTCGTCGGGCCGGTGTGCGAAAGCGGCGACTTCCTCGCCAAGGACCGCGACCTGGTCGAGCCGGTCCACGGCGACTTGCTGGCGGTGATGAGCGCCGGCGCCTATGGCGCGGTGCAGGCCGGCACCTACAACACCCGCGCGCTGGTGCCGGAAGTGCTGGTCAACGGCGACCAATGGGCGCTGGTGCGGCCGCGCATCGAGGCCGAGCAGCTCATCGCCATGGACCGCCTGCCGGATTGGCTGTGACTCTCTTTCCCTCCCCCGCGTAGCGTGGGGAGGGTCGATAAGCGTTGCGGAGCAATGCTTATCGGGGTGGGGGCCGTTTCCATCTTGCAACGAAATTTGCCCCCACCCCCGACCCCTCCCCACGCTCGCAAATGCTCGCGGGGGAGGGGAGAGCATCCGCCCTGAAACCGGCGCATTGCGCGCGCCCGATTGCCCTTCGGACAGGCGGCACCTGCACAAAGTCGTGCGTGGCCGGGGAAATCCCCGCGTGCTAGCCTGTTAACAGCCTGAGATTCCCTCATCAGCCGGGCGACGGAGCGGCTTTTGGACGGTTTGGACGAACGGCACGATCCTCGCGAAACGACCACCCGGCAGATGCTGGCGCGGGCGCTCAAACGGGCGCGCGGCAGCCTGCTGTGGGAACGGCTGTGGCCCGTGCTGGGCATGCTCGCCACCGTCGGCGGCTTGTTCCTCGCCTTCTCGTGGGCCGGCCTGTGGCTGGTGCTGCCGCCGATCGCGCGCGCCGTCGGCCTCGCCATCTTCGCCGTGCTCACCATCCTCGCCGCCTGGCCGCTCGTGCGGTTCCGCGTTCCGACCGAACATGACGGCCTGCGCCGTCTCGACCGCGGCAGCGGCGAAGCGCACCGTCCGGCCTCGGCCATCGTCGATCGCATGGCGGCGAGCCAGCACGATCCGGTGACGCAGGCGCTGTGGCGCGCGCATGTCGAGCGCGCGCTGCTGTCGGCGCGCAAGCTGAAGGCCGGCTGGCCGTCACCAAAAATTTCGCTGCGCGACCCGGTCGCGCTGCGCGCGCTGGCGGTCATGCTGGTGGTCGCCACCTTCTTCGCGGCGAGCGGCGAGCGCGTGAAGCGTGTCGCCGCCGCGTTCGACTGGCAGGGCGTGGTGGCGCCGGCCAATTTCCGCATTGACGCCTGGGTGACGCCGCCGCTCTACACCGGCCGGCCGCCGGTGATGCTGCCGGGCCTGCGCCCGGGCGAGACCGCGCAAGCCTCGGCGCCGTTCACGGTGCCGGCCGGCAGCCAACTCGTCATCCGCTCGACCGGCAACGTCAGCGTCGACGTCGCGCATCACGGTGGCCTCGAAGCAGCGCCGGCCGAAGCGCGCGCGGCGCTGCCGGCGGGCACCGCCGAACACCGCCTGATCATCAAGACCGACGGCAGCGCGTCGGTGCGCGGCGTCGTCGGCCGTGAGCTGATGTGGCGCTTCACGGCCATTCCCGATCACGCGCCGACCGTCGAGCTGGTCAAGGACCCGGAGCGGCAGGCGCGCGGCGCGCTGCGGCTCGACTACAAGATGGAAGACGACTACGGCGTCACCGAAGCCAAGGCGACCTTCGTGCTGAAGGACCCGGGCGCCGACAAGACGAACGCGCGCCGGCCGCTGTTCACCGCGCCCGACTACGCGCTGGTGCTGCCGCAGGCGCGCACGCGTTCGGGCGCCGCGCAGACCACGCACGACCTCACCGACCATCCGTGGGCCGGCACCGAAGTCCGCGTCACGCTGACCGCCAAGGACGAAGCCGGCAACGAAGGCCGCAGCGAGCCGCGCGAGCTGACGCTGCCGCAGCGCATCTTCGTGAAGCCTTTGGCGCGCGCGCTCATCGAACAGCGCCGCAACCTTGCGCTCGACGCCGAGGCGAAGCCCATCGTGCTGACCGCGCTCGACACGCTCACCATCGCGCCCGAGCGCTTCACGCCGGAAACCGGCATCTATCTCGGCCTGCGCTCGATCTTCTACCAGCTGCAAGGCTCGAAGACCGACGACGCCCTGCGCGAGGTGGTGGCGCGGCTGTGGGACATGGCGCTGCAGATCGAGGACGGCAACGTCAGCCAGGCCGAGCAGGCTTTGCGCCAAGCGCAGGAGGCTCTGCGGCAGGCGCTCGAGCGCGGTGCCACCGATGAAGAGCTCAAGAAGCTGATGGACGACCTGCGCGCCGCCATGGACAAGTTCCTGCAGGCGCTGGCCGAGGAGATGCGCAAGAATCCGCAGCAGCTCGCGCGGCCGCTCGACAAGAACACGCGCATGCTGAGCCAGCAGGATCTCAAGAGCATGCTCGACCGGCTCGAGAACCTGGCGCGTTCCGGCAACAAGGACGCCGCGCGGCAGCTGCTCGAACAGCTGCAGTCGATGCTGGAGAACCTGCAGACCGCGCGGCCGGGCGCCCAGGGCGACGACGGCGACGACGACATGATGTCGGCGCTCGACGAGCTCGGCGACATGATCCGCAAGCAGCAGCAGTTGCGCGACAAGACCTACAAGCAGGGTCAGGACCAGCGCGACCGCCAGCGCGGTCAGCGCGGCAAGAACGGCGATCAGCAGATGGGCGATCTGAAGCAGGACCAGCAGGCCCTGCGCGACCGTCTCAACAAGCTGCTCGAGCAGATGCGCAAGCGCGGCATGGGCCAGCCGCAGCAAGGCCAGGGCGAACAAGGCGGCCAGGGCGGCCAGATGGGCGAGCTCGGCGACGCCGGCGAGGCCATGGGCGAAGCCGAAGGCGCGCTCGGCGAAGGCGATGCCGAGGGCGCGGTCGGCAGCCAGGGCCGCGCGCTGGAGGCGATGCGCAAGGGCGCGCAGGGCCTCGCGCAGCAGATGCAGCAGCAGCAGGGCCAGATGGGGCCGGGGCCGAACGGCCGGCCCGGCCGCGGCCGTGAGCGCGCCCAACAGGACACCGATCCGCTTGGCCGGCCGCTGCGTAGCCGCGATACCGACGACATGACGGTCAAGGTGCCGGGCGAGATCGACGCGCAACGCGCCCGCCGCATTCTGGAAGAGCTGCGCAAGCGCTTCGGCGAAAGCTTCCGGCCGCAGCTCGAACTCGATTACATCGAGCGCCTGCTCAAGGATTTCTAGCGTCCGTCCCGGCTTCGCGTTCAATTTTTCGGGCGTGCCGAAAGTCGCCTGCGAATCGCGCCTGAGAATTATGCGGCGCGCCAACCACTTACCTCCTGCGAAAATAAGTTATCCCCCTCGCTCCGGGCGCGCTTATCGT
>CAYJPU010000261.1:0-4111 GCA_964372105.1 uncultured Undibacter sp.
CGGACAGGTGGGCGAGGGTGAACATTATACTCCGTCATGCCCGGCCTTGTGCCGGGCATCCACGTTTATGTGAATGGCAACTTATCTAAGACGTGGATGGCCGGGACAAGCCCGGCCATGACGAATTGATAGGGCGGCGAAACGCTACGAGTTCCCGATCAATATCCCCGCGATGAACACCAGCGTGCCGCCGACCACGATCTGGAAGGCCGCCTGCAAAAACGGCGTGTCCATGTAGCGGTAGCGGATCCACGAGATCGCCGCGAGCTCGACCACCACCACGAAGATCGCGACGATCGTGGCCACCCAGAAATCCGGAATGAGATAGGGCAGCGTGTGCCCGAGGCCGCCGACGGTCGTCATCAGGCCGGACACGGTGCCGCGCAGCCAGGGCGTGCCGCGGCCGGTGAGCGAGCCGTCGTCCGACAGCGCCTCGGCGAAGCCCATCGAGATGCCGGCGCCGACCGAAGCCGCCATGCCGACCAGGAACGTCTCCCAGGTGCTGTGGGTGGCGAAGGCGGCGGCGAACAGCGGCGCCAGCGTCGACACCGAGCCGTCCATCAGCCCGACCAGTCCCGGCTGCACGTATTGCAGCAGGAACATGCGCCGCGCCGTCTCGTCTTCCTTCTCGCGCGCGCCCGTGGTGAGGATGGTCTCGCTCAGCTTGTGCGCCAGCGTCTCGTGGCCGGCTTCGGCCTCGGCCAGTTCGATCAGCAGTTGCCGCACCGAGGCGTCGCGCGCGGTTTCGGCGGCGCGGCGGTAGAACCGCTCGGCCTCGAACTCCATGTCCTCGGCGAACTTGCGCACTTCCTCCAGCCCGAGCGGCCGCATCAGCCACAGGCTGGATTTGCGCTGAATGAAGCCTTTCACGTCCTGCCGGCGAATCAGGGGCAGGTATTCACCGAATTTCTCGCGGTAGAGGTCGTACAGCCGGGTCCGGTGGACGACCTCCTCGTCCGCCATCTCGTCGAAAACTTTGGCCGACGACGGGAATTGTTGCCGCAATCCTTCGGCAAAACCCCGGTAAATGCGGCTGTCCTCCTCCTCGTTGGTGATGGCGAGCGCCAGCACTTCCTGCTCGGTGAGGTCTGCAAATCGTTTCACGGGGGCCTCTTGGCTGGCGGCGCACGGTAAAGGCGGCGCCGGTCTCGCTTATTGGAATTAATCTAAACTATGAAAGACCCCCGATGCTAGCCTCTATCGCAACGCCATCCCGCCGTGGTTTTCTCAGCCCGGCAACATTGCGCCGGCAGCCGCCGGGGGAGAACAGCCGTTTGCAACGCTGGCGCCGCAAGCTCGAGCCCTTCGTCCGGCCCGTCGTCCACTTCTATTGGCGGTTTTCGCGCGGCGCTACCTTGGGCGCCCGCGGCATGGTGATCGACGGCGACGGCCGGGTGTTCCTCATCAAGCACTCCTACATCGACGGCTGGCACCTGCCGGGCGGCGGCGTCGAGACCGGCGAGACCATGCTCACAGCGCTGGCGCGCGAGCTGGCCGAGGAAGGCAATATCGTCGTCACCGGCACGCCGGTGCTGCACGGCATCTTCTTCAACAGCCATGTGTCGCGGCGCGACCATGTCGCGCTCTACGTCGTGCGCGAGTTCCGCCAGGACGAGGCGCCGACGCCCGGCCGCGAGATCGTCGCGCACGGCTTCTTTGCGCCCGACGCGCTGCCGGCCGACACCGGCCGCGCCACCCGCGCCCGCATCGCCGAGGTGTTTGCCGGCGCGCCGCTGAGCGAGAAGTGGTGAGGCGCCTCCGGTCATTCCGGGGCGCACGCGGTCGCGTGCGAACCCGGAATCCAGAAACCGATGCTGCACCTCTGTCTGGATTCCGGGTCCGCGCTTTCAGCGCGTCCCGGAATGACCGTATAGACTAGCGGCACACGGCCTCAGGGGAGGCGTTTCGATGCCGAACCAAGATTGGCTTCCCGCCACCGTGCGCGCCGCGGCGAGCGACCGCACCTTGAAAGCCGGCGAGACCTTGTTCCGGCTCGGCGACAAGATCGCCGGCCTGTGCGAGATCGTCAAAGGCCGCGTGCGGCTGGCGCGCGTCGATCGCGCCGGCCACGAGACCATCCTGCACGTGGCCGGGCCGGGCGACACCATCGCGGAAGCGTCGCTGTTCTCGCCCGCCTATCATTGCGACGCCATCGCCAGCACCGACGCGGTGGTGCGCATCTATCCGAAGCAGGCGGTGCTCGACGCCTTCGCGCGCGAGCCCAAGGCGGCGCAGGCCTTCGCCGCGACGCTGGCGCGCCAAGTGATGAATCTGCGCGCCCGCGTCGAGCAGCGCAACATCCGCTCGGCGCGCGAGCGCATCCGCCATTATCTGGTGCTCAACGCCGGCGCCGACGGCCGCACCGTCGCGTTGCGCGGCACGCTCAAGGATCTCGCCGCCGAACTCGGCCTGACGCACGAGGCGCTCTACCGCGCGCTGGCCGCGCTCGAACGCGCCGGCGAGATCGAACGGGGCGAGGGCAAGATCGTGCTTGGTCCGCGCAAGGCGTGACGGTGAAAAACGCGGCGTGCGTGCCTATCGATAATGATAACGGCACTGCGCGATTTCCAATGTCTGATCCTCGCCTTTGCCGGAAACGCGGTACACCAGCCTGTGTTCGCCGGTGATGCGGCGCGACCACCAGCCCTTGAGTCCGTATTTGAGGGGCTCGGGCTTCCCCAGCCCCGTGAACGGCGTTCGCTTGGCGTCGTTGATCAGATCGTTGATGGAGCGGAAGACCCGTTCGTCGGTGCCGCGCCAGTATTGGTAATCTTCCCAAGCCTGCGTGGTCCACGCGAGCTTCATGCAGCGCCGCTTTGGTCTTCTATCAACTCGCGCTCGACCAATTTTCCTTCGTCGGCCTCTGCGATGGAGCGCAGCAGTCGTTCGGCGTTCGCCGGACTGCGCAGCAGGTGAAGGGTTTCCATCATGCCTTCGTACTCTTCCTCGGAAACCAGAACGACGCTGCGCGCATTCTGCCGCGTCACATGAAGGGGCGCGTGGCTGTCGCACACCTCGTCCATGTATTTGGCGAGGTTCGCGCGCAGGTCGGTGTAGGTGACGTGGGCCATGGGAAATCCTGTTTATGTACTTAGATATGTACACGTACAGATATTTGTCAATCCATTCCCCGGGTCGGCAATTGGTATGTTTCCGATCATATGGCCCTGGCGCTGGCCGCGCTCGAACGGGCCGGCGAAGGCTTGAACGAGGCGCGCGTTCGTCAGGGTTTCGGCAACGACAGCAAGGCGCCTTTTGCCATGCCGAAGGCGTCGATGTGCGCCGTCTTGCTGCGCGTCTCGTCGACCCAGTGGAAATGAAAAGGTTCGCCGGGATGCGAGATCACGCCGGCGAGCGCCGGCGGTGCAAAAAAGCCGACGACTTCGCCGGCAATCGACGCGGCCTTGATCTCATCGAGCGCCGCCATCGGATGCGCGGAGCCGTGTCCGGTGAACTTGGCGTTCGGCGCCTTCAGTACGTGCATCGCTACGTCGGTCAGCGTGCCTTTGAGCCGCACTGGAAAAGGCAGGCTGATGTCGAGCCCGGCCGCTTGCGCGCGTGCGACGATAAAGCGCTCGAGCGCTTTTCCCGCGAGACTCTCCGGCAGGACAACGGGCGCCGCCCATTCGGCGACCTTTCCGGTCGCGAGCAGCGTGGCCTTCTCTTCATGCGCGGGCGGGCAGGCGGCGCAACTATCGCCATAGGAAACCACAAAGCGGCCGTCGAGCATGGTGATCTCGCCGCGCAAACCCGACAGCGCGCCGACCGCGTCGGTCGCTCCTTGCGCTTTGACGTCGCCGAGCCTCACCTTCGGCTGGTAGTCCTTGCCCTGTGCCATGTCGCGGAACAGGCCATAGGCGCGCACCCCGAAGGGGCCTTGCGGCTGTGCGGCATCCGGCGCCGCCGTTCCGGCCGGTGCGGTGTGTCCCGGCGGGCGGGCGTGCTGGGCCTGGGCCGACGTCACGGTTGCGGCGGCGCAAGCGAGTACGCCCACGACGGCGGCTGTGACGGCGGGCCGGTGACGGCTGCGATTGACGCGGGCCATGGAATTCCTCCCTCTTTGACCGGGGCAGGTGTATCGGAACGGCCGCCATGGCATATGATCAGGATC
>CAYJPU010000262.1:0-4037 GCA_964372105.1 uncultured Undibacter sp.
AGCGGGTGCAGGTTGCCGTCGCCGGCGTGGAAGACGTTGGCGACGCGCAGGCCGTATTTCTCCGACATCGCCTTCATGGCGGCCAGCACCTGCGGCAGTTTGGCGCGCGGGATGGTGCCGTCCATGCAGAAATAGTCCGGCGAAATGCGGCCGACCGCCGGGAACGCGGCCTTGCGGCCGGCCCAGAACAGCAGGCGCTCGGCTTCCGAGGTCGAGGCCTTGGAGGACACCGCGCCGCAGTCGCGCGCGATTTTCTCGACGCGCTCGATCAGGTAATCGACCTCGGCGGCCGGCCCGTCGAGCTCGCCGATCAGCAGCGCCTCGACGTCGAGCGGATAACCGGCGCGGACGAATTCTTCCGCGGCGTGGATCGCCGGCCGGTCCATCATCTCCATGCCGCCCGGAATGATGCCGGTGGCGATGATACGCGACACGCATTCGCCGGCATCCTCGGACGACGGGAAGCCGACCAGCAGCGCGCGCGCGGTCTCGGGCTTCTTGAGGATACGCACGGTGACTTCGGTGACGACGCCGAGCAGGCCTTCCGAGCCGGTGATGAGGCCGAGCAGGTCGTAGCCCGCGGCGTCGAGATGCTTGCCGCCGATGCGCAGCACCTCGCCGGTGATCAGCACGATCTCGCAGCCGAGCACGTTGTTGGTGGTCATGCCGTATTTCAGGCAGTGCACGCCGCCGGAATTCTCGGCGATGTTGCCGCCGATGGTGCAGGCGATCTGCGAGGACGGGTCGGGCGCGTAATAGAAGCCGGCGTCCGCCACCGCGGTCGACACCGCGAGGTTGGTGACGCCGGGCTCGACCACGGCGACGCGGTTCTCGAAATCGATGTCCTTGATGCGGTTGAACTTGGCCATGCCGAGCAGCACGCCGTCCTCGAGCGGCAGCGCGCCGCCCGACAGCGAGGTGCCCGCCCCGCGCGGCACCACCTTGATGCCCTCGTCGTGGCAATAGCGCAGCACCTGGGAGACCTGCAGGGTCGTCTCCGGCAAGACCACCACCAGCGGGGTCTGGCGGTAGGCGGTCAGCCCGTCGCTCTCGAACGGCTTCATCTCGCGTTCGGTCGCGATCACGCCCTCGCCCGGCACGATGGTCCGCAGCGCCTTGACGATTTCCGCGCGGCGGGAGAGGACCGTGGCATCCGGCTCCGGCATCCGTACCGACATTCTCAGGACACTCCCGACTTTTGGTCGCAGGCGATAGTCTTATCAGCCATTTGACGATTGCCCCAGAAGGCTGGCAGAACATTCCAAAATAGGAATATGCCGGGTTCAATACGGCAGAATTGACTAGAAAGGGAGTACCTCGATGAAGACCAGACTGGCGATCGTCGCTGTGGCCGTGGCCATGATGACCCAAGCAGCGCAGGCGCAGGACGTCGCGGCCGGCGAAAACTCGTTCAAGAAGTGCCTGCCCTGCCACGCCATCGGCGAAGGCGCCAAGAACAAGGTCGGCCCCGCGCTCAACGGTCTCGACGGCCGCCATTCCGGCAACGTGGAGGGCTACAACTATTCCGAGGCCAACAAGAAGTCCGGCATCACCTGGGACAAGGCGACGTTCCTCGACTACATCAAGGACCCGCGCGCCAAGATCCCGGGCACCAAGATGGTCTTCGCCGGCATCAAGAACGAGAAGGAGGCTGAAAACCTGTGGGCCTATCTCAGCTCGTTCGGCCCGGACGGGAAGAAGAAATAATCGCCGAGCCGGGCGAGGCATGGGCCGCGGGCAGGTCCGCGGCGTTTTGACCTTGGTCAAGGCTACGGCATGATCGGGCGGTAGTTTGACGCTGCGAGCGGTGCGCTCGGTTCAGGAGAATAAACGTCATGATTAAGGATATTGTCGTCAATCTCGGGCTGGGCGAGAACGATCCGGCCGGCACGTTCGCCGTCTCGCTGGCCGAACAGTTCGAGGCGCATGTGCTCGGCGTGGCTTTCGCCTATGAGCCGGTGATCCCGGGCTCGGTGATGGGCGGCATCCCGCCGGATTTCATCGAAGCCCAGCGCGCCGAGTCCGAAAAGAAGGCCCGTGCGGCCATCGCCCGTTTC
Organism: uncultured Undibacter sp.; assembly: GCA_964372105.1. Classification (GTDB taxonomy): domain Bacteria; phylum Pseudomonadota; class Alphaproteobacteria; order Rhizobiales; family Xanthobacteraceae; genus Pseudolabrys. Next base: position 2,058 of record CAYJPU010000262.1, read on the forward strand.
GAGGCGGCCGCCAAGCGTTCAAACCTGTCGGCCGAAAGCCGCATCCTGACCGCCAGCATCTCCGCCGCCGCCGACCAGCTCGGCCGCATCGGCCGCCGCTTCGACATGATCGTGGTCGGCCAGCCCGACCGCGACGCAGGCGTGCCGGACGAGATCATCGACGAAGGCGTGCTGTTCGAGAGCGGCCGGCCGGTGATCTTCGTACCCTACATCTTCAAGGGCGCCGCCAAGCTCGACCGCGTGATGGTGTGCTGGGACGGCAGCCGCGCCGCCGCCCGCGCCGTCGCCGACTCGTTGCCGCTGCTCGGCAAGGCCAAGCAGGTCGAGATCGTGATCGTCGCGACCGGCCGGCCGAAGAGCGACGAAATACCCGGCGCCGATCTCGGCCAGCATCTCGCCCGCCACGGCCTCAAGGTGGACGTCAAGCGCATCACCTCGCCCGACATCGACGTGCCCTCCACAATCCTGTCCTACGCGGCGGATTCCTCCGCCGACCTGATCGTGATGGGCGGCTACGGCCACTCGCGCCTGCGCGAATTCGTGCTCGGCGGCGCGACCCGCGGCCTGCTCGAGTCGATGACGGTGCCGGTGCTGATGTCGCACTAAGGATGCCTGTCGTCCCGGGCGAAGCGCGCAAGCGCGAGGCCCGGGACCCAGTACGCCGTGCACTATCGTTAGGCTGCGGCGTACTGGGTTCCCGCTTTCGCGGGGACGACAACAGCGGCGCCAGTACGATGCGGGAGAGGCATTTGCGATGCTCGAACGCCACGTCGAGTTGCGCGACGGCGAGAAGGTGCTGATCCGGCCGCTCACCGTCGCGGACGCCGCGCTCTATCCCGATTTCCTGCACGACGTGACCGCCGACGACCTGCGGCTGCGCTTCTTCGCACCGATGCGCGAAGTGAGCCACGACCTGATCGACCAGCTGATCCACTACGATCCCGTGCATGCCATGGCGTTCATTGCCGTCGCGGAAGCGAGCGGCAAGATGCTGGGCGTGGTGCGGCTGCACGACGATGCCAAAGGCACGAGCGGCGAGTTCGCCATCCTGTTGCGGTCGCACCTCAAGGGCCACGGCCTCGGCTGGCTGATGATGAAGCACATGATCGCCAACGCCAAGGCCAAGGGCCTGCAGACCGTGCGCGGACAGGTGCTGACCGAGAACGTCACCATGCTCCAGATGTGCGGCGAGCTCGGCTTCCACATCGCCGACGATCCCGAAGAGCGCGGCGTCAAGGAAGTGCAACTGCCGCTGGACGAAGTGCCGGCGGAGGCGATGTAGGACCTCGCGTCCGGGGCACGCAGACCTAAGGCAGCACGCACTGCGCCACCAAACCGCGGGCGCGGGCATCGACGATGCCGAGCGCACGCAGCGCCAGCAGCGCCGCGGTCTGCACCGCCTCGCGCGCCTGACCTTCGCTGTCATAGGTCGGCGCCAAGGGGCCGAGCAGCCCTTCCATCAGCGCGCCGACGATGGCCGGCGCGGTCACGCGGGCATCCTGCTCGGGCAATAGCTTGCGCGCGGTGGCGGCCCGAATGCGGCTCTCGAGCTCGGCCGCCAACGACTGGCGGAAATCGAGCCGCAGAGCGTCGACCTCGGCGTCCACCGGCTCGGCGATCACGGCCCAGGCCAGCCGCCGCTCGGCGAGCGCACGGGCGGCGAAGGTGGAAATTGCGGCGGCGAGCGCCGACAGCGGCCCCGGCGCGGCATCGGCCGCCGCCCGCATGGCGGCCAGCTCGCGGTTGGCGACCGTGTTCATCAGCTCGGCGACGAGCTCATTTTTCGACGGGAAATAGCGATAGACCGTGCCGGCGGCGATGCCGGCGCGCTCGGCCACGGCCGCGATCTGCACCGCCGCCATGCCACCCTCGGCGGCCAGCCGCGACGCCGCCGCCAGGATCGCCTGCTCGCGCTCGGCCAGGCGGCGAACGACATTGGCTGTGCGGCGATAGGGCATGGATGGAGTGAAGGACGATTCA
>CAYJPU010000263.1:0-4034 GCA_964372105.1 uncultured Undibacter sp.
GCTTGGCGCCGGCGGCCTTGGCGTAGAGATCGGCCTTGCGGCGGGCATCGGCGATGGCCTCGTCGCGCGCCTGGTCCAAGAGCTTGGACTGCTCGGACACGATGAATTCGATGCCCGACATCTCGTTGGCGCCGGCGCCGATGGCCTTGTCGAGGATGTTCGGCAGCTTGTCGATGTCGCGGATCTTGACCGTGACCTGATTGGTCACCTGGAAGCCGAGCAGACGGGCAGGGCCGGCTTTGTTGGCATCGTATTGCGGCTGCAGCGTCAGGCGCGAGGTCTGCACGTCTTTGTCCGCAATGCCGCTGCCTTTGATGGCGCCGAGCACAGTGGTCATCTTCTGCGAGTTGGCGTCGCTGGCTTCGCGCGCGGTCTTGCCCAGGCTGCTGACGCCGATGCGGATGACGGCGATGTCGGGCGCGACCGAGACGGAGGCTTCGCCGGTGACGGTCACCGTCTTGTCGGCGGCCTGTGCGGCGAGCGGTGCGAGCGCCACGGCGGCGATGAGCAGGGCGAAGATGCGGGTGCGGACCATTGAAAAAACCTTATTTTACCGGGACGAAAACGTGCACCACCAACTTGTCGGGGTTCGCGGTGATCGGGTTGGTCGTATACTCTTCAATGAACAGATCCTTGGCCTCCAGCCGCTTGTCGTCGAGATAGTTGGTGATCGCCTCATAGGTCGTGTCCAAGGCGTCGTAGGAGCCACGGTGCACGAACTTGAGCGCTTTGCCGGCCGGCGCCTTGTCGATCGCGATGTCGCCCTTCGGCGGATCCTTCGGCGCTTCCGCTATCGGGAAAGCCGCGCGGAAGCCGAAGCCGGTGTCGTCCGTCTCGGTGTAGATCGTCATCGCCGGGCCGTTCGGCTTGATGCCCTGCTTGTCCAGGTACTCCTGCAGCGACTTGAACGCTTCCAGCAGTGTGTCGAAGGCCGCGTCCCAGTTGGTGTGGCCCTTGATGTAGACGACGGTGCGTTCCGGCAGCGTCACTTCCTCGCCGAAGGCGTCGCCCGGCAGCAGCGGCGACGGCACGGCCGCGCCGCCGGAAGGCGGCGGCATCGGCTCGGCCTGCTTCGGCTGCGCGGCGCCCGGCGCCGCCGGGGCCTGCGCCAGCGCCGTGCCGGCAACGGCCAGCGATAGGCTCAGCGCATAGGCAAGCGTCGCCGCAAGGCGAAAACGCGACATGAAATTCTCCGTTTCTTGTGCGGCGGTCCGGCGATTCGCCTGCATTCAACGCATTTTAGCATGGTACTTGGCCAATCAGCGTTTATTCGCCATATAAACCGGGCGAAAGGCGGGCAAGAGCCCGCTACCGGACAACTGACCCTCGGTCATGAACGCACTCGCCAACCAGTCCTTCGTGAAGATGAACGGCATCGGCAACGAGATCGTCGTCGTCGATCTGCGCAAGGGCGCGGCCCCCAAGATCGCCGCCGAAGAAGCGCGCGCCGCGGCCTCGCCGCAGGGCGCGCCCTACGATCAATTGATGGCGCTCTATCCGCCGCGCACGCCCGGCACCGACGCCTTCGTCCGCATCTACAACAACGACGGCTCCGAAGCCGGCGCCTGCGGCAACGGCATGCGCTGCGTGGCGTCGATCGTGGCGGGCGAGACCGGCAAGGACGCGCTGACGTTCGAGACCAGCGCCGGCCTGGTCAACTGCTGGAAGGCGGACGGCGGCCTGTTCACGGTCGACATGGGCAAGCCGCGCTTTGCCTGGAACGAGATCCCGCTCGCCGAGGAGTTCCGCGACACCCGCGCCATCGAGTTGCAGATCGGGCCGATCGACCATCCGATCCTGCATTCGCCGGCGGTGGTGAACGTGGGCAATCCGCACGCCATCTTCTGGGTCGACGACGTCAACGCCTACGACCTCGGCCGCTTCGGTCCGCTGCTCGAGAACCATCCGATCTTTCCCGAGCGCGCCAACATCACGCTGGCGCACATCGTGGCGCGCGACCACATCGTCATCCGCACCTGGGAGCGCGGCGCCGGGCTGACCAAGGCCTGCGGTTCGGCCGCCTGCGCCGCCGCCGTCGCCGCCGCGCGGCTCAAGCGCACCAACCGCAAGGTCAAGGTGACGCTGCCGGGCGGCGAGCTCACCATCGACTGGCGCGAGCGCGACGACCACGTGTTGATGACCGGCCCGGTCGAGTTCGAGTTCGCCGGCACGTTCGATCAGAGCCTGTTCGCGCCAGGCCGCGCGCCGTGAGTTTTCTTTACCTCCCCTTTCAGGGGAGGGATAAGAAGGGCAGGAGCCGCGTTCGTATGAGCATCGACCTCGTCACCTTCGGCTGCCGGCTCAACATCGCCGAATCCGAGGTGATCCGCCACCAGGCGCAGGCGGCCGGTGTCGGCGACGCCGTGGTGGTGAACACCTGCGCGGTGACCTCGGAAGCGGTGCGGCAGGCGCGCCAGTCGATCCGCCGCATCAAGCGCGAGCGGCCGGAGGCGCGCATCGTCGTCACCGGCTGCGCCGCGCAGGTCGATCCGCAACAGTTCGCCGCGATGCCGGAAGTCGACCGCGTCATCGGCAACCAGGAGAAGCTCGACGCCGGCGCCTGGCACGGCGGCGCGCGCGTCGCGGTCGCCGACATCATGGCGGCGACGCGCCAAGAGCCGCATCCGGTCGATCATCTGGAAGGCCACACCCGCGCGTTCCTGCAAGTGCAGAACGGCTGCGACCACCGTTGCACCTTCTGCATCATCCCGTTCGGCCGCGGCAATTCACGCTCGCTGGCGATGGACGACGTCATCACCCAGGCGCGCCGGCTCACCGGCAACGGCTACCGCGAGATCGTGCTGACCGGCGTCGACATCACCAGCTACGGCGCGGATCTCGACGGCGCGCCGCGGCTCGGCGCGCTGGTCAAGCGCCTGCTCAAGGAACTGCCGGATCTGGCACGCTTAAGGTTGTCGTCGATCGATTCGGTGGAAGCCGACGCCGACCTGCTCGACGCGCTCGCCCATGAATCGCGGCTGATGCCGCATCTGCACCTGTCGTTGCAGCACGGCGACGACACCATCCTCAAGCGCATGAAGCGCCGGCATGCGCGCGCCGACGCCATTGCGTTCTGCGATGCCGTGCGCCGTCTGCGCCCCGACGTCGCCTTCAGCGCCGACGTCATCGCCGGCTTCCCGACCGAGACCGAGGCGATGTTTGCGCGCTCGCTCGACCTGGTCGACGCCTGCGGGCTGACGCAGCTGCACGTGTTTCCATTTTCAGCCCGGCCCGGCACGCCGGCCGCGCGCATGCCGCAGCTCGACCGCGCCGTCATCAAGGAGCGTGCCCGCATCCTGCGCGACAAGGGCGAGGCCGCGCTGGCGCGGCATCTCGATCGCCAAATCGGCGCGCGGCACCGCGTGCTGACCGAACGCGGCGGCATCGGCCGCACTGAGCATTTCACGCCGGTGCGGCTGGCGTCGCCGATCGAGCCGGGTATGATCTTCGACCTCACCGTAGCGGGGCACGACGGCCGGCAGCTTCTGGCCGCTTAGAAGGAGGCGGGCGATGAGCGCTCCCGAGCATCTGGTGACCAGCATCGAGCAGCTCGAAGCGCTCTATGGCCAGCCCTACGGCCCGTCGCTGGCCAAGGAGATCGACTACATCAGCGCGGGCTACCGCAAGCTGATTGAGGCGGCGCCGTTCGTGGCGATCGCGACCGGCGGCCCGGACGGGCTCGATTGCTCGCCGAAGGGCGACGCCCCCGGCTTCGTGCGCATCCTCGACGACAAGACGCTGGCCGTTCCCGACCGGCCCGGCAACAACCGCATCGACGGCTACCGCAACATCCTGAGCGACCCGCACATTGCGCTGCTGTTCCTCATTCCCGGCGTCGGCGAGACGCTGCGCGTCAACGGCCGCGCCTCGATCTCGGTCGATCCCGCGCTGATGCAGAGCTTCGCGGTCAACGGCAAGCTGCCGCGGTCCGTGCTGATCGTCCACATCGAGACGATCTTCTTCCATTGCTCGAAGGCGATCGTGCGCTCGAAGCTTTGGGACGAAGCGACCAAGATCGACCGCAAGAGCCTGCC
>CAYJPU010000264.1:0-4002 GCA_964372105.1 uncultured Undibacter sp.
TTGAAGGCGCCGACCACCGCGTCGGAGGCGGCCTTGGCGCGGTCCGACGACATCACGCGCGCGTCCTGCAGGGCCGCGATCTCCTCCTCCAGCCGGCGCAGGCGGCGGTTGGCCTCGGTCAGGTCGTCGGCCACCATCAACGCCGCCATCACGGTCAGCCGCGTGTCGCCGATCTCGCCGAACTTGCGGCGCAGGTCGATGATGCGGGTGTCGATGTCTTTCGCCAGCGACAGCAGGTGATCTTCCTGCCCGTCCTCGCAGGCGAGGCGGAACTGACGGCCGGCGATGGTGGCGTTGACCTGGGCCATGGTTCGTTCTTTGGGTTCGTTCTTTGGGTTCACTCTTTCGCGCGCGTGTCTATTCGTGAGAATCCAGCACCGACTGGATGCCGGCGATGGCGGTATCGAGGCGTTCGGCGATCTCGCGGTTGGTCGCTTCCAACCGGCGCGAGCGCGCGGTTTCGCCGTCGAGCGCGGCCGCCAGCTTGGTGCGGTCGACGCCCAGCGCCTGCACCTGTCTGGCGAGCGCGTCCTCGCCGCGGTCGCCCTCGCGCCGCCGCTCGACCGCGGCGTCGAGCGCGTCGAGTGCGAGCGCCAGACGCCTCACCGCCACATCGATTACGCTCTGCTCCGTCATCGCCCCGCCCTCGTACGGAAAAACCTTGCGGCAGCAAATGTTTAGGGCAAGAACCTTACGTGCCGCACAACCCAAAGGTCAACGCCGGCCGGGCGATATGCCCACCTGTTTTCATACACCTGTGCATGGCGGCGATGCGCCAGGCGCGTCACCAGGCACGTCACATTGACTCAAGGGCCTCACATGCTAATGAGCCCCGTCCAACAGGCATTTTCCATGACTATACAAGTTTCGCCGACGGCAGCCGCAGCCCCCGCCGTTGCCCACACGAACATGGCCAATGCCATTCGCGCGCTGGCGATGGATGCCGTGGAACAGGCCAAATCCGGCCATCCCGGCCTGCCGATGGGCGCCGCCGACATCGCGACCGTCCTATTCACGCGCTTCCTGAAATTCGATCCGGCCGCGCCCAATTGGGCCGATCGTGACCGTTTCGTGCTGTCGGCCGGCCACGGCTCGATGCTGCTGTACGCGCTGCTGTACCTCACCGGCTACGAGGCGATGACGCTTGATGAAATCAAGCGCTTCCGACAACTCGGCTCGATCACCCCCGGCCACCCGGAATACGGCCACACGCCGGGCGTCGAGACCACCACCGGCCCGCTCGGCCAGGGGCTCGCCACCGCCGTCGGCATGGCGATCGCGGAGCGGCATCTGGCCGCGGAGTTCGGCGGCGTCGTCGACCACAAGACCTACGTGCTCGCCTCCGACGGCGACCTGATGGAAGGCATCAGCCACGAGGCCATCGCGCTCGCCGGCCATCTCAAGCTCAACAGACTGATCGTGCTGTACGACGACAACGGCATCACCATCGACGGCGCGCTGTCGCTGTCGGACTCGGTCGACCAGGTGAAGCGCTTCGAGGCCTGCGGCTGGCTGGCCTCGCGCGTCGACGGCCACGACCCGCAAGCAATTGCCGCCGCGCTGGAAAAGGCGCAGCACGCCGACCGCCCGGTGATGATCGCCTGCAACACCACCATCGGCTACGGCGCGCCGACCAAAGCCGGCAAGTCGTCGTCGCACGGCTCGCCGCTCGGCGCCGACGAAATCAAAGGCGCGCGCGTGCATCTCGACTGGGCGCATACGCCGTTCGAAATCCCCGCCGACATCCTGAAGGCCTGGCGCACCGCCGGCAGCCGCTCGCAAGGCGTGCGCGCCGAGTGGAACAAGAAGCTGGCCGCGATCGAGCCGGCCAAGCGCGCCGAGTTCGAACGGCGCATGAAGGGCGAACTGCCCAAGCAATCGCTCGCCGCCGCGATGAAGTCGCTCAAGGAGTCGCTTGTCGCGACGCCGAAGGACATCGCCTCGCGCGCGGCGTCCGAGTTCGCGCTCGAAGCGCTGGTGCCGGCGGTGCCGGAAATGGTCGGCGGCTCGGCCGACCTCACCGGCTCCAACAACACCCGCACCAAGTCGATGAAGGCGATGTCGGCCGCCGACTTCTCCGGCCGCTTCATCAATTACGGCATCCGCGAATTCGGCATGGCCGCCGCCATGAACGGCATGGCGCTGCACGGCGGCGTCATCCCCTACTCCGGCACGTTCCTGGTGTTCTCCGACTACGCGCGCCCGGCGATCCGCCTGGCCGCGCTGATGGGCACGCGCGTCATCCACGTCATGACGCACGACTCCATCGGCCTCGGCGAAGACGGCCCGACGCACCAACCGGTCGAGCATCTCGCCGCGCTGCGCGCCATTCCGAACGTGCTGGTGTTCCGCCCGGCCGACGCGGTCGAGACCGCCGAATGCTGGCAGCTGGCGCTTGAAGCCAAGGACCGCCCGAGCGTGCTGGCGCTGACGCGCCAGAACCTGCCGCAGCTGCGCAATCGGCTGGACGACGACAACGTCTGCGCCCAGGGCGCCTACGAGATCGCCGGTCCCGACGGCGCGGCGCAGGTTTCGATCTTCGCCACCGGCTCGGAAGTGTCGATCGCGGTCGACGGCGCCAAGCTGTTGGCCGCCAAAGGCATCGCCGCGCGCGTCGTGTCGGTGCCGTCGTTCGAACTGTTCGCCGCGCAGCCGGACGACGTCCGCCGCGCCGTCATCGGCAATGCGCCGGTCAAGATCGGCGTCGAAGCCGCCGTGCGCCAGGGCTGGGACGCCATCATCGGCTCCGACGGCATCTTCATCGGCATGAGCACGTTCGGCGCCAGCGCGCCGTTCAAGGAACTGTACAAGAAATTCGGCATCACTGCCGACGCCATCGCCGAGGCGGCGATGCGCAAACTCGGGAAGGCCTGAAAGCCGGCCTGAGACAGCCTATATGCAAGCCGTGGCTTAAGCACAGCCACTGAACGAGCCCGGGAGCGAACTAAAATGACAGTACGCGTAGCCATCAACGGATTTGGCCGCATCGGCCGCAACATCCTGCGCGCCATCGCCGAAAGCGGCCGCACGGACATCGAAGTGGTCGGCATCAACGACCTCGGTCCGGTCGAAACCAACGCCCACCTGCTGCGCTACGACAGCGTGCACGGCCGCTTCCCCGGCGAAGTCACCGTCAAGGGCGACACCATCAACCTCGGCAACGGCGCCATCAAGGTCACCGCCGTCAAGGACCCGTCCACGCTGCCGTGGAAGGATCTCGGCGTCGACATCGCGCTGGAGTGCACCGGCATCTTCACGTCGAAGGACAAGGCCTCGGCCCACCTGACCGCCGGCGCCAAGCGCGTGCTGGTCTCGGCGCCCGCCGACGGCGCCGACCTCACGGTCGTCTTCGGCGTCAACCACGACAAGCTCACCAAGGACCACAAGATCGTCTCCAACGCCTCCTGCACCACCAACTGTCTGGCGCCGGTCGCCAAGGTGCTCAACGACGCCATCGGCATCGACAAGGGCTTCATGACGACGATCCACGCCTATACCGGCGACCAGCCGACGCTCGACACCATGCACAAGGATCTCTACCGCGCGCGCGCCGCGGCGCTGTCGATGATCCCGACCTCGACCGGCGCCGCAAAGGCCGTCGGCCTGGTGCTGCCGGAGCTCGCCGGCAAGCTCGACGGCGTCTCCATCCGCGTGCCGACGCCGAACGTGTCGGTGATCGACTTCAAGTTCGTCGCCAAGAAGGCGACCTCGAAGGACGAGGTCAACGCCGCGGTCAAGCGCGCCGCCGAGCAGCAGCTCAAGGGCGTCCTCGGCTACACCAACGACCCGAATGTGTCGATCGACTTCAACCACGACCCGCACTCCTCGATCTTCCACATGGACCAGACCAAGGTGATGGACGGCACGCTGGTGCGCGTGATGTCCTGGTACGACAACGAATGGGGCTTCTCCAACCGCATGTCCGACACGGCCGTTGCGATGGGCAAGCTGATCTGAGCATCGTGTCCCGGATGCGGTGCAGCGCGAAGCGCAGCGTAGCGG
>CAYJPU010000265.1:0-3940 GCA_964372105.1 uncultured Undibacter sp.
TGCACGCGGCTGCTGCATCAGTTCCCGTTCGAAGCCAATGTCGCCGCACGCTTCACCGTGCTGGACGAAGCCACCACCACGCAATTGCTCGACACGTTGACGCTGGATGTGCTGCTGGAAGCCGCCGCCGCTCCCGGCAGCCCGCTCGGCCAGGCGCTCGCCACCGCCATCGTGGTCGCCGCCGACCAGACCTTCAAAGACGTGGTGAGCGACGCCATCCGCGAGCGCGACGCGCTCAACGCCTGGATCGCGCGCACCGGCAGCGTCGACGCCGCAATCGGTGAACTTTCGGCAAGCTTCGGCCTCGATCCCGACGACACCCGCGACAGCATCGAAGCCGAGTACTTCTCGCATTCGCTGATTCCGCCAGCCGACTGGCCGATGCTGATCGACGTGCTCGCCGCCGGCTCCGCCAACGACAAGAAACACATCGCGGCGCTGCAAGCCGCACGCGTCGCCGCCGGCCGCGACCGCGTCGAGCACTATCTCAAGGTGTTCTGCACCAGCGAGCTGGAGCCGCGGAAGAACATCGTCACCAAGAAGATTGCCGAAGAGCATCCCGATTGGCTGGCGCGCCTGCAGGCCGAGCAAGACCGCGTCTGCGCGCTGATCGCACGCGAGCGAGCTTTAGAGGCCCGCGAGCGCACCCGCGCGCTCGTCATCATCGCCGCCGAAGTGATCGCGCGCTACGGCCGCGAGAAGGACCGCCGCGCGCTGCTCGACTACAGCGACCTGATCGACAAGACCTTGCCGCTGCTGTCCGACGGCGCTTCAGCCTGGGTGCATTACAAGCTCGACCTCGGCATCGATCACATGCTGATCGACGAAGCGCAGGATACCAGCCCGCAGCAGTGGGAGATTATCCGCCTGCTGGCTTCCGAGTTCTCGCCCGGCGGCGCGCGCGAGAACGTCAAGCGCACCCTCTTTGCGGTCGGCGACGAGAAACAGTCGATCTTCTCGTTCCAGGGCGCCAAGCCGAGAGAGTTCGACACCATGCGCCGGCTGTTCGAGCGCCAGTTCGACACGCCGGAGCAGGGCTGGCGCTTCCTGAAGTTCCACTCCTCGTTCCGCTCCGGCGCGAACGTACTCGGCTCGGTCGACCGCGTGTTCGCGGCGCGCGAGATCTACGCCAGCATCACCACCGACGACGTCGGCATTCCCGAGCACCAGGCGCTGCCCGAGGCCGCGCCCGGACTGGTCGAATTGTGGCCGCTGGTGGCGCCGGACGCGCAGGGCGAGGACATCGAAGGCTGGGATGCGCCGTTCGACACCCAGAGCGAGATCAGCCCGCGCGTAAAGCTGGCGCGCAAGATCGCAGCGCATGTCAAACATTGGATGGCGTACGGGCTGAAGGCCGGCGACGTGCTGATTCTGGTGCGCCAGCGCGGCCCGCTGTTCGAGGCGATCATCCGCGCGCTGAAGGAAGCGCGCGTGCCGGTCGCCGGCGCCGACCGCCTGGTGCTGACCGAGCATATCGCGGTGATGGACCTGATGGTCTTGGCGGACGCGCTGCTGCTGCCGGACGACGATCTGGCGCTGGCGAGCGTGCTGAAGAGCCCGCTGTTCGGTGTGACCGAAGACCAGCTGTTCGACATCGCCTGGGACCGCGGCACGCTGTCGCTGCGCAACAGCCTGCGCGCCAAGCCGGCTTTCGCCGAGATCGAGCGCACGTTGCAGGCGCTGGCGCAGGCCGCGCGCCACCACACGCCGTTCGGCTTCTTCGCGCACGTGCTGGGTGCGCGCGGCGGGCGCCGGCAGTTCCTCGCGCGCCTGGGGCCGGAAGCTAACGACGCGCTCGACGAGTTCCTCAATCTCGCGCTCGACTACGAGGCGCGCGAGACGCCGTCGCTGCAGGGCTTCCTGGCCTGGCTGCGCGCCGCCAAGAGCGAAGTGCGGCGCGACATGGAAATGGCGCGCGACGAAGTGCGGGTGATGACCGTGCACGGCGCCAAGGGGCTGGAGGCCAACACCGTCATCCTCGCCGACACCACCACGGAGCCCAAAGGCGCGCATCCGCCACAATTGCTCGCTCTCGATAACGGCGCGCTGGTCTGGGCCAAGCGCAAGCAGGACGACACCGATAGTGTGGCAGCCGCGCGCGAACGCGTCGCCAACGACGCGCGCGACGAATACCGGCGGCTGTTGTACGTGGCGATGACGCGCGCCGCTGAACGGCTGGTCGTCTGCGGCACGCAAGGCCATAAGAAGATCCCGGACGGCTGCTGGTACCAACTTGTCTCAGACGCGCTGGAACCCGATTGCATCTCTGAGCCGGCGGACGATGGCGACGGCACCGTGTTGCGCTATCGCAAGGACCATGCGGCAGCGGCAGCGCCGGCGAAGCCGGCGGAAGCGACGACACCGCCGCCGGCCGTGACGCTGCCCGGCTGGCTAACGGCGGCGGCTAGACCTGAGCGCATCGCCATGCGCACCGTCACGCCGTCGACTGCCGACGAAGGCGTCGTGCGGCCGCGCGGTGCGGCGGGCGACACGCTCGCGCTGCTGCGCGGCAAGCTCACGCACCGGCTGATGCAGGCGCTGCCCGACATTCCGCCGGGGCGGCGCGCGCAGGCGGCGGCGGACTACCTGGCGCGATCCGGACGTGACCTGACGGCCGAGGAGCAATCCGCGCTCGCCGCCCAGGTGCTGCGCGTGCTCGAGGACCGGCGCGTTGCCGCGCTGTACGGCGCGGGCAGCCGGGCCGAGGTGCCGATCGTCGGCCGGCTGATCCTCGGCGGCCAGACCGTCCGGGTGTCCGGCCAGATCGACCGCCTCGCCATCACACAAGACGCTGTGTTCATTGGCGATTTCAAGACGAATCGGCCGGCGCCGCGGCGAATCGAGGACATGCCGGCGGCTTACGTCACCCAGCTCGCGCTCTACCGCGCCGTGCTGATGAAGTTATACCCGAGACGGCCGGTCCGGGCCGCCCTCATCTGGACGGAAATACCTGATTTGATGGAGCTTTCCGAGGAGGCGCTGGACCGCGCCCTGGCGCAGGTCAAGCCCGCGTGAGCGTCGCTTGACGCTGGCGGACCGCGTCCATACGTTTCGGCTCCAATCCCTAGACGCTTCGCGCGCCGCCCCACACAACACGAGGTATTCCCATGGCCGTCGGCAAAGTTTCAGACGCTAGCTTCGAAGCGGACGTGCTGAAGGCGTCCGAGCCGGTGGTCGTCGACTTCTGGGCGGAATGGTGCGGCCCCTGCCGCATGATCGCGCCCGCGCTTGAGGAAATCGCCGGCCAACTCGGCGACAAGGTCAAGATCGTCAAGCTCAACGTCGATGAGAACCCGAACACCGCCGCCAAGTACGGCATCATGTCGATCCCGACGCTGATGATGTTCAAGAACGGCGAGATCGCCTCGCGCCAGGTCGGCGCCGCGCCGAAGCAGAAGCTGCAGCAGTGGATTTCCGGCGGCGTCTGAGCGCGCTGAGTTCTGTCGCATTTGAAATGGCCGGGCATGTCCCGGCCATTTTGTTTTGCGCGTCGCGCATCTCACTCTCATTAGATCAGACAGCCTCTCCTTCGTCATTCCGGGGCGCGGCGCTCACACTCGGCTGTCATCCCGGGCGACCCCCGACTCGATCGGGGGGAGACCCGGGATCCAGTACGCCGTGCCGTCTCGAGGGACTGCGGCGTACTGGGTCCCCGCTGGAGCCTGTGCTCGGGCCGACCGAAGGTCGGACCTGAGTGCGGGGACGACAGGTTAGACATAGCTCCGCCGCCCCTGTTCTTTGTCTAAGGCCCGGGGTAGGCCTGTCTTCCCTTGCCCCGCCAAATGCGAGGGGACGGCGCGCCGAGCGGCGCGACGTTTAGTCATAATGCCGCGCTCCGATGAAGGAGCACGGGCGCCGTTCGGCGCGCCATCGCGGCGTCTTCCTGCGCCGGGCCGCGCTTCTGGCAACCGCCCGTCTGGCGGCCCGCCATCAGCGAGCT
>CAYJPU010000266.1:0-3929 GCA_964372105.1 uncultured Undibacter sp.
CGGTGGCGGTGACGAAGATGTCGGCCTGCGGCGCGGCGTCTTCCATGGTCACGACTTGATAGCCTTCCATCGCCGCCTGCAGCGCGCAGATCGGATCGATCTCGGACACCATCACGCGGCAGCCGGCCTGGCGCAATGAGGCGGCCGAACCCTTGCCGACGTCGCCGAAGCCGGCGACCATCGCGACCTTGCCCGACATCATCACGTCGGTGCCGCGGCGGATGCCGTCGACCAGCGATTCACGGCAGCCGTAGAGGTTGTCGAACTTCGACTTGGTCACCGAGTCGTTGACGTTGATGGCCGGCCACAGCAACGTGCCGGCCTTCTGCATGTCGTAGAGACGGTGCACGCCGGTGGTGGTCTCTTCCGAGACGCCCTTGATGCTCGCGGCCAAGCCGGTGAAGTAGCCCTTGGGCTTTTCCTTCAGCGTCTTCTTGATCAGCGCGAAGAAGATTTCCTCTTCCTCGCTGTTGTGCTGATCGAGGAACACCGTGTCGCCGTGCTCGGCGCGCACGCCCTGATGCACGAACATGGTGGCGTCGCCGCCGTCGTCGAGGATCATGTTCGGGGCGCCGCCGCCGTGCCATTCAAACAGCTTGGCGGTGTAGTCCCAGTAGTCCTTCAGGCTCTCGCCCTTGACCGCGAATACCGGAACGCCGGCGGCGGCGACAGCCGCGGCGGCGTGGTCCTGCGTCGAATAGATGTTGCACGACACCCAGCGCACGTCGGCCCCGAGCGCGACCAGCGTCTCGATCAGCACCGCGGTCTGGATGGTCATGTGCAGCGAGCCGGCGATGCGCGCGCCCTTCAAGGGCTGCTTCGGGCCGTATTCCTCGCGGGTCGCCATCAGGCCGGGCATTTCGGTTTCGGCCAGCGAGATTTCCTTGCGGCCGAAATCGGCGAGGCCGATGTCCTTGACGATGTAGTCCTTGGCCTTGGCAGTCATGGCGATCCTTTGACAGACGGGAATTGAGGGTTCTCGGGCTTGGCCGTGCCTATAACAGGCCCCGGCCAGGGCCGCAATGCATATATAAAGATTTCTTTATGTAGAAGGTGGCCGGTATCATTGCGACCGGCGGCGACGGATGGGCGCGGGATGGGCAAGGCCGGTAAACGGCGGTCGTTGGCGATTGCTCTGTCGGCCATCGCACTGATGGCGACCGTGACCGCGGTCGCTATCGAGGTGACGCTGCATGTCGCCGCGGGCATCTTTCCGCGCGCCGAAGCGGTCTTGTTTCCCAACAGGGCTGTCGAGCCGTTCATTCCCGACGCTGAGCTCGGCTCGCGCGGGAACCCCCGCTTTCCCGGCCACGACGGAAACGGGTTTCGCAATGCGACCGTTCCGGCGAAGGCCGACGTTGTTGTCATCGGCGATTCTCACAGCTACGGCTGGGGCGTCGGGCCGCAAGAAACATGGGTTCACCTAGCTGCGCGGCGCACGTCGTGTCGATTTTACAGCATGGCGGTTCCGGGATACGGCCCGCTCCAGTACGCTCTCCTGGCGCAAAGAGCCGTGTCGTTCAGGCCGCGCCTTATCGTCGTGGGAATATATTTCGGCAACGATTTTTTCGACAATTGGGAGACGTATCGCCGCGATCCGATGAAGTATCCGGTGCCTCAGCACTTGCGTGACGCAGCAATGAAGCGGGAGGCGGTCAGTCCGCTTTCGGGCGAGACCACGAACTTCTTCGCGGCCGCACCGACGGACTCCGCGAGCGAACCGGCTCCGTCATCGCTACGCTATTTCGCAAGCCAGAACTCGGCTCTTTGGGGCTTCCTGAGAGCCGTGAAGAACCAGTTGGCTCCACCGCCGTGGCAAAGCTCGATCAGCCCCGATTTCCGGGAAGCGGTAGCGGCTCTCACCCCGGCACAGGTGGAATATTCATCGGTATTCGAGGGCGCCAGCTGGAAGACGATTTTGACCTCGCGCTACCGTCACGCCGCTGAGAATGACGAAGACCCGAGGATTGGCGTCGGTGTCTGGCTCACACAATGGGCGGCAGAGACCATCGATCGCATGGCGAAGCAAAACGGCATCGACACGTTGTTCGTCATGCTGCCGACGAAGGAAAGCGTCTTTGCCGATAAGGTGGACCGGCCGACCGAGCATAAGTTTTTCGAGGTGCTCACCGCCGAGGAAGAGCGGATCCGTCGCCGCCTCGTCCAAGGAATGGCAGACAATCATCTCGCTTACGTCGACGTGGCGGCTGCGTTGCGCGCGGCCCCGGAACAGCCCTATCCCATCAATGCCGATGGGCATCCCAATGCCGCCGGCCATGCGGTGATTGCGGAGAACTTGTTCGGGGCGGTGGGCGCCTGCAAGAACTGAGCGTCAGTCGGCCTGCGACAGCGCTATTCTTCCTCGCCAAACCGGTCCGCCACCAGCGCGCAGAGCGCGTCCATCGCGGCGGCGGCGTCGTTGCCGGTGCAGGCGATGGAGATGGTGGTGCCGGGGCCGGCCGCGAGCATCATCAGCCCCATGATAGAGGTGCCGCCGACGCTTTCGTTGTTGCGCGTGACGGTGACGGCGGCGTCGAATTTTTCGGCGGTCTGCACGAACTTCGCCGAGGCGCGGGCGTGCAGTCCCTTTTTGTTGACGATCTCGACGTCACGCACCAGCGGGGCGGCGTGAGCCTCCGCTGCGTTGCCGTTCGCTGACGCCGGACCGCTCATTTACCGTTGAGAACCCGGCTGGCGATCGTGCAGTACTTGCGGCCGGCTTCCTGCGCGGCCGCGACCGAGGCTTCGAGCGGGCAGGTCTCGCGCACCTTGGCGAGCTTGATCAGCATCGGCAGGTTGATGCCGGCGAGCACCTCGACCTTGGGCTGGCTCATCACCGAGATGGCGAGGTTGGACGGCGTGCCGCCGAACATGTCGGTCAGAATGGCCACGCCTTCACCGCTGTCGACGCGCTTGACGGCGTCGACGATGTTCTTGCGGCATTGTTCGACGTCGTCGTCGGGGCCGATGGTAATCGCCTCGATCTGACGCTGGGGGCCCACCACGTGCTCAAGCGCCGAACGAAACTCGGTGGCGAGCCGCCCGTGGGTTACTAATACGAGGCCGATCATTCCGAACTCCTCGCGGGCGCTTCGCTGCGCCGCACGAAAGGGCCGACATTCAGACCCATCCGAAGGCCCGTTGCAAGGGGCCTGCTCGCTATATAGGCGCTCTGCTGCACTGCGAAAAGGAGGTGCCAAAGGGGGGCTCTAGGGTCCGGTTTCGGCAAGGTCGATCCTAGGCCCGTTATCGTTAATTTATTCTCGCCGGACCGAAGGCGCTCGCGTAGCCCAAGTGCGGGGGCAAGGTCAATTGGCTGCCGGCAGGGACTTGAGGAAAGCCAGTACCGCCGGTAAGGCGGCCTCGCCGGGCGGAACCGGCAGGCGCGGCAGCCTGACACCGGCCAGAGTGGCCGTCAGAGCGGCGGGATCCGGCAGGCGGGCGGCGTCCGCGGCGGCGAGATCGACCACCAGGCCGACGACCGCCGTCGGCTCATAGGGCAGACGGCGGATGCCGAGGCCGCGGATCTCCAGCAATCCGGCCAAAACGGGGGCCGGGCGCACCAGCAGGCGGCCGTGACGGGCCTCGATATAAGCGCGGTCGTCGGCCACCAGTCTGGCGAAGGGCAGGGTCCCTTGCGCCGCGGCCTCGATCAGTTTCCAGGCCAGGCGCGATTTGCCGCAGCCCGAGGCCCCACGGATCAGCACCGCCTTGGGGCCGGCGAGCACGGCGGAAGCGTGGATGGAGGGATTGTGTGAAACCATGTGTGCTCTTCACCCTCCCCTGGAGGGGGAGGGTCGCCGAGCGAAGCGAGGCGGGGTGGGGTGAACCTTCGCGCTGTGGGGGCCCCCCCCCCGGCGGCGGGCGGGCCCCCCCCCCCCCCCCCCCCGCGCCGGGGCGGGTTGGGATGGGGGGGCGGCGAGCTAATT
>CAYJPU010000267.1:0-3927 GCA_964372105.1 uncultured Undibacter sp.
CCCTTGAGGGCCGCGCGCATGCTGTCGGTCGGGTCGAGGTCGCGCTTGGACGCCGTGTCCATCACGGCCTCGAGGATGAGGATCGCGCCCCGGGTCATGCTGTGGTCGGCGAGGAGCAGCGCCGTCATGGCACCCTTCACCGCGTCCTCGATCACGCGCGCCGGCGGCGTGTCGCCGGGGGCGGCGCCCTGCAAAGCGGCCATGAGGGTCTTGCGGACCACGCACGCGGCGGCCGCGCACGGGTCTCCGAGAAGCCTCAGCTCTTCGGCGACCATCTCCTTCGTCAGCTGCACGATCCGAAGCTCATCCATGATGTTCCACCTCTCATCAAGGATATAACCGTTTCACCGCGAGCGGTCGACCCAACAAAATGTGAACGAGAGGTAAACTGGCCCTACATGAGCGACCCCCTCTTCCCTTGAGGGAAGAGGGGGCTCGGGGGTGTTAGGGGATAAAAAAGGAAACCACTCGCCCCCGTCGTTAGCCGTTCTCACGGCTGGCCCGTAAAATATGAGGGGGCGGGTGGTGGAGCAGAGCGGGATCGAACCGCCGACCTCCTGCATGCCATGCAGGCGCTCTCCCAGCTGAGCTATGGCCCCAATCTCGAAAACTCTGCCGCAACTTGGGAACGCGTGCGGCCCACGATGCGCCGGGTACTTTAACCGGCGAAACTAATCAAGTCTCTTCTTCCTTTTCGATGGTCTCGCCGATGATGTCGGTCACATCGGGGTCGCCTTCCTCTTCTTCCTCGATGAAGGCGGCATCGTCCAGGCTTTCGTCGATCTCGACGTCTTCGTCCTCGGCCGCCACATCGGCGCCGGCCGTCGCGGGCTTCTTGCCCTGCTGTTCGGCCTCGGCCTCGTCGAGCGAAACGAATTCGGCGTCCGCCGTCTCCGGCGTCACCACTTCGGCTTCCGCCGCTGCCGCCGCCGGGCGGGCCGCTTCCGGACGCGGCGCGCGCACCGGCGCCACGACGATCGGAACGATCTTGCCGGTATAGGGAGAGATCACGGGCGTCTTGCCGAGGTCGTAGAACTTACGACCCGTATCGGGGCAGACGCGCTTGGTGCCGAGCTCGGATTTCGCCACAGTCGAGGTTCCTCGGGGGCTTGCTAAATCGGTGCTTCACTTGGCTAGTTGCAAGCGGCCTGTCAATAGCGCAGTCGCGGCCCGCAAAGGGTAAGCCGCCGGGATGACGCCGCGCGCGGCCGCGTGGTAGGACGGCGCGGATTTTAAGGATACCGCCTGGTGAACACCGCCGCCCTAACGCCCACCCTCACGCCGTTGACCGCCCGCCGTGGCGGCCCCCTCCAGGGCCGCGTCCGCGTCCCGGGCGACAAGTCGATCTCGCACCGCGCCCTGATTCTGGCCGCCATGACGGTTGGCGAAAGCACCGTCGCCGGCCTTCTGGAGGGCGACGACGTCCTCAACACCGCGGCCGCCATGCGCGCGCTCGGCGCCCGGCTGGAGCGCAGCCCGGACGGCCTGTGGCGCATCCGCGGCGTCGGTGTCGGCGGCTTCGCCCAGCCGTCCGCGCCGCTCGATTTTGGCAATTCCGGCACCGGCTGCCGGCTGGCGATCGGCGCGGTTGCCGGCTGCCCGATCGTCGCGACCTTCGACGGCGATGCCTCCTTGCGCAAGCGGCCGATGCGCCGTGTGCTCGACCCGCTCGAGCGGATGGGCGCGCGCGTCATTGAACAGGCTGAAGGCGGCCGTCTGCCGCTGACCTTGCAGGGCGCGACCGACCCGATGCCGATCGAATACGAATCGCCGGTGCCGTCCGCCCAGCTCAAGTCGGCGGTGCTGCTGGCCGGGCTTGCCGCACCGGGCGAGACGATCGTGATCGAGGAAGAAGCGACGCGCGACCACACCGAGCGGCTGATGAAGCATTTCGGCGCTAGAATCGTCAGCAAGCCGCACGGCGAGCACGGCCGCCGCATCACGCTGCAAGGCCAGCCCGAACTGGAGCCGGCGCGCGTGGTGGTGCCGGCCGATCCGTCCTCGGCGGCGTTCCCGATTGTTGGCGCGCTGATCGTGCCGGGCTCCGACGTGACGTTTGAGGCGGTGATGACAAACCCGCTGCGCACGGGGCTTTTCCTGACGTTGCGCGAGATGGGCGCCAAGATCGAAATGCTCGCCACCCGCGACGACGGCGGCGAGGAAGTCGCCGATCTGCGCGTCACCACCTCGCAGCTCAAGGGCGTCGTCGTGCCGCCGGAGCGCGCGCCGGCGATGATCGACGAATACCTGATCCTCGGCGTGGCCGCGGCCTTCGCCGAAGGCACCACGCGCATGCGCGGGCTGAAGGAGCTGCGCGTGAAGGAATCCGACCGTCTGGAAGCGACCGCCGACATGCTGCGCGTCAATGGCGTTTCGGTCGAGATCGAAGGCGACGATCTGATCGTGCACGGCAAAGGCAGCGTGCCGGGCGGCGGCGAGGTCAAGACGCACATGGATCACCGCATCGCCATGTCGGCGCTGATGATGGGCCTGGCGAGCGTTGAGCCGGTGCGCATCGACGACTCGGCCTTCATCGCCACCAGCTTTCCCGATTTCGTCGGGCTGATGCGTGGGCTCGGGGCGGATCTGTCGTGAGCGTTGCCACGCACGCGCTTCACCTCCCCCTGGAGGGGGGAGGTCGATTGCGCGTAGCGCAATCGAGAGGGGGTGAGCTTCATGACTCACCCCACCCCGCTCATCGTCGCTGCGCTCCGCTGAGCGACCCTCCCCCTCCAGGGGAGGGTAAAGGAAGGCGGGGAGGGATAAGAAAGTGATCCTCGCCCTCGACGGTCCCGCCGCCTCCGGTAAAGGCACCCTCGGCAAGCGGCTGGCCGCCCATTACGGCCTGCGGCACCTCGACACGGGCCTGCTGTACCGGGCGGTCGCCAAAAGCCTGCTCGACGCCGGGGCGCGGCCGGACGACGTCGCCGCGGCGGTGGCGGCGGCCAAGGCGCTCGATCCGACCGGCTTCGACGAGGCCGCCTTAAAGGCCCCCGGCGTCGGCGAGGCCGCCTCGATCGTCTCGGCGATCCCGGAATTGCGGGCCGAACTGGTCGCCTTTCAGCGCGATTTTGCCGCCAAACCACCCGGCGCGGTGCTCGACGGCCGCGATATCGGCACCGTGATCTGCCCCGACGCTGACGTGAAGATCTTCGTTACCGCCACGCCGGAGGTCCGCGCCCGCCGCCGGGCGCTCGAGTTCCGCGCCGCCGGCAAGCCGGTCGACGAGGCCGCGGTGCTGGCCGACATCCGCACCCGCGACGCCCGCGACACGGGCCGGGCCGCCGCCCCCTTGCGGCAGGCCGTGGATGCGCACTTGCTCGATACAACCAATATGGATATATCCACGGCCATCCGGGCCGCCATCGACATCGTCGAGGCTACCCGAGCGGGCCGAGGGCGCGATTAACGCCCCTCGTGTTGGAGGACAAAGCCCCGCTCGAGTCTCTGCGTTAGGCGCCGCCCGCACCGCTCAATCGTTCGACAAGCACGGATTTTGCGCCGGCCTTCCGGATTCCGGGGGCTGCCGTTGGTCGTTGAAAAGACCGTCGGCCCGCGCTTTGCGAACGCCATTCCAACCCGCCGGCGCACGAGCATGATCCCGAAAAGCCTGTCCCCGACTTGATCGGGGATGGGGACCGGTTTTCGGACCGGATCATGCTTCGACTGAAAAGGAGATTACATGGCTACTGCTACAGCGACGCGTGAAGATTTTGCCGCGATGCTCGAAGAGTCCTTCACCCAGGGTGGCACCCCGCAGGAAGGGACCGTCGTCAAGGGCAAGGTCGTCGGCATCGAGAAGGACCTCGCCGTCATCGACGTCGGCGCCAAGACCGAAGGCCGCGTGGCACTGCGCGAATTCGCGGCGCCCGGCCGTCAATCCGAGATCAAGATCGGCGACGAAGTCGAGGTTTACCTGGAGCGCGT
>CAYJPU010000268.1:0-3858 GCA_964372105.1 uncultured Undibacter sp.
GACAAGATCCTTACGGTGCCCAAAAGCAAACTCGGCTATCGCATCGGACAACTCGGGGAGCCCGATATTGCGCGGTTGAATCAGGCGCTCGCGGTGTTTCTAGGTCTGATTGGGTAGCAGGCGGCCGGAGGAGAGGGCGAAGATGGTGGGGTGGTCCGGGGACATCCCCGAAGCTTTAGCGCATCTAGCGCAGCTTCATCAGCCGAATTTCTTCCAGGTTTCGGTCATTTCCTGGTCGCTGGCGAACTCACCGCGGTCGGCTTCTGCGATCGCCAACCGCACGTCGGCGAGCTGTTCCGGCGTAAGCCTGACGTGCGGCTCGCCCTTTGCGAGGCTCAATAGCAATTCGCCGGCCATGTCCTGGCGATCCGCGGATAGACCGCGCACGGCCTCGATGCCTTCGTCGAGCAGCTTTGTCATGTTGTCATTATAGCCGATTCCGGCCGCCCCGCCGCCGCCGGCCCACGGCCGGAGGAGAGGGCGAAGATGGTGGGGGGTCGGACCTCACGGGGAGGGGGAGATCAAGTGCCGAAATGACCAGTTTTAGGCAGCAAGTTTACTTTTTTGCTGTGGAATTTACAGAACAAACAAACTTCTACACTATTGACAAACAATACCGATTCTGCTTGTTCTTGTTTCGTTCTAATGGCCTCTCCCTTGAGCAGTTGGAGCAAACAATGCACTATGCATCGAATCAACTTACGCGCGTGCCGACTTGGGGAAGCGGGCAGTCGGTGACGACTTTAATAACGGGCAATCACCTTTTAGACGCGCTCGGCGACGGGGGCTTCATTAAAAATGGAGCCGCTAATGGCGTCGAAGGCGCGAAGTATGATTTTCGCATCAGCCCACGAATCCTAAAGTCATCATTCGGCACGGCTATCGATTTAAGCAAAATGTCCGAAGATCAGCGGGCGCTCGTCCGAGTAGAGCCGGGTGAAGTCGTTTTCGTGCAAACGATTGAGCACCTCGATCTTCCTAACAATATCACCGCGGTTTTAAGTACGAAACGGAAACTCAGTCACCAAGGGATAATCGCCTTGGGCGGCTTTTGTATTGATCCCTTGTACAAAGGCCCGTTGTTCATTGGATTGTACAATTTCTCATCAACGCCTTTCTCAATACAGCCGGGAAAGAAAGTGATTGCTGCCCTGTTTTATGAATTATCGGGACAGGAATTGACCGATTTTCCGGTCCCGGAATCGGGTGTAACTGACGGCGAATTTCCCGATGAATTGGTCAATTTAATTCGGAACTACAAACCCGTTGAAATTAAGGGGCTTATCGAAACTATAAGCCACCTTCAAACACAGCTTGACGCCCTCTCCATCGAGGTAAGAGACGATCATAGTTGGAAACGAAATTTCCAAGAGGCACTTGATCGTCAGACGAGCCAAATCGACAAGCTTCTTGAGGGTCTAAAAGAAGAAAAGGAAGCCCGAAAACAAGAAGACAATTCATTGCGGACCAAACTCGAAAACATGAGCGGCCTATTCACTGGATTTCGAGTGGTATGGACGATCGTTGCTTTAGTTGTGGCGGCACTTTTAGGTTATTTCATACCAAGAATATTTGACGGACCTAAAGCGTTCGCCCCCAGCCCGCCGATTACAAGTCCTCTAATTGTACCGCCTGCACCCCAATTGCCGCCAGCGACGCCAGAAAAAAAGTCGCCGTAACGGCGTGCTGCATGAATGATCCAGCGCGACCTATATAAATGCCCTGGCCGCATTCCTGATCTCCGTCGTGTGCAGCTGGCTTTGCTTATTTAACATCATCCTCGCGCTGATGAAGTGTTGAATCTCTTACCCAACTCACGCTCGGATTCCCTCCGCGCAAGCCACCCTCTCCCACAAGGCGAGGGGAAGCGAGCGCGCGGCTCACGCGTCTCAGAAGCCGACGCTCCGCAACTTCGCTTAATTGAATTTTGCCGATTGCCGGGTCTGATGCGGCGGCGGGACGCGGCACCCCCCGCCGAGAATCACAGTCGCGGAGTGAATATGACGACACGCATCCTGATGGCTTCCCTAATCGCCGGCGCAACGCTGTTTACGGCCGACGCAAGCCTCGCGCAAAAGGCCGACCCCGCCGTGGTGCGAACGGCCTCCGGCCCGGTGCGCGGCGTCGTCCATGACGGCGTGCGCGCGTTCAAAGGCATCCCCTATGCGCAGCCGCCGGTCGGCCCATTGCGCTGGACGTTGCCGAAGGCGGCCAAGCCCTGGAAGGATGTGCTCGACGCCAGCAAATTTGGCAACGCCTGCCCGCAGGTGTCTCGCTACGGCCTCACCGAGGCGAGCGACGACGAGAACTGCCTCACGCTCAACATCACCGCGCCCTATGACGGCAAGCCGGGCAAGCGCAAGCCGGTGTTCGTGTGGATCCACGGCGGCGCCTTCGTCGGCGGTTCGAGCGCGCTCTATCCGCTCGACGCCATGGCCAAGGCGGGCGACGTTGTCGTGGTGTCGCTCAACTACCGGCTCGGCGTGTTCGGCTTCATGGCGCATCCTGGCTTCGACAAGGACTACAACGGCGGCTACGGGCTCGAGGACCAGCGTTTCGCGCTGCACTGGGTGAAGCGCAACATCGCGGCCTTCGGCGGCGATCCGAACAACGTCACGATCGCCGGCGAGTCCGCCGGCGGCGCCGGCGTCTGCATGCACCTGATCGCGCCGCGGGAAACGCGCGGGCTGTTCAACAAAGTGATCATGCAGAGCGCCGGCTGCGCCACGCCGCTGCACACCGTCGCGGAAGGCAGCAAGATCGGCAAGTCGGTGGCCGAAGCGATCGGCTGCACCGACGCCAAGACCGCGGTGGCCTGCATGCGCAAGGCGCCAGTGAAGAACCTGCTCGACGCCGCGGCCAAAGCGGGCGGCAGCGACCTGATGGCCTATGCCCCGGTGATCGGCGCCAAGACCGTGCCGCTGCAGGGCGCCGAGGCCTTCCGCACCGGCAAGTTCGTGCGCGTGCCGGTGATGAACGGCGGCACCCGCGACGAGCTGCGGCTTTACGTGGCCTATGACATCCAGGCCGGCGCCAAGATCAGCAACGACAATTACGCCGACAAGCTCAAGGCGGTCTACGGCGGCAACACCGACGCGGTCCTCAAGCAGTATCCGGCGGCGAACTATTCATCGGCGGCGGCGGCGCTCGGCACCGTGATGTCGGACTTCAATCCGAGCGTCGGCCTCAACAACTGCATTTACCTGGAGGCCGGCAAGCTGATGGCCAAGCGCGTGCCGGTGTACGAGCTTGTGTTCGGCGACCGCGACGCGCCGGATGTGACCACCAATCCGGGCTTCGAGATGGGTGCGGTGCATTCGTCGGAGCTGCCGTACTTCTTTCCGCATTTCGACAACACGACCAAGATCGCGGGGCCCGACCTCAAGCCCGGCTCGCTCACGCTCGCCAAGCAGATGATGGCTTACTGGATGAGCTTCGCGAAGACCGGCAAGCCGGTGGCGAAGGACGCGCCGGCCTGGCCGCTGTTCAAGGCGGACGGCGATGTGATGCGCTTCGACCCCGGCAAGGTCGGCCCGTTCGACGCCGGCGCCACACATAACTGCGGCTTCTGGAAGACGCTGTATCCGAAGATCCTGACGCAATAGGGCGCGGCGAAGCGGGCGCGCCGGGATCCCTTGCGCCCGCTTGAACCAGCCGTCGCCCGGCGGCGGCCTGACGCCGGGGCGGCTGGAGGCGCTGCACCGCAAGCCCTGACAACAACCGCACAGTCTCGCGGTACCGCGCGCCGCGCGATGCAGCGCGACGACGCCCGCCGGTGAAATATGGTACCCACGAATCGCCTTTGTTCGCGCGTGATTCGGTTGCGTCCCCGCCCCACGGAGCGAAACGAATGCTCTC
>CAYJPU010000269.1:0-3806 GCA_964372105.1 uncultured Undibacter sp.
GCGCGGCCCGGCGCCGTCAAGACGCTGCGACGGCGCGCCGAGAGGCGCCCGTGCTTCCTGAGAAGGAAGCGCGGCACAAAACTAAAAACGTCGCGTCGATCGGCGCGCCGTCCCCCCTCGCTTTAAGCGCGGGGGGCACCAGGAACGACCGGCCACCCCGGGCCGCGACCAAGAACAGGGGCGATGACGCACGCCCTCCCCGCATCCCCCAAGCTTAGCCACAGGAAGCGCGACGCCATGTCCCTCGACCAAAGCCCGCGACTGCCGGCGCCCAAAGGGTTCAAGCCGTTCAAGCCCACGCTTTATCCGCACCGTGTCTTCATCGCGCCGCCGCCGCGGCCGCCGGCCTCGCGCGACGACCGCCTGCTCGCGCATGTCGCGGCGGCCGTTGCGCCCGCGCCGCAACCCGAACGCCGGCCGCGCCTGCGTCCGACGGCGGTCGCGCCGCGTCCCGTGCGCGCCGCACCGAAGCTGTCGCTGCGCGAAACCACGCGGCGCTGGAACGACGTGCTCGGCATCTGGCGGTCGTGCGCGCAGAAAGACTGCCGCCGTAAAGGCCGCTGCGATGGCGAGCCGTTGCACTGCCTGCCGCGCCATCTGCCCTCAGTGCCGCCACTGACGCGGCTGTGGTTCGCCTGTGTCGGCGTCGCGGCGCAGCAGCGCCTGTCGTTCGGCGAGGCGTTGACGCTGGCCGAGCGCGAAGGCGAAGCGGCACTGTGCGCGCGCTGGCATCGGGCGCTCGAACGCGCGCTGCCGCCGCCGGCACAGCCCGACACCACCCGCGAGGCCCGGTGAATGATTTGTGACGCGCAGCCGCGGTCCGCGTTGCCCACAAGCCCACAGCCGGCGCGCATTTTCGCAGCGTGCGGCGCGGCGTTTTTTGCTAAACGCAACGAACGAAAACGGAGCGACGAATCGAGTCGGCATGGCGCGGAAACCGATCCAGGCGGCGGGCGGCATCGTGGTGCGCAAGGGCGCGCGCCCGCTCATTGCCGTGGTGCAACGCGCCAAGGACGACCATTGGGTGTTGCCGCGCGGCAAGCTGAAGGTGAAGGAGCGGCCCAAGGCCGCCGCGCGCCGCGAAGTGTTCGAGGAGACCGGCCATCGCGTCGACGTGCGCGAATTCCTCGGCGCCATGGTCTACCGGGCGCAAGGGCGGCCGAAGCTGGTGCAGTTCTGGCACATGCGCGCCGCCGCCCGGCCGAGCCGCGATCTGATGAGCGACATCGCCAAAGTCGCGTGGCTGCCGTTCACCGACGCGGTGAAGAAGCTGAGCTATCCGCTGGAGAAGCTGTTCCTGCGCAACGTCGGCCGCCCGCTGGTGCGCCGCAAACACAAAGACGCCGCCAACAAGCCGGGCAAAAAGGCCAAAAAGAAAGCCAAGCGCAAGGCGAAGAAGCACGGCAAGCGCGGCAAGCGCTGATCCGCGGGCCTTTTTCGTGCGTGTGACGTCGCCGGGCCTTCGCCGTTGCCGCAATCGCGCCACAAGCGTTGCGGAAATTTAATGCCGCGCGGCGGCCACCCGGCGCCATTCCGAACGTTCCGTTCACCGCGCGTTCACGCGCCAAGCTGGAACTTCGCCCTCACGCAAACGTTGAACCTGTGGGCGAAATCGCAAGGCCGATCGACACGACTCGATCGCAGGAAACATCCGCAGGAAACCAGGAGACCGGTCGTTCAATTCATACGGCCTCGCCATACGACCTCGACGAACCCGGTCCGAAGTAACTGAGCAAAGGAAGGTTACGCCATGACCCGCACACACAAGACTCTGACAGCTCTCACGGCCGCCGCGGCCCTTGTTGTCGCGGCCATGGCCACCCCGCAGCAGGCTGAAGCCCGCGGCCGCGGCGGCGCCGTTGCCGCCGGCATCATCGGCGGCCTCGCCGCCGGCGCCATCATCGGCGGCATCGCCTCGCAGAACGGCTATTACGGCCACCCCGGCTACTACGCCTACGGCCCCGGCCCCGTCTATTACGGCGGCTACTGCTATTGGCAGCGCGAACGCGTCTGGGACGGCTGGGGTTGGCGGACGCGCCGCGTCCGCGTCTGCGACTAAGGCCTGACGAAGCGTCTTGATTGGGAAGACCCGGGTCCGCGCGGATCCGGGCCTTTTCCGTGGGTTTCCGGGGGGTATTATTTGGGGCACCCCATTTTCGACATATTGGACGGGCGTGCTGGCCAAGTTGAGTTTCGCGGGCTTGTTTCACCTGTCCTTAACAATCGCGTAAGGGCTCAGGCGCATCATCCCCGCAACGCTTTCGCACCGCTGACATTCGCATCGCTGACAACGGCCGCAAGGAGCTATCCCATGAAGCATACGATGATCGCGCTTGCCGCGGCCGGCCTGGTTGCCGCGG
This sequence comes from uncultured Undibacter sp., assembly GCA_964372105.1. Lineage (GTDB taxonomy): Bacteria > Pseudomonadota > Alphaproteobacteria > Rhizobiales > Xanthobacteraceae > Pseudolabrys. The sequence goes on from CAYJPU010000269.1 coordinate 2,361, forward strand.
CGCTGCCCACTTCCGCCGATGCCCGTGACCGTGGCGGCGCCGTCGCCGCCGGCGTCATCGGCGGCATTGCCGCCGGCGCCATCCTCGGCGGCGCCATCGCCAACAGCCAGCCGCGCTACTACGAGCCGGCCCCGGTCTATGTCGAGCCGCCGCCGCGGGTCTATTACGAAGAAGGCCCGATCTGCCGCGTCGAACGCCAGCGCATCTGGGTCGAGGGCTACGGCTGGAGGCACCGGCGCATTGAGGTTTGCAACTGATAGCAAGCCGCACCCTGCACAATAGAAAACGCCCGGCTCAGCCGGGCGTTTTGCGTTTCGGGGGGGGCCCCTCCCCCTACCGCCGCATGTGGCCGAGCACCGCCGCCGTCGGCCAGCAGTCGACCGTCAGGCCGTTCTGCTTCTGGTAGGCCCCTAACGCCGCGCGCGTCAGCATGCCGGCCTTGCCGTCGATCTTGTCCTTGTACAGGCCGAGCGCGGTGAGCCGCTTTTGCATGGTCTCGACGTCGGCCGTGCGCATCTGCGCCGTCTTGCTCCACGGCGTCACGAAGGCCTTGGCGCCGGCGATGCGGTCGCTGAGGTGGCCGACGAACAGCACGTAGAGGTCCGAGTAGTTGTAGTCCTTCAGCACGAAGTAGTTCTTCGGCGCCAGGAACGCCGGGCCGTAGCTGCCCTCCGGCTGCAGCAGCGAGGCCGGCAGCGCCGTCTCCGCGGCGTCGAGCCGCCGGCCGAGCGGCGCAAAGCCGCGCCTGACCCAATCGCCGATCGGCATCGTCACCTCCGGCACGCCGATGCTGCAATCGGCATTCGCCGGCGCCTTCACCTCGTAGGCCCAGCGCTGCCCGCGCACCCAGCCTTTGCCGGCGAGTTGCTTGGCCGCCGACGCCAAGGCGTCCGGCACCGAGCGCCAAATGTCGGCGCGGCCGTCGCCGTCGAAGTCGACGGCGTATTTGTAATATTCCGACGGCAGGAACTGCGTCAGCCCCATGGCTCCGCCCCACGACGAGCGCATGTCGCCGCGCGGCGTGCCGTCCTGCAGCATCTTCAGCGCGTGCAGGAATTCGTTGCGGAAGAAATCCTTGCGCTTGCCGGTGTAGCCTTGCGTCGCCAGCACGCGGATGGCGTCGTGCGGCAGCTTGTAGCCGCCGTAGTCGGTCTCGCGCGCCCAGATCGCCAGCACGACGTTGCCCGGCACGCCGATCTCGCGTTCGATGCGCGCCAGCGTGTCACGATATTGCGCGGCGAGCTGCTTGCCGCGCGCGGCCAGGCGGTCGAACGTCGCCTCGCGCAGGTACTGCGCCGGGGTCTGCACGAACTCCGGCTGCTGCGGCGGCGGGACGGTGCGGCCGGGGATGGCGAGATCGGGCAGCGACAGGTCTGGCTCGAGGCCGCGTATCGCGGCGTCGAAGGTGGCGCGCGACACGCCGAGCGCCTGCGCCGCCGGCCACTG